>DASUBV010000177.1:0-20857 GCA_035763085.1 Streptosporangiaceae bacterium | reverse complement strand
GCGTCCCGGCCGGTCAGCGCGTCGACGAACCAGGCGTGCGCCGAGCTGGTGTGGTTGGGCACCAGGTCCAGCAGCACCCGCATGCCGCGCTCCCCCGCCGCGGCGATGAGCTCGTCCAGGTCGGCCAGCGTGCCCAGCTCGGGGTGCACGCCGGTGTAGTCGCTGACGTCGTAACCCCAGTCGGTGTCGGGCGAGGGCATCGTGGGCGACAGCCAGATGGCGTCGACGCCGAGCCACTCCAGGTGATCCAGGCGGCTGATGAGGCCGCGCAGGTCCCCGTAGCCATCTCCGTCAGCGTCCTGCCACGACCGGACGTACAGCTGGTAGAGGACCGACCCGTGCCACCACGGCTGCACCGCACCGCCGTCTTGCATTTTTCTCCTCACAACCCCGGCGCGGCGCCCGCGCGGCCTGAACGACTGCCCGCGCCGCCGTGGCGCCCGGCGCATCCACTATGTCCGCTAGCCGCCTTGCTGATCAAGATGCCGGTTACGCTGGCCGGCTCAGCGAAGCGCTTGCCTGGCGGCCGGCGGGCGGCCGACACTGGAGCATGCGCAATATCGCGCTGCTCGTGCTGGCCATGGCGCTGCCGACCGCTGCCGGGTACTTCCTCATCGTGACCCTGGGCGGCTGGCACAAGCTGGTCGGCCGCCTCCGCCGGCCGCCGCCGGCCGAGTCGCCGGAGCGGCTGGCCGCCACCCTGCGGCGGCTGCGGGCCCAGCTGGATGTCACCGAGACCACCCCCGGCGCGACGGCCAAGAGCCACCGCGTCCGGGCACTGCGCGGCGCCTACCTGGACGCGCTGCACGACGCGTGCGCCCGGCTGGAGGTGAGCCCGCCACCGGGCGGCGACCATGCCAGCCAGGCTGACATTTACCGCGCCGAGGCGGCGCTGCGCGAGCGCGGGCTGGACGTCCGGGAGCCGGCCGCCCGCTGATCATCCCGCCCGGCCCCTCGCGCAGCCGGATTGCCTGCCGGCACGTGCCCGTGCGCCCGTTGATTCGAAACGGGGGCCCCGGGCCGGCCCCGGCGTGACGAGCGGACCCCGTCACGCCGGGCTGCCGCGGCCTGGCGGCCGCCCGCCACGGGCGGCCGGGCTGGCTCAGCTCGCCGGCGGCGGGCCGTCCGGGCGGGCCTCCAGGGCGATGTTGCGGCCCGACGCCGGGTCGAACACATGCAGCGGGCGCAGGTCCGCCCACAGCTCGGCCTCCTCGCCCTCGCGGATCCTGGTCGCCGCGTCCAGCCGGGCCGTGACCTGCTCCTCCGCGCCGAGCGCCTCGGCCTGGCCGGAATCCTGCGCCAGGTCGGCCAGCTGGTCGGAGTGGGCCGACAGGCCGCTTTCCGTTGTGAAGTACACGAAGACGTCCGAGCCCATGGACTCACGCACGTCGATTGTCGTCCGGAACGTGATTCCGAAGCCGCGATTCTCGGCCGGGACGAGCGAGGCGTCCTCGAAGTCCTCCGGGCGCAGGCCCGCGATGACAGAGCGGCCCACGTTCGCCCGCTCCAGTTCCTGGCGCAGCTGCCCGGACAACGGCAGGTCGCCCAGGCTGGTGCGCAGCGAGCCCTCCTCCAGGGTGGCGCCCAGGAAGTTCATCGCCGGCGAGCCGATGAAGCCGGCCACGAACAGGTTGACCGGCCGGTCATACAGTTCCTGCGGGGTCCCGGCCTGCTGCAGTATCCCGGCCCGCATCACGGCTAGCCGGTCGCCCAGCGTCATGGCCTCGGTCTGGTCGTGGGTGACGTAGACCATCGTGGTGCCCAGCCGCTTCTGCAGCCGCGACACCGACGTGCGGGTCTGCACCCGCAGCTTGGCGTCCAGGTTGGACAGCGGCTCGTCCATCAGGAACGCCTGCGGGTCGCGGACGATAGCCCGGCCCATGGCTACCCGCTGACGCTGGCCGCCGGACAGGTTGGCGGGCTTGCGGTCCAGGTGCTGGGTCAGGTCCAGGATCCGGGCGGCCTCCTCCACCTTCTCGTTGATGACGTTCTGCGGCGTCTTGGCCAGTTTGAGCGCGAAGCCCATGTTCTCGCGCACTGTCATGTGCGGGTAGAGCGCGTAGCTCTGGAACACCATGGCGATGTCACGGTCCTTGGGCGCCTCGTTGTTGACGACCCGGCCGCCGATCCGCAGCTCGCCCTCGGTGATGTCCTCCAGGCCCGCGATCATGTTCAGCGTGGTGGACTTCCCGCAGCCCGACGGGCCGACCAGGATCATGAACTCGCCGTCGGCGATGTCCAGGCTGATCTTGTCGACGGCCAGCGCGCCGTCGGGATAGCGCTTGGTGACGTTGTCCAGGATGATCTCGGCCACTGTTACTCCTTCACGTCCGTGCGCCCGGCTAGCCCTTGACCGCGCCGGACGTCAGCCCGGCCACGATGCGGCGCTGGAAGAACACGACAAAGATGATGATGGGGATGGTGATGACCACCGCGGCGGCCGCGATGGGCCCGGTCGGCACCGTGAACTGCGAGCTGCCGCTGAAGTAGGCGATGGAAGCGGGCGCGGTCCGGGACGCGAGCGTTGAGGTGAACGAGATCGCGAACAGGAACTCGTTCCAGCAGAACAGGAACACCAGGATCGCCGTGGTCACCATTCCGGGTGCCGCCAGCGGGGCGATGACCAGCGTGAACGCCTGGAATGGCGTGGCCCCGTCGACCTTGGCCGCCTTCTCCAGCTCCCACGGGATCTCGCGGAAGAACGCCGACAGCGTGTAGATGCCCAGCGGCAGCCCGAAAGCCACGTAGGGGATGATCAGGCCGGGCCAGGTGTTGAACAGGCCCAGGCCACGCTCGATGTTGAACAGCGGCGTCACCAGCGCGATCTGCGGGAACATGGCGATCAGGAGCGCCATCCCGATGAGCACGCCCTTGCCGGGGAAATTCAGCCGCGCTATCGCGTAGGCCGCCATCGAGGCCAGCACGACAGCGATGAGCGTCGAGATCAGGCCAATGCCGATGGAGTTGAGCAGCGGCTGGATGAACTGCGAGGTTTCCAGGATCCCGGCATAGTTCGACCAGGTCCACGACTTAGGCCAGAACGAGGGATCCAGGATCGCCGCGGGTGTCTTGAACGACAGCGAGACCATCCACAGCACCGGGATCAGGGCCAGCGCCACAACGACGAAGTTCGCTATCCCCCACCCGGACTTCTGCCGGGGAGTTGTCGCCACAGCCATCAGCCAGTCACCTCTTCCCGATGTCGGAGCCGGGAGCCGCGGTGCCGAAGCCCTTGATGAACGCCACGGCGATCAGTGCCACGCAGATGAAGATGAGGATCGAGATCGTCGATCCCACCCCGAGGTTGAGGGCATTGAACAAGTTGTCGTAGCCCAGGATCGACACCGACCCGGTGCCGTTATTGCCCGCCGTCAGGATGAAGATGTTGTCGAAGATCCGGAACGAGTCCAGGGTCCGGAACAGCAGGGCGACCAGGATGGCCGGCTTCATCAGCGGCAGCGTGATCCGGGTGAAGCGCTGCCAGGCGGTGGCACCGTCGACCTTCGCCGCCTTCTGCAGGTCCTCGGGGACCAGGGACAGCCCGGCGAGCAGGAGCAGGCCCATGAACGGCGTGGTCTTCCAGATCTCGGCGATGATGATGACGATGATCGCCGACACCTGGGAGGTCAGCGGCGCGCTGTCGCCGAACGCCGCAGACAGGTAGCCCTGGCTTGGTGTCCAGGCGTACTGCCAGCCGTAGGCGGCGGCGACCGTCACGATGCCGTACGGAATGAGCGCGGCGGTGCGCACCGTGTTGCGCCCGAACAGCGTCCGGTGCATGAGCAGGGCCAGCAGCATGCCCAGGACCAGCGAGATGGCGACCGAGAAGATCGTGATGATCACGGTCACCTTCAGGGCCTGCCACCAGTACGGCGAGCTCAGCACCGCCGCGTAATTGCTCAGCCCGATGAACTTGATCTGCTGCGGAAGCTCGAGGTTGTAGCGCTGCAGCGACAGGTAGATGGCGTAGCCGACCGGGTAGGCGGTGACCGCGATCATCACGATGACCGCGGGGGCGCACAGCAGCCAGCCGAGTCTGCGCTCGGCGCGCGCGCCCTCGGACAGGGGTGCTTTGCCCCTGCGCCGCTGCGTCCCGGCCGCGCCGGTCGTGGCCGGCTGGGTGCTCGTGCTCATCGGTGGCCTTCCTTTCCTCGGCTCGTCCTGTCCCCGGCCAGGCCCGCGGCCGGCGCGCGGCCGCTCACGGGACCAGGCCCTTCGATTGCAGGGCGTCAGTGAGCTGGCTGACCATCGCCTTCTCGGTGCTCGCCGGATTGATGGATTCCGGCGGCGAGACCAGGTGCGAGATATCGATGGATACGACCTGGTAGACCGGCGACTTCGGCCGGACGCTCGCGTTCTGCAGCGCCTGGAGGATGTCGGCATGGAACGGGTAGTTCTTGAATAGCGCCGGGTTGTTGTACAGGCTCTCAATGGTCGGCGGCACGCCGCCGACGTTCGCCCCGATGATCTGGTTCTGCTTGTTCCGCAGGCACAGCGCTGCCTGGAAGGCCAGCGCCTGGTGCCTGGAGTACGAGCTGACGGCCAGGTCGATGCCGCCGATCGTCACCTTGGCCGGCTTGCCGGGGATGACCTCCGGGTACGGCGCCCACTTGAAGTGCTTGAACAGCGACGGATTGTCGGCCTTCATGGCCGGATACACGAACGGGTAGTTCAGCTGGAAGACCGCGTTTCCTGCTTCCATGGCCAGCCGGTTCTCGTTCTCCATCTGCACGTCGAGCGAGGGGTCAGCGGCGGTCGAGGTGGCGAGCTGCTTCATGATCGACAGTGCCTTGACGGCGGGCTGCCCGAGCGTCACCCTGGTCGCGTCCGGGTTCAGCACGGTGCCGCCGGCGCTGGACACCATCGTGTTGAACCACACGGTCGCGCCCTCGTACTGGGCGCCCTGGATCTCGATGTAGTGCGGCTTGCCCTCCTTGGCCAGCTTCTCGGCGTCGGAGATCATCTCCGCCCAGGTTTTCGGCGGGCTGGGCACCAGGTCCGAGCGGTACCACAGCAGCTGGGTGTTGGTGTTGGCGGGCACCGCGTAGAGCTTGCCCTTCCAGATCGCGGTCTCCAGGGCGGGCTTGAGCGTCCCGTCCTCGGCTTGCGCCTTGTTCGGGCCCGTCCACGGCACGATCCAGCCCGCCTGCGCGAACTCGGCCTCCCAGGTGACGTCCAGGCCCATGATGTCGATCGTGTCGTCGTGGGCCGCGAGCCGGCGCACGAGCTGCTGCCGCTGCCCATCGGAGGCGTTGGGCAGCTTCTGGTAGGAGATCCGGTATGTGCCGTTGCTGTGCGCGTCGCAGTTCTTGATGGCCGTCTGGGTGGCGCCAGAGTTGTCGGGATACAGGTAGTAGGTCAGCGTCACCGGGCCCGAGCCCGCGCCGGCCGAGCCGCAGGCGGCCAGCGCGGAAGACACCAGCGCCACTGCCGCGAGGCCCGCCCAGCCGCGGCGGCTCCGGCGCGGGATTCCCGGTCGGCGCCGCTGCCGGAACGCGGGGCTGCTGGCCGGCCTGGCCGGCCGTTCTTGATCAGCCATCATCTTCCCTTCGCGCAGATCTTCGGTGCACCTGAAAGGGCTCCTGCGAGGCGGCTTCACCTCCCTGTTGTCCGGCGACCTGTTGTCCGGGGAAGCAGCCCGCTGCCGGGACCGCTGTCGTCTGCTGCGCGCGGCGCCGGGAGCCGCTGGCGACCCGGTCGCCGGGCGCTGCGGCCGCCGGGCGCTGCGGCCGCCGGGCTCCGGGCCACCTCGAGCTGGCCCCTGCACCACCCGGACCTCCAGCACCTGGCGCAGCGGCCTGACCCGCTCCCCGCGCAGCAGCGCGCACAGCGCTCGGCACCGTCGGCCCGATGTGCTCCCGGTAGCTGGCGCACGGTGCCGGGGTCAGGCAGCACGGCGAGCTGGATGTCGCCGAAACCGGGCGCCGACAGGCGCGCGGGCACGTGCATGCCCGACCGGCCGGCGGCCGCGAGCACCCCCATGGCCCGGTGTCGGACGCGGCGAAGATGGCTGACGGCGGATCGGGCAGCGTCCGCAGCTTGGCGGCCAGGGCCTGCGCGCTGGCCGGCCCGTGCGGGCCCAGCGGGACTAAATTGTCGGCGGGGGGCAGCCCGGCCATGGCCGGCGCTCGCCGGCAGCCCGCCAGCCGACGGCCCGAGGCCGTGCGGCCCAGCGCGGGGGAGGCAGCGGAAGCGGCGCGCACCCCGGCGGCCTCGTTAATGACGCGGGACACTGTGCCCGCGCCTACGCCCGACACGGCCGCAATGTCAGCGATGGTCGGTCGTCGAGGCTTCGGCACGGCCACCCCCTCAACAGGCCCCAGAACTGGAGCCGGTTCCGTGGTGGAAGAACTCATCTTGACCGCGTCGCGCGGAGATCGTCAAGGTTCGGCCACTTGGCGAGACAGTCAGATCCGCCGCGCGGGGCCATGATCAGTCCTGGTCCCCACCGGCCCGTACCCGGCTCGCCCGGCCACCAACCGCCGTATGCGGCTCGCCGGTGCCGACCAGCCCCGGGCGGCCCGCAGCCGGGCGGCCCGCAGCCCGGCCGCCCGCCGCCGGGCTACTCGACGATCTTGGTGATCGGGACTTCCAGGATGTCGCGTGCTCCGGCCGACTTCAGCGCCGGGATCAGCGTGTTGACGCCCCGCTTGGGCACCACGGCTTCGACCGCGTGCATGTCGCCGCGGGCCAGCGCGGTGACCGTCGGCGACGACATCGCCGGGAGCATCGAGGTGACGCTGGTCAGGTCGCCGACGCCGACATTCAGCTTGAGCAGCACGCTGCCGCGGGCCCGGATCGCGCCGCGCAGCAGCAGCGCCACGTCCTCCATCGCGGCCCGCTTGCCCGCATCCTCGAACGCCGCCGGGTTGGCCACCAGCTCGGTATAGCTGGTCAGCAGCGTCTCCAGGATGCGCAGGCCATTGCGGCGCAGCGAGGAACCCGTCTCGGTCAGGTCAACGATGGCGTCCACGATGTCGGGCACTTTGGCCTCAGTGGCGCCATAGGACGGGATGACCACCGCCTTGACCCCGCGAGCTTCGAGGAACCGGCGGGTGAGCTCAGGGAACTCGGTGGAGATGCGGACCCCGTCGGGCAGGTCGGCTGCCGATGACCAGGACACGCTGAGCGGCACCGCGAGCACCACCCGGACCGGCTGCGAGGTGGCCTTGGAGTACTGCAGCTCACCCAGCGAGGTGACGTTCGCGCCGGTCTCGGTGATCCAGTCCCGGCCGGTGATGCCGAAGTCGAACAGGCCCTCGGCGACGTAAGACGGGATCTCCTGCGGCCGCAGGAAGCGGACCCGCTCGATGCGCGGGTCGTCGATCGTCGCATGGTAGTCCCGGTCCGATGACCGGCGGACCGTCAGGTCGGCCGCATCAAACAGGTCGAGGGTGGCACGCTCCAGGGAACCCTTCGGCAGGACCAGGGAAAGCAACGAGAAACTCCCTCTTACTCGCAGGGATGACTTCCTACGAGCCTAGCGGCTCCCCTGCTCGGCCTTCCCGCGCCGAGCCCGCCAGCTAGCGTCCCCGAGCCGCCGGCGCTGGCCTCTGCCACGGCGCGCTCAGCTGCCGAGCCGCCCCGCCGGTAACCCGGGGCAGCGCACCCGGGCCGCCCGCAGCTGCCGGCCCAGCACCGCGGGCGCCTCGGCCAGCGACGGCCCGTACCACGTCAGGTGCCGGCCGCTGACCAGTGCCGAGCTGGCCCCGGGAAACGCCTCCGGCCCGTCCGACGCGCTGAACCGGTACGGCTCGTCGGGCAGCACCACCAGGTCCGCCCCGGCCCCGCGAATCTGCTCGATCCGGACCCGCGGATACCGCTCGTCGTGCCCGGCGTACACATTGGCGACGCCCAGCCGGGCCAGCAGGTCGCCGGCGAACGTGTCGTGCCCGAGCACCATCCACGGCCGCCGCCAGACCGGCACCACCGCCGTCCGGCCGCGCGGCCCGGCGGCCGGCACCCGCCGCCACGCCGCCGCCGCCGTGTCCAGCCACGCCGGGGCCGGCAGCCGGCACGCCACCGTCAGCATCCGGCGCAGCGAGGCGAGCGCCTCGGGCAGGTCCCGCACCCGGGTCACCCACACCGCCAGGCCGGCCCCGCGCAGCGCGTCCAGGTCGGCCTGCCGGTTCTCCTCCTCGTTGGCCAGCACCACGTCCGGCGCCAGCGCGGTGATCGCCGCCACGTCCGGGTTCTTCGTCCCGCCGATCCGGGTGACGTCCAGGTCGGCGGGGTGCGTGCACCAGGACGTGGCACCGACCAGGATGCGCGGCGCGCACGACGCCACCGTCTCGGTCAGCGACGGGACCAGCGAGACCACCCGCCGGACCGACCGCGGCACCCGCGCCTCGGTGCCCAGGTCGTCGTGCTCAGCGCTCCACTGGCCGCGCGGCATCCGGCCGCTGTCGACGGGCACGGCTGGCTCGTCCAGGTCTGGCATGGCTGTCCCCCTGGGTCCCTCACTCCGCCCCCCATTGTGAACGGCGCCAGCCCCAACCTCCAGCCCCAACCTCCAGCGTCACTGGCCTGATGGCTGCTGGCGTACTGTGGGCACCGCGTGCCGTGCCCGCAGGCCGGCGACCGACAACGAAACGCTGCCGGAGCTCATGGTGATTTCCGATGACTGATGCACTGCCCGAGGCTGTCCGCGAGACGCTGGATGACCCGTTCGCCCAGCTCACCGGGAATCTGGCCGATACCAGGCGGCTGCACTTCACGGTGCGCAGCGCAGCTCAGCTCACCCCGCGCATGCGCCGGATCGAGCTCTCCGCGCCCGAGCTGGATGGCTTCAGCTACGCGCCCGGCCAGGACGTCATGCTGCTGGTGGCCGCCGACGGGAACCGCCCGGTCCGGCGCCGCTACACCATCCGCTCCCTGGACCTGGCCGCCCGGCAGCTCACCATCGACGTGGTGCTGCACGGCGACGGCCCCGGCGAGCGCTGGATCCGGGCCACCCGGCCCGGCGACCGGATCGAGGGCATCGGCCCGCGTGGCAAGATCACCATCAACCCAGCGGCCGACTGGCATCTGTTCATGGGCGATGAGTCGGCCCTGCCGGCGATCTTCGCCATGACCGAGGCGCTGCCCGGCGACAGCGTCGCCACTATCGTGCTCGAGATCCCCGGCCCCGACGACGAGCAGGACATCAACCCCGCCGCCCGGACCCGGCTGACCTGGCTGCACCGGCTCAGCGGCCCGGCCGGCGAGTCCGCCGCGCTGACCGCCGAGGCCGCCGAGGTCGAGCTGCCGCCCGGTAAGGGCCAGGCGTACCTGCTCGGCGAGGCCAGGGTCGTGCTGGCCCTGCGCGAGGTGCTGACCCGCCGCGGCCTGCCCGCCGACCAGATGTCGCCCAAGGCGTACTGGGGCCGCGGCCGCGCCAACGCCGGCCACGGCGAGCCCGCCCGCGACTAACACGTCAGCCCCGGCCCGGCTCGCAACCTGGCTGGCCGCCAGCCAGGAACCTGCCCGCCCCAGCCCTGGCCCGGTCGGCAACCTGGCTCGCGGCCAGCCCGGACCTGACGCTAGAACTCCTGGCCCGCCACGTCGGCCTGGCCATGAGCAGCCAGCCAGCGCAGCGCCTCGCGCAGCGCCTCCAGCGTGCTGAACCGCGGGGCGTAGCCCAGGACCTGCCGGGCCGCCGCGATGCTCGCGGTGATGCTGCGGAAGGTGTGCTCGCGAGTTGCCTCGGCGTGCTCGGCGCCCACGCGGTGCTCGAACTCGGGCCACTCCACGAAGTCCAGCACCGGCTCCCGGCCGAACCAGGCCGCCACGCCCGCGGCCAGCCCGCGCAGCGTCATGGACTGCTCGGCGACCACGTGGAAGCTGGACCCGATCGCCGCCGGCCGGGCCAGGGCCAGCTCGAAGGCCTGGGCCACGTCATCGGCGTGCACGTGGTGCAGCACGCCCAGCCCGTGGTCGGGCAGCGCCAGCGGCTTCCCGGTGGCCAGCGCGGTCCAGACCGACGCGTCGAGGTTGCCGGCCGGGGTGATGACGGGCCAGCCGGGACCGCTGATGTGGCCGGGATGCAGCACGACCGACGGCACGCCGCCGCGCATCGTCTCCCGGTGCAGCAGCGCCTCGATCTCGGCCTTGCCGGTGCCGTACGGGCCGTAGGCGGTGCGCGGCTCGTCCTCGGTGACCGGCACCACCCGGGCCGGGCCGTGTACCCAGATCGTGCCGCAGTGCACCAGCAGCGGCCGGGCCGGGCGCAGCGCGTCGACCAGCTGCGCGGCCGACTCAGCGGTGAAGCAGACCAGGTCCGCGACCGCGTCAGGGTGCAGTGCGGCGATCCGGTCGCCGAACGTGCCGGCCGCGTCCTCGGCGTCCCGGTCGGCGGTGACCCGGCTGACGGCGGCCCACTGCGCGCTGTGGTGGTAGGGCTCGCGGGTGCCGCGGCTGATCGCGATGACCTCATGGCCGGCCCGGACCAGGCGCGGCACCAGGTAGCTGCCGATGTGCCCCGTCGCTCCGATGACCACAACCCGGCTCATCCCTGCCCGTCCTCTCCCTCGACGATGCCCCGGTCCCTGGCGCTGGCCGGGGCGGCCCTCAGCCCTTGAGCGCCCCGGACAGCAGGCCGCGGACGTAGTAGCGCTGCAGCGAGATGCAGACCACGATGCACGGCACCATGGCGATCACCGCGCCCGCCAGCAGCAGTCCGTAGTTGACCGAGCCGTAGGTGCCAGTCTCCACGTTGCTGAGCGCCACCGGCACCGTGAGCAGTGCTATGCGGTTGCTCGGGGCCGGGGAACCCGGTCCTGGTCAGGCATCGCCGCCGGTGTCAGCGCCGGCGGGCTGCTGCGCCGGCAGCCAGACCCGCATGGCGGCGCCATCGCGGTTGTCCCACTGGAAGTACGGGATGGCGATTGCCGTGGCGGGCTCACCCGCGCTGGCGCTCGCGTCGGGCTCCGCGGCGTACGGCACGCTGGCCGCGGCCGGGAGATGGGTGGCCGGCACCGTGACCGCCACCGTCTTGTCGATGCCGGGCAGCGAGACCTCGCGCTCGGCCAGGTCCGCCCCGGATACCGCCAGGTCCTCGACGTCGGCGGCGTCCTGGTCGGCCTGCTCGACGCAGTAGACCAGCGGCCCGCGCTCGACCGCCACCGTGCCGCGCAGCGCGTCGAAGCGGCGGCCCGGGTAGGTCAGCCGGGCGCGGAGATCCAGGTCCAGGGTCAGCACGTCGCCGGCCTGCCACTGCCGGGTGAGCGTCAGGTAGCCGCCGGCGCTGGCCGGCTGCGCGGGCGCGCCGTTCAGCGCCAGCCCGGCGGCCGTGCTCCAAGCGGGGACGCGCAGTGCCAGGCCCGCCGGCCCGGCCGGGGCGCTGCGGACAGTTATCGTCACCTTTCCGGCCCACGGGTAATCGGTGGCCACCGCAAGCTCGAGGTCCCCGGCCGGCAGCCGGGCCGCGACCTGCGAGGCCGTGTACTGGTGCAGGTAGAGCACGTCGCCCGCGGTGGTGGCCAGGTAGTGCTGCACCGAGGCCAGCAGCCGCATTATGTTGGGCGGGCAGCAGGCGCAGGAGAACCACTCGCGGCGCCGGCCGGGCCGGTCGTCCTCGTAGTGATCGGTGCGCCGCTGCAGCGGGTTGACGTAGAAGAACTTGCGGCCGTCGGCCGACACCGAGGCGCCGAAGCCGTTGTAGAGGATGCGCTCCATCAGGTCGGCGTACCTTGCCTCGCCGGTGGCCAGCAGCAGCCGCCAGCTCCACTGGAAGCTCGCGATAGCCGCGCAGGTCTCGTTGTAGGCGCGGTCCGGGGGCAGCTCGAAGGCGTCGCCGAAGGCCTCGCCGGAGTGCCGTGACCCGTTGCCGCCGGTGATCGCCGTCTTGGTCGCGACCATGTCGGTCCAGCGCGCCACCGAGGCCGCCAGCAGCTCGCGGTCGCCGGTCTCGGCCGCCACGTCGGCGACCCCCGCCTCCAGGTACAGAGCGCGGACCGCGTGGCCGACCTCGGTGGCCGACGTGCGGACCGGCTCGTGGTCTTGCAGGTAGCGACGGCCGAAACCGGAGTCGCCGATCAGCCCGCGGCCGCGCTGCTCGACGAGCTGGCTGGCCAGCTGCAGGTACGGCGCGTGCCCGGTCTCCCGGTACAGCTCCACCAGGGCCGTCTCGATGATCGGGTGGCCGTCGTTGAGGGTGGTGCCGGTGAAGTGCTCCACCAGGTGGTCGGCGAACTTGCGGGCCACCGCGAACAGCCCGGCAGCGGCCTGCCGCACGTCATCCGGCTCCTGCGCCGCGGCACCGCGGCGCGCGGCCACGGCGGCCTGGATCAGGTGCCCGGCGCAGTACAGCTCGTGGCTGGAGGCCAGCTGGGCGTACCGCGTCTTGCCGGTCACCTGGACGTGCGAGTTGAGGTAGCCGTCGGGCTGCTGCGCCTTCTCCAGCAGCGCGGTCGCCTCGGCGGTGAACCGCGCGACGGCATCGCAGGCGTGCGGGGTGCCGGGACGGGCCAGCTCCCAGGCGATCGCCTCCAGCGTCTTGTAGATGTCGGAGTCCATGAACGCCGGGCCGCGGTAGGCCCCGTCGGCCGCGCCGTCGCTGGCGGCGATGGCCAGCCGCAGGTTGCCCAGGTTGCCGGCCGCCTCCATCTGGGTCACGGCCAGCGGGAGGCTGATTTCGCTGCTGCGGCGCTGCCAGTCACCCAGCAGGCCGCCGGCCAGCTGAGTGCCCGGACCCGCCACCGGCCGGTGGACTACGTCCGCTGACTCTGACGGGCTGACCGGCCCGCTCGCTGCTGCCACGTGACTGCTGCTCACCTGCGGGACTCCCAGAGGGCTCTGGCGCGTGCCTGGGCAGCGCGCACTCCGGTGGAGAATAGGTTTTCCTGCCGAAGGCTAGAAGTCGGGCAAGTGCCGCGTCAAGTACATCTACCATCACTTTTGTCGTACCATCCTGACCATCGGGCGCACGACAGATGGAGCAACCCTTTGCCTTTGCCAGAGACCGGGCCTGACTCCAGGCGAGCAACCATCCGGGACGTGGCCGCGCGGGCGGGCGTCTCGATCGGTACTGCGTCCAAGGCGCTGAACGGCCAGGGCAAGCTGCGCGCCGAGACCAGGGACCGGGTGACGGTCGCGGCCCGCGAGCTGGGCTTCACCCCGAACGTCCTGGCCCGCGGGCTGCTGGCGGGGCGTACCTACACCGTGGGGCTGATCACCACCGACAGCTTCGGCCGGTTCTCCATCCCGGTCATGCTGGGCGCGGAGAACGCCCTGGGCGCCGGCCAGATCTCCGTCTTCATGTGCGACACCCGCGATGATCCGGCGCGCGAGCGGCAGTACGTCGACATGCTGCTGCGCCGTCAGGTCGACGGCCTGATCGTGACCGGCCGGCGCATCGAGCCCCGGCCGAGCATCGGCACCGGCCTGGGCATCCCGGTGGTGTACGCGATGACCCAGTCGCTCGACAGCGACGAGCCCGCGATCCTGCCCGACGACCAGGGCGGCGGCCAGCTGGCGGCCCGGCACTTCGCCGCCGCCGGCCGCCGGCACCTCGGGCACATCACCGGGCCCGAGCGCTTCCTGGCCGCCCGCAAGCGCGCCGCGGGGTTCTGGGAGGCAGCGCGCGAGGCCGGCCTGGACTTCCGGCCCAGCGATGTGCTGTACGGGGAGTGGACCGAGCAGTGGGGCCGCGACGCGGCGCAGATCCTGCTGCGCAGCAACCCGGAGATTGACGCGATCTTCTGCGGCAGTGACCAGCTGGGCCGCGGGGTCAGTGACACGCTGCGCGCCATGGGCCGGCGGATCCCGCAGGACGTGGCGCTGATCGGCTTCGACAACTGGCAGCCCATGGCGCTCGGCGCGCAACCACCGCTGGCCAGCGTGGACATGTGCCTGGAGGATGTCGGCCGCATCGCCGCCGAGCACCTGCTGTCGGCGATCGGCGGCGAGCCCACGCACGGCGCCCAGGCGGTCCCCTGCCACCTGGTGCTGCGCGAGTCAGCCGGCGACGCGCCGCACCCCGGCGGTGCCGGGAACTCCGCACCGGGCGCTGCCCCGGCCGGATCCGTGCCCGGCACCGGCGCACCCGCGGCCGCCACTCATGCACCCGTGCCCAGCACCGGCGCACCCGTGACCAGCATTGGCGCCACCGCGCCCAGCCCCGGCGCGCCCGTGCCCAGCACCAGCGCAGGCGCCACCGCGCCCGGCTCCATCTCGCCCGTGCCCGACACCGGCGCACCCGCGCCCAGCGCCGGCGCACCCGTGGCCAGCCCCGGCTCGCCCGCGTCCCCGCCCGCCGCCCGCCCCGCCGGCGCCGCCACTCCTCCGGGGATCCAGGCTGGCTGATCCGAGCGAACGTTCGCACGGACAAATCCCCCAAATTTCCCACCGCCCTGCCGGAGCCCTGGCCCGCCCGCGCTGGCGGGCGGGAAACGACCTCGCGCCTGGCTGCGCTCCCGTACGCCCAGGTAGCCAGCCGATTCCGCGGCCGGGGCTTTTAGCTGCATAGATGCCTCTCAGACAGCTGAGGCCTGTTGTCCCACGACGCCGGAAACATGTTGGAAACAGGTATTGACGGCCGATCAGCGGCAGATCTACCTTTTACGCGAACGTTCGTCCACCCCTCGGTGCGCCGCTCGTGAGCGGCGCAGCAGGCACGTCTCCCGCCCCTCCCCCACGTCGCGCAACGGCAGGACGGTATGGCTCGCCGGTACGTTTCGGTCAAGGAAATCGCGGCTAAGGCCGGTGTCAGCTTCCAGACTGCGAGCAAGGTGCTCAACGGCGGCAACGTGCGCGTGTCCGCGGAGACCGCAGCCCGGATCATGGCCGTCGCCGAGAAGCTCGGCTACCGGCCCAACACCGTGGCCCGGAGCCTGGTGCAGCAGTCCACCTCGACGATCGGCCTGGTCACCGGCGACCTGACCGACGGCGCGCTGTCGCAGTTCGCGGTGGCCGCCGAGCGGACCGCGCGGCGCCATGAGCACGCGGTGCTCATCGGCAACATGGCCGTGCACGATGAGGACGGCACCGCGGTGCTGCAGATGCTGATCGACCGCCGGGTCGACGGCATCATTGCCGCCGCTCCGCAGCTGGAGGGCGACACGGCGGTGGCTGACCTGCTGCGCCGCTACGTCCCGGCGGTCAGCCTGCATCACGTGCCCGGCGGCGGGGTTCCGCTGGTCGGCTCCAACCACCGCGACGGCGCCCGGCTCGCGACGCGGCACCTGCTGTCCCTCGGCCACACCCGGATCGGCACGGTCACCGGCCCGTTCCGCCGGCACGTCGTGCGCAGCCGGCTGCACGGCTACGAGGACGCGCTGCGCCAGGCAGGCATCGAGCCCGGCGAGGACCTGGCCGTCGAGGCGGACTGGACGCCTGGCACGGCAGCGGCGGCGACCCGGCTGCTGCTGCAGCGGGATCCGGAGATGACCGCCATCTTCGTGCACAGCGACACCATGGCCATCGGGGTGCTCAGCGCGCTGGCCGCGGCCGGCCGCTCGGTACCCGGCGATGTCGCCGTCGTCAGCTGCGACGACATGCCCTTCGCCGAGTACCTCACCCCGTCGCTGTCGTCGCTGCGCGTCCCGTTCGCGCAGACCGGCGAGCGGGCCGTCGAGCTGCTGCTGTCCAGCATCGGCGGCCAGGACCCCCCGGCCGAGCCGGTCCTGCTGCCCGTCGAGCTGATCGTGCGCGGCTCCTGCGGCAGCCCGGCGCCGGCCAGCGCCGCCAGGCCCCTTCCCGCTCAGACTTCTGCTCCCGCTGCACCCAGAACGGAGGACTCTTGACCCGCATCGTGGTTGACCCGGGCCGCCGGATCGGCGACCTGAGCCGCAACGTCTTCGGTGGTTTCGTCGAGCATCTCGGCCGGTGCATTTACGGCGGCATGTATGAGGAGGGCTCGCCGCTGGCCGATGCCAGGGGGTTCCGCACCGACGTGCTGGACTTGCTGCGCGAGCTGCGGATGGGCGTGCTGCGCTGGCCGGGCGGCAACTTCGTCAGCAACTACCACTGGACCGATGGCATCGGCCCCAAGGACGCCCGGCCGCGGCGGCCGGAGCTGGCCTGGGGCGGCCAGGAGTCCAACCGGTTCGGCACCGACGAGTTCCTGGCCTACTGCGCCGAGCTCGGCACCGATCCCTACATCTGCCTGAACATGGGCACCGGCACCCTGGAAGAGGCACTGGCCTGGGTCGAGTACTGCACCGGCGCGGGTGATACCGCCTGGGCCCAGCGGCGCCGCGCCAACGGCCAGGACGCGCCCTACCAGGTGCGGTACTGGGGCCTGGGCAACGAGATGTACGGCGACTGGCAGGTCGGCGCGCTGTCGGCCGAGGAGTACGTGCGCACCGCCTCGCGCTGGGCGCGCGCCATCCGGATGCTGGACCCGGGCGCCGTGCTCGTCAGCTGCGGCATGAACGGCTGGAACGACTGGGACCGGACTGTCATCGACGGCATGGCCCACCTGGTCGACCTGCACTCGCTGCACATTTACACCGGCTCCGACGACTACTGGGCCAATGTGCTGGCCCCGCACCAGGCCGAGCGGGCGATCCGGTACGCCAGCTCGCTGATCGACCGCGCCGCCTACAACAAGAAGACTGCCCGCAAGCCGAAGCTCGCCTACGACGAGTGGAACGTCTGGTACCGGACCGAGGACGGCACGCTGGAGGAGCGCTACAACTTCTCCGATGCCCTGGCCGTCGGCACCTACCTGAACATCTTCGTGCGCAACTGCGACCGCGTCGCGATGGCCAACCTCGCCCAGATGGTCAACGCCATCGCCCCGATCGTCACCACCCCGCAGGCCGCGGTCACCCAGCCGATCTACTACCCCGTGCTGCTGCACGCCAAGGGCGCGCTGGAGGCGGCTGTGGACTGCTACGTCACCGGGCCGACCGTGGACGGCCCCGCCGAGGAGCCGGTCGGGCGATGGCCGCACCGGGTCGCCGACCTCGGCCCGTTCCACCTGATCGACGCTGCGGCCACCGCATCTCCCGGCCGGCTGTCGCTCACCCTGGTGAACCGCAGCCAGCAGGCCGAGTCCGCCGAGATCGTGCTCCGCGACCTGGCGTTCGACGGCGCCGCCGAGATCACCACCGTGACGGCCGAGCGCGAGCCGGCCGCCCGCATCCTGCCCGAGGTCGAGGGAGCTTCCGTGGCGGAAGGGTCGGAGAAGCCGGCCGGCCCGGTGCTGTCCCTCACCCTCCCGCCCCAGTCGTTCACCGCCGTCGAGGTGGCGACGACCAGCAGGTAGCCGGCCCGGCCGGCTACTCCCGCAGAAATAGCACCAGTGACAGGCAAGGAGTCCACCAAGATGTTTGCGTTCACACATCGGCACCGGGCCCGCCGCACAGGGCCCGGACCACGGGCAGCTCGCGGGGCCGCGCTGATCGCGGGCGGGTCCGCGATCGCGCTGCTGGCCGGCTGCGGTACCAGCGCCCCGGCCGGGGGCTCCTCCGGGTCAGGGGGCTCGGCGAGCGCGAGCCCGAGCGCCAGCGTGCTGGCCGGCGGCTCGTGCCAGAACTCCAGCGCCACGAAGATCACCTTCTGGGCGTGGGTGCCGGGCATGGACCGCGCGGTGAACCAGTACAACAAGACGCACACGTCGGTGTGCGTGCAGCTGGAGGACCCGGGCGCGGGCAACGCGGAGTACACGCTGCTCAACAACGCCATGAAGGCCGGCTCGGGCGCGCCCGACGTCGCCGAGATGGAGTTCGATGAGCTGCCCTCGTTCGAGGTGCAGCACTACCTCGTCGACCTGTCGAAGTACGGCGCCAACAACTACAAGGACAAGTTCGTGCCGTGGGCCTGGAGCCAGGTCAGCCGCGGGTCGTCGGTGTACGCGATGCCCAGCGACTTCGGCCCGATGGCGTTCTACTACAACGCGCCGCTGCTGAAGAAGTACAAGGTCACGCCGCCGGCCACCTGGGCGGACTTCGCGGCCGCCGCGGCCAAGCTGCACAAGGCCGACCCGTCGGCGTACCTGCTCAACTTCTCGCCCAACGACCTGCAGTGGCTGATGAACATCATGGGCCAGGCCGGCGCGTGGCCGTTCGACTACACCGGCGGCAGCTCGGTGAAGATCAACTGGACCGGCCCGGCGCAGATGAAGTTCGCGGCCTACTGGCAGAAGCTGCTCGACGCGAAGGTGATCAGCACCTTCAATGACGCCGGCACCCTGGTCAACACGAACATGGACAAGGGCATCATCGCCGCGGCGCTGTACTCGGCATGGGCACCGTCCTACTTCGCGCCCAGCGCCAAGCAGACCATGGGCAAGTGGCGCGCGGCCAGCCTGCCGCAGTGGAGCGCGGGCGCCCAGGTCGGTGCCGACTGGGGCGGCTCGACCTACCCGGTCTTCACCCAGAGCAAGCACCCGGCCCAGGCCGCGGCCTTCTCTGAGTGGCTGACGGCAACCGACGACTCGTGGAACATCGTCAAGACGCCGCCGTCCTCGCTGTTCCCGACCTACGTGCCGCTGCTCACCTCGTCGTCGTTCAAGAGCCTGACCTACCCGATCTCAGGCTCCTCGCACCCCAACGCGGTGTTCACCCAGCACGCCACCCAGATCCCGGCGACCCCGTGGCCGCCGTTCATGACGCAGGCGCTGACCCAGGCCAACACGACCTTCGGCGGCGTCCTGACCGGCAAGGAGACGCTGGCCCAGGCCTTCAAGTCCTTCCAGAGCCAGGAGACCGCCTACGCCAAGGCGCAGGGCTTCACGGTTACCGGCTGACCAGCACCCGGGTGGCGCGCCGACTCCCCCCGCTCGGCGCGCCACCCGGGCCCCGCCCCGCCTGCCGCCGCCCGGCAGGGCGGCACGGGGGGCCCAGGGTCGTTCCCTGGTCCCGCCCGCCGCCGCCGGGCAGGGCGGCGCCGGGACCAGTACCGCCGCATAGTTTCCGCGCGAAAGGATTTCCGATGAGTGAGACCGCCGTGCAGGCGCCGCGGCACGGTCCGCCGGGCAAGGTTGCCGCGGCGCGGCCAGCCGCGCACGCCGGGTGGGCCACCCGCCGAGACCGGCGCGGCATCGCCTTCATCACGCCGTTCCTGATCGCGTTCATCTTGTTCATCGTGGTGCCGCTGGGCTACGCGGTGTACACCAGCCTGTACACCACCCGGATCATCGGCGGCACCGTCTTCACCGGGGCCAGCAACTACACCTCGGTCCTGGGCTCCGGGCTGTTCTGGTCCGGGGTCATCCGGGTGGCCATCTTCGGCGCGATCCAGATCACCGTCATGCTGATCATCGCGTTCTTCTTCGCCACCCTGTTTGACCTCGGCGTGATCAAGGCCGGGCGCACGTTCCGGGCCATCTTCTTCATCCCGTTCGCGGTGCCGATCGTGGTCGCCGCGCTGATGTGGGGCTTCATGCTGGAGCCGCAGTACGGGCCGGTCACGCACCTGGCCAGCGCGCTGGGCGCGGGCAACGTGAACTTCTTCTCCTCCGGCCTGATGCTGCCCTCGATCATCGTGATCGTGATCTGGGAGTGGACTGGCTACAACATGGTCATCCTCTACACCGCGCTGCGGTCGGTGCCGCGCGACATCGTGGAAGCCGCCATCCTGGACGACGCCCCGCTGTGGCGGATCATCCTCAAGGTGAAGCTGCCGATGGTCCGCCCGGCCATCGTGATGCTGGTGTTCCTCAACGTCATCGGCGCCTCGCAGCTGTTCGTCGAGCCGCTGATCCTGAGCAACTACCAGGCCGGGGTGATCACCGACAACTACACCCCGACCCTGTACATCCTGAACACCGCCATCAGCGGCGCGCAGTACAACCTGGCCGCGGCCATGGCCGTGATCCTCGGAGTCATCGTCATCATCATCTCGGTCGGCGCGCTGCTGTTCCGCCGCCGGAGAGGGGAGCTGTCTTGACCGCCTCGACGCTGCGCGGGGCCGCGCCCCGGACCGAGACCCGCCGCCAGCGGCGCAAGCGCGAGCAGCTGGAGGAGCGCACCGCCCAGATCCCGGTCAAGCTCTACGGGCTCCGCCCGTGGACGGTGCCGCTGCTGACCGCGCTGGCCGTGCTGTTCGCGGTCTTCACGCTGGTCCCGGTCTTGTGGATCATCATCAACTCGACCAAGACCCAGGCCAACATCTTCCAGTCCTTCGGGTTCTGGTTCGCCCGGCCGTTCGAGTTCTTCCACAACTTCTCGCTGCTGTTCCAGAACGTGGACGGCGACGGGACCTATATCCGCTGGTTCGGGAACACCGCCCTGTACGCTGTCCTCGGCGGCGTCGGCGCCACCGCACTGGCGGCCTTCGGCGGGTACGGCTTCGCCCGGTTCCGCTTCCGCGGCTCGCAGGCCATGTTCTACCTGGTCATCGCCGCCCTGCTGGTCCCGATCAGCGCGATCACCCTGCCGCTGTACCTGGTCTACGCCAAGGTGCACCTGATCAACTCGATCTGGGGCATGGTGCTGCCCAGCATGGTCAGCCCGGTCGGCCTGTACCTGATGCGGACCTACGTGCAGGTGTCGGTGCCGCGCGAGCTGATCGACGCGGCCCGCATCGACGGGGCCGGCGAGGTGCGGATCTTCTTCCGGATCGCGATGCCGCTCATGGTGCCCGGCCTGATGACGGTGCTGCTGATCAGCATCGTCGGGGTGTGGAACAACTACTTCCTGCCGCTGATCATCTTCAGCCAGAACAACCTGTTCCCGCTGACGGTCGGGATGGGCCTGTGGAGCCAGCACGCGACGACCAGCGGCGACAACAACCTGTACCCGCTGATCGTGATGGGCGGGCTGGTCACCATCGTCCCGCTGGTCGGGCTGTTCCTCATCCTGCAGCGCTACTGGAAGTCCGGCCTCCTGCTCGGCTCCATCGCCAACTGAGAGCCAGTCACCCAGGATCCCGGGCCGCGCCAGCGGCCCTGGGCGAGCGAGGTGGCTCGGGTGCCGGCGCCGCCTGGACT
>DASUBV010000176.1:0-4364 GCA_035763085.1 Streptosporangiaceae bacterium | reverse complement strand
GGCCGAGCGGCACTGCGGCGTCCGTGCGGTCGCTGCCGGCGAGCAGCGCTCGCAGCCCGGCCGGGGCGATGTGGTTGGCCTCGGCGAGACGGCGCAGGTAGCTGGTGATCGTCTCGTCGCCGGACGGCGCCACCAGGCGCGGCAGCGGCTGGAGCATGAGCGGCCAGTCCATGGTTCAGGCCACGCCGCGGGCGCCGGATTGCGCGGCGTGATCGACTGGGATGCCGTCGAGCAGATCGCGGGTGATTTCCTCGGCGCCCTCCAGGATCGCCACCAGCGCGGCGGCACGGACCAGGTGGGACAGGCTGCCGATCATCCCGCCGGTGCGCTGATGCAGGTACTTGCCCAGCTGGGGCAGCGTGCCAGGCCGGTGACGGTGCAGCCGCAACGCGGCATCCAGCGTGGCCAGCAGGGCGGCCCACTCGGCCTGGAGCGGGAACGGGCCGGTGCTGACCAGCACGCAGCGCCCGGCGATCTGCCTGCCCCGCACCCCGGTGAACAACCCGGACCGCTCGACGTCGACGCCGGCGTAGGCGAACGTGGCCGGCAGGTGCTCAGTGAAGTACTTCAGGTGATCCGACATGTCTTCCCCGGCGCTGGTGGCCAGGTTCAGGTTGTGGATCTCATCGACCAGCACCAGATCGGCGCGGGCGTCGATGAGCACCTGGCAGACCGCATCGGCGATGTCGGTGGTGTTCAGCCCGCGCCGCACCGGAAGGCCCAGGAACCGGGCGAACTCCATCGCCAGCTTGCGCGGTGACCCTTTCGGCGGCGTGGTCACGTAGACCACCGGGATCCGGCCGGCGCCGGGGTAACGGTCCCGC
Source organism: Streptosporangiaceae bacterium (assembly GCA_035763085.1). GTDB lineage: Bacteria > Actinomycetota > Actinomycetes > Streptosporangiales > Streptosporangiaceae > DASUBV01. The sequence goes on along the minus strand of DASUBV010000176.1, from coordinate 3,540 downwards.
ACCATGAGCTCGTGGGTGCGGCCCAGCTGCTTCAGCGCGGTGCTTTTGCCCGTGGCTGGCTGGCCGGACACGATCAGCCCGCGCCGGGCGGAGATCTCCCGCCGGTTCAGCATGGTGAGCAGGCGGCCTTGCCGAGCCACCTCCCGCACCGTGGAGGTGGCGACCACCACCAGCTCGGAGTGGTAGCTGATCCGCGCCTCGTCATAACGGCCGCGCTGTTCCCCGGACAGCGCCTGCCACTGCTGGCCGGCCAGCAGATCGAAGCTCGCTGGTGCGGCTTCGACGAAGCGCCGCCATCCGGTCAGGGTCATCGTCGGCTCGCGCCGGCCGGTGCCGGACACTTCGGCCCCGGCGCTCACCACCACTTCTTCGCTTCCTCCCGGGCGTCGAAGACCGCCAGCGGGATCACCGCCGCGAGCTCGTCCTGCTCGCCCTCACCGGCAGCGGGCTCGGATTCCCCGCCCTGTGCGGGCCGCGGCCAGATCGGCGCAGCCGTGGCGCGGGTGCGCGCCGCGACCCGCCGGTCGCGGCTGGCCGGCCCGGGCTTGGCCGGGCCGTGCCCGGCCTTGTCCAGCAGGGCCTCCAGGGCGCCGGCGATCTCGGACTCGGTGGCATGGTCGGTGCCGCGGCGGGCGAGGATGTCCCGGGCCTGCGCCCAGGCTGCCTCCCCGAACGGGGCCGGCGCAGTGCGCAGGTGTGTCCATGGCACGGTGATCCAGCCGCCGTCATGGTGGTTGCGCACCCAGATCCGGGTGACGTCGTATGGGTCGTAATGCACTTCCCAGCGGCCCTTGCGCGCTGTGATGCCCGACGCCTGGCCGCGGTAGGGGTTGAGCGCCTGGCAGTCGTAGGTCCGCCGGCTGATCTTGATGCCGTAGGCGTTGATCACCCGCCAGGTGGCCGGCAGCAGTTCGAGGTAGTCCCCGGCGGCCAGCGGCGCGGGCACGTAGCCGGCGACCTCGAGCAGCGCGGCGTACTGCTCGTTCGGTGTCAGCGCCGCGCCAGGAGTCAGCGGGTGCCGCAGCCCGTCGTGCGGGCGGTTCTGCCAGTGCGCGACGATCCATTCATCGAGCAGGTCCTGCAGTTCGGTCAGTGACCAGGCCGCGTCCTGCCCGGCGTTCTTGCCGCGCCGGTCCACGCTGCGCCCGGTATACCCGGCGACGTACTGGGCGAACAGGGAGGCGATCGAGGCAAAGGCCCGTTCCACCGTGCCTTTCTCCCAGGGCGAGCCCTGGTGGGTGGGCTGGAAGTTCACGCCCATCGCGCGGCACGCGGCCTGGAACGCCTGCGACAGGTAGACCATGCCGTGGTCGCATACCACCGTCTCCGGGACGATCACCGGCCGCGCCGCCGCATGCGCCAGCCGCTCGTCGATCGCGACCAGCCGCTGGTGCGGCAGCACCGAGCGGGACATGCGCAGCGCGTCCGGCCAGCCCGGCCGCATCGGCTCCGGGGTCAGCGCCCTGGCCAGCAGCAGCGAGGCGTCCACCGCCTTGGTCGTGGGCCGCAGCACCGCCGCGGCGATGGTCCGCGTCGCGACGTCGACCATCATGGTCAGCTCGGCCCGGTCCACTACGCCGTCGTCCAGCACCACCCGCACGTCCAGCGGCGTCGAGTCGACCGGGCACCACTCCCCGGGGCGCAGCACCGTCACCGCGCCGAACGGGCCGTCCGGGCGCTGCGCCAGCGACCGCCGCGTCGGCGCGGAGCCGAACGTGTGCCGCCCGGCCGAGATCTGCGCGGCCAGCCGGTAGAACGTGGCCCGCGGCGGCATGACCTGCGCCGGGTCGATGCCATGCTCGGCGGCCAGGCTCTGCGCCACCCGCCGCCGCAGCCGGGTCACCGTGCCGGTGGACCGGTCCGTCTCCCCGGCGACCGCCTTCTCGATCGCGGTGATCACCCGCCCGTCCACCGCCCCGCCGGCGCCGCGCCTCAGCCGCCCGTCCACCAGGCCGAGCAGCCCGCCGCCCTGGTAACGGCGCCGCATCCGGCCCACCGTGGCCAGCGACACCGGCTCACCGGCCGCGCGCAGTTCCGCGACCTTGCTCAGCTCCCGCTGCCGCAGGCTCACCCGCACCGGGTCGTACTCCGCGCGCGCCACCGTGCCCGGCGGGCTTCCCGCCGGCACGCCGGTCAGCACCTCGGTCACCTGCCGTTCCCACCACTGCGCCCGCGCGGCCACCTCGGCCGGCAACCCGTCCAGCACGCCGCGGGCCGGCAACGGCGCCAGCGCGCCCGGGGTCAAGACAGCCAAGCTGGCGTCGGCGAGCAATTCGGCCACCGGCATGGCAACGACCTCACCGCTCACCCCGGCCAGCGCGACGACACCGCCGGCCAGCGCCGTGATCGTGTAACTCGACCCGCGCAGCCCCACCTCGCCACCGACGGCCAGGCGCGCGGGCCGCGATACCGTCACGCCGCCCGCCCCGCCCGGACCACAGTCCGCCCGGACAGCGGCGCCGCCGCCAGGTCCGCGGCCAGCACCCCGCGCCACAGCAGGTGATACAGCACCGGCAGCACCGCCAGCCGGTCACCGGCACCCCCGGCCAGATCGGCCACCGTCACCGGCCCGGCCGCCACCCGCCGCACCAGCTCGCCGCCGGCCGGCGCGCTCTCGCAGCGGCGATGCCGGAAGCCCGACAGCCAGCGCACATTCGCCGCCAGCACCGCATCGACGACCCCGGCACGGCGGTAACCCCAGCCCACCGCCGCGCACGCCCGCTGCGTCGCGGCGAACACCTCAGCGTCATCCGCGCCGACCAGCTCATCCGGACGGACGTCGATCACCATTGCCGAGCCGTCCGCCAGCCGCGCGAAGAAGTCCGGCACATGCCGGCGCGCCCCCGGCCGGCCCGCCCACGACAGCCAGAACGGCTGCGACGACACCGCAACCACGTCCGGATCGAAATCCAGCAGCATCACCACGTCGCGTTCAGCCCAGGACTCAAAGCCGACATGCTCGCCTGTGGTCGCGAACCACCACGACCCCTGAAAACTCCGCTGCCCCCGGAACGACCCGAAGGACCGCACCGGCGAGACATGCTCAAAGCCGGTGCTCCACAGCACCTCCAGCGCGCCGCTCTGCCTCGCGCCGGCCTCGTCCACGAAAACGACCTGCACGCCCGCAGCCGGCAACAGCGCACCAGAACCCACGCCGACCACCACCGAACCGCATCAACCGATACGGCAACCGTAACGAGGCCGGCTCACGATGCCCGGACGCCACGCCGAGTGACTCAGGTCAGCGAGACCAACGAGCTAATGACTCAGATCCACGACGCCTGACTCAGATTGGATGAGACAGGACAGCAATGCCGGAAGATCTTGGTCTTGGCTGGAGCCGGGTCCAACTGGCTCCCGGAATGGCTCCCAGGGCCCGTTCGATAAGTTCGAATTAATTCTCTGAGCTGGAGCCCCGTTACGGAATCGAACCGTAGACCTTCTCCTTACCATGGAGACGCTCTGCCGACTGAGCTAACGGGGCCTGTCTTCACTTGTACTACCAAGGATCTTGCCGTCCGGAAGCGACTTCCCCGGTCA
>DASUBV010000175.1:0-2272 GCA_035763085.1 Streptosporangiaceae bacterium | reverse complement strand
GACCTGGCCCGAGCCGCGCTCGCCCTCGGCGGCGGGCTGGCTGGCTTCGAGGTCCCGCTGCAAGACGAAGAGCAGGCAGGCCTGCTGCGGAAGGCGGATGCGGCTCTGCCTCCGGAGGAGATCGCGCTGCGGGCCGCGGTGCGCGGCCGGCTGTCGCTCGCGCTGGCAGGCTCCGCGCCACTGGCGCAGCGGGTGGCCCTGGCGCAGGACGCGGTCCGGCTGGCCCGCGCTGCCGGAGACCCGCAGATCGAGTCGGCGGTGCTCGCGGCCTACTGCGACGCGATCGCGGGTCCGGACTACGTGCACGAGCGGACGGAGGCTGCGACCAGGATGCTCAGCCTGGCCAGTGACCCGCCGGAGGCGAGCCTGCAGCGGCAGGCCACCGTGCTGCTTGCCCGCCGGCTGCTGCTCGTGGCGCTCCTGGAACAGGGCGACCTGCCCGGGGCGGAGGAGCAGGCGGTCGCGTACGAGCGATTGGCCCGCCACCTTGGCATTCCCCGGTACGGCTGGCTGCCGGAGACCTGGCTTGCCATGCGCGCGCTGCTTGATGGTGACCCGGATGGCGCGCTGGCGCACGCTGCCGCCGCTGAGGCCGTCGGCCGCCGGGCGCGCAGCTTCAACGCGGAGCTCATGGCCTTCACCGTACGCCTGCAGGCTCATCTCGACCGCGGCACCGCCGCCGAGTACGCCGACGACGTGAAGGCGCTGCTGGCCAGGGTCGGCCCGGACTTGCCGGCCATGTACTACGCTGCGCCAGCCCGGTTCCTGCTCGCGGCCGGCGACGCCGCCCAGGCACGGGCGGTGCTGCGCCACCTGAGGGCCGGCCCGGCGCGGGGACGGCCCAAGGATGCCGAATGGCTGGAATGCCACTGGGCCATGGCCGACCTCGCGATCAGCCTGGATGACCGGGCGGCCGCGGCCCTGCTGGCGGCCGAGCTTGTCCCCTACGAGAAGCTGTGGGCGGTCGACGGTATCGGCGGCGCCGTGTTCGGCATGGTGGCCGAGCAACTCGGCAAGCTGGCCGTCTTCCTAGGACGGCCGGACGAGGCGGGCCGGTACCTGGCTGTGGCGCGCGACGGGTACGAGCAGGCGGGCACCCCTGCGCTGCTCGCCCGGGTGGACGCGCCGCCAGCCGCAGGACCCGGGACCGGACCATTTGGCGCTGTCGGTGTGCCCGCTGCGGCCGGCCGGCTGCAGCGCAGCGGGCAGGTATGGCTGGTGGAGTGGCGCGGCCGCCCCAGCACCGTCCCGGACAGCAAGGGGATCCGTGACCTGGCCGTCCTGCTCGCCCACCCGGGCGAGCCGGTGACCGCGCTTGAACTGGTCGAGGCCGCGGGCGGCCCGCCAGCCGCGGCGGCCGGCGGGAGCCTCGGCCCGGTTCTTGACGCCACCGCCCGCAACGCCTACAAGCAGCGGCTCGCCGACCTGGAAGACGAGCTGAACGAAGCGGAAGGGAACGCCGACCTCGGCCAGCTGGAGAGGCTGCGAGCTGAGCGGTCAATGCTTGCCGCTGAGCTCGCGGGCGCGCTCGGCCTGGGCGGCCGGGCCAGGTTCGCTGGCGACCCGGCCGAGCGTGCCCGCAAGGCGGTCACGATGCGCATCCGGGCCGCGATCGCCGCCGTCGCCGAGCAGGACGATGCCCTCGCCCGGCACCTGCGCAACGCGGTCCGCACCGGACGGCTCTGCAGCTACCAGCCGGAAGAAACCGTCAGCTGGCGGATCTGACGATGCCAGCCCGGAACTGACGCCCCCGTGTCATATCCCGCGACAAGACGCGACAAGGAAGGGGTGATCGGGATGACAACGACGGATGTCGAGCCGGGCGCGGTGGAGGCGCTGGCAGGCCGGATCTTCAGCACCGGGGTGGGAGCAGCCGAGCTGTGCAACGCCTACCTGGGAATTCACCTGGGACTGTACCGGTCCCTCGCCGGTTCGCCGGCGACCTCCGCGGCGCTGGCGATGAGGACCGGCTACGACGAGCGGTACCTGCGCGAGTGGCTGACGGCCCAGGCGGTCAGCGGGCTAGTCACCGCGGCCGGACCGGACCCGGCGTCGACCGAGTTCGCGCTGGCCGAGGGCACATACGAGGTGCTCGTGGACGAGACCTCGCCCGCCTACCTCGGCGGCCTGGCCGACGTGGTCGCGGCGGCCGGCCGGGTGCTGCCGCTGCTTGCCGACGCCTACCGGACCGGCGCAGGCGTGCCGTATGCCGCCTACGGGCCGGACGGGGTCAGCGCGCAGTCCGCGCTCAACCGGCCGGCCTTCGTGAATT
>DASUBV010000174.1:0-30987 GCA_035763085.1 Streptosporangiaceae bacterium | reverse complement strand
CACCGCCCTCACCTCGGTCATCGCCGGCCAGCCCGTGCCCGGGGCACCCGGCGGGCGGCTGCCGTCGGTCAACCCGGCCCGGCTCAGCGAGGTCGTCGCCGATGTCGGGCTGGGCGACGCCGGGACGCTGGCCGCCGCGGCGCGGGCCGCGCGGGCCGCCCAGCCGGGCTGGGCGGACGTGCCCGCACCGGTGCGCGGCCGGGCCATCGCGCACATCGGCCGGCTGGTCGAGGCCAACGCCCCGGCGCTGGCCGCCCTGGTCACCCGGGAGATCGGCAAGCCCTACACTGAGGCGCTCGGCGAGGTCCGCGAGATCGTCGACACCTGCGACTTCTTCCTCGGCGAGGGCCGCCGCCTGTACGGGCAGACCGTGCCCAGCGAGATGCCCGACAAGCAGCTGTTCACCTTCCGCGACCCGGTCGGCGTCGTCGCGGTCATCACGGCGGGCAACTTCCCCGTCGCCGTGCCGTCCTGGTATCTGATTCCGGCGCTGCTGTGCGGCAACGCGGTGGTCTGGAAGCCGGCCGAGTACTCCCCCGCCTGCGGCGCGGCGCTGTTCGAGCTGATCGTGCGCGGCGGCGGCCTGCCCGACGGCGTGCTTAACCTGGTCATGGCCGACGGCGAGACGACCTATGACGGCCTGGCCCGGGCCCTGGCCGAGGGCACCGTCGACAAGATCGGCTTCACCGGCTCCAGCGCCGCCGGGTCGCGGATCGGCGAGCTGGCCGGCCGTCACCTGCAGTCGGCCTGCCTGGAGCTGGGCGGTAAGAACCCCATGGTGGTCACCCCGAGCGCGGACCTGGACCTGGCCGCCGAGGCGGCGCTGTTCTCCGGGTTCGGCACCGCCGGGCAGCGCTGCACGTCGCTGGGCACCGTCATCGTGCACCGCGACGTGCACGATGACTTCCTGGCCCGCTTCGACGCGCTCACCCGGTCGGCCCCGGTCGGTGACCCGGCCGGCGAGGTGGTGTTCGGGCCGCTGCTGGACCGCAAGTTCGCCGACCGGTTCGAGGAGTACCTGGGCTGGATCCAGCCGCACCACAAGGTGCTCGGATCGACCGCTGTCGGCCCGATCACCGCCGGCAGCCCGCGCGACGGCTTCGCCGGTGACCCGGCCGCCGGGCTGTACTGGCACCCGGTGATCGTCGACGGCGTCCGCGAGGACGACGCGCTGTTCCGCAACGAGACCTTCGGCCCGATCGTCGGCGTCACCACGTACGCGGACCTGGCCGAGGCGATCCGGCTGGGCAACCTGCCCGGCTACGGCCTGTCCGCCGCGATCTACACTCGCGACCCGGCCGAGGTGTTCGCGTTCCGGCGCGGCATCCGGGCCGGCATGCTGAGCGTCAACAACTCCACCTCCGGCGCCGAGGCGCACCTGCCCTTCGGCGGCAACGGCAAGTCGGGCAACGGCTCCCGCCAGTCGGGCGCCTGGGTGCTGGACCAGTTCACCCGGTGGCAGTCGGTGAACTGGGACTATTCCGGGCGGCTGCAGAAGGCCCAGATGGACGTGACCGAGCTGACCCCCGACCTGGACTTCCGCCTGGACCGCTGACCAGCGCGCCGCCGCTGCGCCGGGCCGCAGGCTGACCGCGGGCCGCCGGTGCGCCGCGCCGCGGGCTAGCCGGGCTCACCCGGACGCCGCTGGCCTCCCCCGGCGCCGCCCAGGGCGCCTGTGTCACGGTGGGCACTTGCTGCCCTGGCAGAAGGCGTGGAGGGCACGTTCAAGACCCTCGGACCTGGCTGGCGAGGCGGCCATGGCCGGGCGGGAGTACCTGGGCGCGGGACTGATCGCCGGGGCGCCCAGTGATCCGGGCCCTCCATCACGGTGATGTGGCACTTCGGGTCCGCGGCGGCCTGATGTTCATCCTGATCACTTGGGACCCGGCCGGGTCGCGGGAGTGCGGGGTTCGCGCGATGGATGCCTTCAGCGCGGGAACCGCGGTCGCGTCGCGAGCGTTCGAGTAATAACTTGTCTTTACGTGTCCTGCGACATAGGCTGTCGATATATCGTGATCGTATCGAGAGTGAGCGGGGGCGTGATGGCGACAGCAGCCTTCAGCGCGGATGATCTCCCCTTTGACATGAGCGGCATCCTGCGGTGCGCCGATGACGTGGTCGGGCAGGTCCGGCAGGGACTGCGGGCCGCGGCCCACGGGCACGGGCCGTGGGACTGGGGCGGCCGCCGGGGCCACGGGCACTGGGGCGGCGCCGCCGGGCCCTGGGCCGGCTGGTGGGTGGGCCCGCCCGGCGCGGGACAGCGGCCCCGCGGGCCGAAGGCCGGGCGCGGCGACGTGCGCGCGGCCATCCTGGCGCTGCTGCGCGAAGGGCCGCGCAACGGCTACCAGATCATGTCCGACATCGAGGAGCGCAGTAACGGGGCCTGGCGGCCGAGCCCCGGCGCGGTGTACCCGGCGCTGTCGGCGCTGGCCGATGAGGGCCTCATCGAGGCCGAGGAGTCCTCAGGCAAACGGCAGTACCAGCTGACGGACGCCGGGCGCGAGTACGTGGAGCGCAACCCCGGCAAGGCCCGCGGCGCCTGGGAATCAGAGGCGCAGCAGGAGGCATGGGAGGTACCTGGCCTGTTCACCGAGGCGGCCCGGCTGGGCGGCGCCATCGTCCAGGTGGCCAGGGCCGGCAACGCCGAGCAGGTCCGCGAGGCGGAGCAGGCTCTGGAGCGGGCCCGGCGCACCCTGTACCGGATCCTGGCCGATGAGGACGAGGACGCCGGGAACGACGCGGGCGAGCAGAACAGCAACTAGGCCGCGGATACCGGGCCATGACATCGAGCAGGGACAGGCAGGGCAATGGACGACCACATCCGGACCGCCGAGGCCGACCGCGAGCGTGTCGCGGGACGGCTGCGCGAGCACTACGCCGACGGGCGCCTGTCGGCCGAGGAGTTTGAGGAGCGGCTCGCCGCCGCCCTGAGCGCGACCACCTTCGCCGACCTCCGCCAGACGCTGACCGACCTCCCCGAGCCCGAGGCCATGTACGGGCCTGGTGGCGCGCAGGAGGCCGCCGCTGAGGCCCGGTCCGACCGCCGGCACGGCCGGAGTCAGGGCAAGCCCTGGGCCGACCGCCGCGGCTGGGGCGGGCCTGGCTGGGGCGGGTCTCGCTGGCCTGGTCCGGGCTGGGGCGGTCCTGGCTGGGCAGGCGCCCACTGGGCCGGCCCCGGCTGGCGGGGCTCGCGGCGGGGCCGCGCGTTCCGCCGGGGCCCGCGTATCCTGCCGCTGCTGCTCATCGCGCTGATCCTGGCCCTGGTCATCCCCGGCCTCGGCTGGCTGTTCGTCGCCTTCCTCAAGGTGCTGCTGGTGTTGTGGCTGGTGTTCCTGCTGGCCGGCGCCGTCGCGCTGTTCCGGTTCCGCCGGCACCTGCGGCGCTGGCGGCAGGCCTGGTACGGCCAGGACTGGCAGAACTACCGGCGGCGCTGGCACCAGTTCGACTGACCGCGGCCCGGCAGCGCCAGGGTCACCCGGGAGCCCTTGCCGGCGGCAGGCAGCCGCCGGCAAGGGCTCAGCCATCCAGCAGGCAGCCGCTGGCCGCGGGCTCAGGCCTCCAGCAGGGCAGGCGCGGGTCCGGGCTCAGGTCTCCAGCAGGGCAGGCGCGGGCCGCGGGCTCAGGCGGCGCGCCTGACCCGCGGCCTGAACCAGACCCGGCAGCTCAGCCCTGCGGCTGGGAGATGTTCACCATCCAGGGGACGCCGAACTGGTCGGTGCACATGCCGAACTCATCGCCCCACATCTGCTTCTCCAGCGGCACTATCACCGTGCCCGCGGCCGACAGCTGCTGCCAGTAGCCGCGCAGCGCGTCGCCGTCGTCCCCGCTGAGGCTGACTGAGGCCCCGGCGAGCGGCTGGTATTCCATGTGTGCCGGGACATCGGCCGCCATGATGGTGTATCCGGCGCTGGTCTGCAGCTGGCCGTGCATGATCTTGTCGGCATCGGGCGAGTCCGCCGCGCCCATCTGGCCGAATGTATTGACATTGAGGTCGCCGCCGAACACACCCTGATAGAACTCCAGAGCCTGGCGGGCGTTGCCATTGAAGTTGAGGTACGGATTCAGCTGAGAGGCCATCGCTTCTCCCCCTGTCGAGCCTGGCTATCCGAACTGCTGCGACCGTATCAGCGGCCGCTGACGCTTTACCCGCCCAGGAGTGAGCTGAACATGAGCGACCGCGCGCTGCCAGAGGGTCACGACGATGCCGCGGAAGTGCTGCCGTGCGATGAGCCTGAACTGCGTCAGCAGCACCCGGCTCTCGGGCACGGCCGGGCCGGGCGGCAGGGTCGGCGACGGAGCCCGGCCGACCACCCAGATCCGGCGGAACCGCGGCATCAGCGCGACGGCGGCGCCGGCTGGCTTGCCTGTGCCCTGGAATGAGCCGCTGCGGGCCGGCGAGACGGCCAGGCTGAAGTCGCGGGTATCGCGGTAGTCGGCCGGGTAGCCGAGCTCGGCCTTGCGGAAGAACCGGCCGAAGTACAAGATCCCGTCGCCCGGCCGCGCGTGCGCGCCGATGTAGTGTGACGGCCCGCCGAAGTCGAACAGCCGGCTGCCGGGCGTGCGGACGCCGTGCGCTGGCCCGAGTTGCAGCGCCAGCGCAGCGGCGATGAGCACCGCGCCGAGCGCCCAGCTAGCCGCCTGTGCCCCGGCCGCCCGGCCTGCCCGCGGCCTCAGGTCCTGGCCGTCCCGCGGCCCGGCATTCGGGCCGGCGCCCTGACCAGACAGCGCCCCGGTCGCGTGGCCGGACGACACCCCAGCATCCTGGCCGGCAGGCACCCGGGCGTCCCCGCCGGACGGCAAAGCGGCCTCCTGGTCAGGTTTTCGGGTCAGCACCCGGGCGAGCCACCGGCAGGCCCTGGCCGTGCCGGCACCGGCCAGCAAGGCCGCGCCGGCCTCGCCGTACAGGACGTACCGGTCGGCATACAGCGGGTGCGCCACGGCCGACTCGAGGAGCAGCAGGGCGGCGGGCACGAGCAGCAGCGGCACCGCCGCCGGCACGAGCGTCACCGCTGACCTGGCCGGCCGGGGCTGCGCTGGCGAGGGCGTGGCTGACGTGGCCGGCGACGTCCGGGTCGCTGCGGGACCGCGGCCCCGGCGGCCGGGCAGCAGGGCCAGCACGGCGCACGCGGCTACCAAGACAGCGGCGGCCGTGGTCGCGCCGAAGTAGTCGTGGAACAGGACCAGCAGGTCGTGCGCGTCGGGCGGGTCAATCCAGGTCACCGCTCCGGCTTCGCGGTCGCTGAGGATCACCAGCGGGGTGACCAGCACCGCTGCGCTCCCTGCGGCGGCGAACCACCGGGTGGCGGCCGTCCGGCCCGGCCGGGCGAGCGCGATGGTGACCGCGTGCGCCGCGATGACCAGCAGCGCCATCTCGTTCAGGTACCCGGCCAGCGTCAGCAGCGCACCGTAACCGAGCCACGAGAAGGCAACCCGCGTACCTCGCTCCTCGGAATCCAGGGCGCGCAGCAGGGCCAGCGTGGCGGCGAGCACGCAGGCGAACACCAGGGCGTACGAGCGGGCGGTCTGCGCGTAGTAGGTGATGACCGGGGTCATGGCCATGATCAGGCCGGCCAGCAGCCCCGCGGCCGCGGACCCGGTCAGCCGGCGGCCCAGAATCACCAGCAGGGCCGCCGCCGCGGTCATGGCCAGCACCGACGGAATGCGCAGCACGGCCGGGCTGCTGCCGACCGCCAGCCAGGCGTGCACGAGCAGGTAGTACAGCCCGTGCACGGCGTCGACGTGGCGCAGCAGCAGCGCCAGCTGGCGCAGCGGCAGCCCGGCCGCCCACCGGGTCGCGACCTCGTCGTTGCCCATCGCCGAGTCGCGGGCCAGCCCCCACAGCCCGGCCGCCGCCATCGCGGCGGCCGCGGCGGCGGGTGCCGCGACACGGGCCAGCGCCGGCCACCCGGCCCGCCGGCCAGCGCCGCGCGCCGGGCCTCCCGGCGCCGGCGGCTCGGCAGGTATCCCCGGTGCGGCATGCGCCGGCGCGGCGGGCGGCCCGGCTGGCCTCCCGGCCGGGGTCATCGCGGGTCGTCGACGGAGGCGGCGAAGGTCTCCCGCCAGCGCGCTGAGGAGGTGATGTCGGCTGCGGCCTGCCGGTAGCTCTCCGACAGCCGCGGCCACTCGCGGAGCAGCCGGGCATGCAGCAGCGCGCTGCGCCGGCCGAGGACCCGGAACTCCCGCGGGTCGCGCTGGTACCAGGCGGCGCTGGTGCCGTCGGCCGCCGACACGAGGGCGCTGTCGATGTTGGCCAGCACCCACCAGTTCGCGTCCTGGTAGGGCAGCACCGCCTGCGGCCGCATGCGGGCCCCGGCGCGCGGCGGGGTCAGCTGCCGGACCACCCCGGCGGCCGCCTTGATCATCAGGTCAGCCGGGCTGGACGGGGCGGCGAGCTGGCGGCCCCTGGCCGGCGGCTTGCGCCGCCGCACCGGCGGGAAGTGCTCGATGCCAGGGCTGGCCCGGGCGTCGGAGTACGTCAGCCGCAGCTGGCGCAGCTGGGCCATCTTGGACTGCAGCTCGGCGTGCAGCCGGCCGGGGCCGGCCAGCACGTCCTGGATGGCCAGTACGCGCAGCGCGGCGGTCGAGTACTGCATGGACAGCAGGTGCTGGACCTGGGTCTCGAAGCTCTCGGCGACGAGCCGGCCGCCGCGGTCATACGGCGAGTGCAGCAGTGCGGAGATGACCCGGTTGCGCAGGTGATAGTAAGCCTGCCAGTCGTGGGCGTCGTTCTTGTCCTGCCACGGGACGTGCCAGGCGGCGACGCCGGGCATCGACACGGTCGGGTAGCCGGCCTTGCGGGCCCGCAGGCCGTACTCGGCGTCGTCCCACTTGATGAACACCGGCAGGGCAAGGCCCGTCTCGGCGATCACCTCGGTCGGGATCAGGCACATCCACCAGCCGTTGTAGTCGGAGTCCGCGCGGCGGTGCAGCCACGGGGTGTGCCGCAGGCTGCGGCGCCCGAAGTCGTGCCGCTGCCGGGTGTGCGGGGCCGGTCCCCACCACCACGAGTAGGGCGCGACCGTCTCGGCCAAGGCATGCAGCATCGACCGGTCATGCAGGCTGAACATGTGGCCGCCGACGATGGTCGGCCGCCGGGCCAGGGCGGCGAAGGTCACCGCGCGGCGGATGCCCTCCGGGTCCAGGCTGATGTCGTCGTCGAGCAGCAGCAGGTAGTCGCTGCGCCCGGCGGCCAGCGTCTCGTCCATGGCCCGCGCGAAGCCGCCCGAGCCGCCCAGGTTGCCCTGCTCGATGAGGTGCAGCCGGCCGTGCAGCAGCTTGGCCGCGTCGGCGTAGTCGGGGTGCTCGCGGACCTTCTCGGTGCCCTGGTCGACCACGTAGACCGCGTCGGTGATGTCCAGCACCTCGGCCGCCTCGCCCAGCGTGCGCAGGTTGGCGACCAGGAACTCGGGCCGGTTGAAGGTGGTGATGCCGATGCTCACCCGGCTGTCGCGGGCCCGCTGCGCGGCCTCGCACGGCACGGCCGCGGCCCAGTCCGCCTCGATGAGGGTGACCGGGTCCTGGCCCGCGACCAGGTCGAACCAGTACCAGCCGCCGTCGATGAACTGGCTCAGCGGCAGGGTTCGCTCGATCGCCTGTGGCTCGCCGGCTGCGACGCTGATCGTCTCGACCGCGTGGCTGTGCCCCCTGGCTGTCGACCGGTACAGGAAGATGGTGGCCTCGCCGGCCAGCCGCAGCCGCAGCGTGACCGACTCCACGGTGGTCCACCGCCGCCAGTAGCTGGCCGGGAAGGCATTGAAGTACGTCGCGAACGAGACCCGGCGGCCGGGCGCGATGCTGGCGCGCCGCCGCGGCCCGGCGTCCCGGCCTGCCCCCGCGGCGGCAGCCGGCAGGGCGGCGCCGAACCGGATGCTGTTCTGAGCCTCGCCGACGGCGGCGCTGGCGACCGGGGCCGTGCTGGTGACCGCCCTGGCCCTGGTGAGCGATTCGGTGAGCTGCTCGGCGGCGAGCTCGGCCGCGCCGCGCTCCATGTTGGTCTCGACATACAGCGGGACGACGTCCAGGTCGTCACCCGGGAACACCACCCGCTGCAGGACGCACAGCCCGCCGGCGTCCTCGTTACTGCCGGCCTTCTCGCTGTCCTCAGCCACGGCCGGCCCCCAGCAGGTGCAGCGGCCGGCGGCCGGCGAAGAAGGGGCGGAGCTGGTTGTCGTACATGCGCAGCGCCGAGCCGATCGCCATGTGCATGTCCAGGTACTGGTAGGTGCCCAGGCGGCCGCCGAACAGCACGCCCGGCTCCCGGCGGGCCCGCTCCCGGTAGGCCAGCAGGCGCTGCCGGTCAGCCGCGGCGCTGACCGGGTAGTACGGCTCGTCATCGCGGCCGGCCGACCGCGAGTACTCCCGCATGATCACTGTCTTGTCCTCCGGGTACCAGTCGCGTTCGGGATGGAAGTGCCGGAACTCATGGATGCGGGTAAACGGGACATCGGCGTCGGCGTAGTTCATCACCGGGGTGCCCTGGAAGTCGCCCACCGGCAGGACCTCCACCTCGAAGTCCAGGGTCCGCCAGCCCAGCTCGCCCTCGGCGTAGCCGAAGTAGGCGTCCAGCGGGCCGGTGTACACCACCGGGACGCTGCCGAGCACGTCATCCCGCAGGCTGGCGAAGTCGGTGCTCAGCCGCACCTCGATGCCCGGGTGGTCGGCTATCCGCTCCAGCCACGCGGTGTAGCCCTCGGCCGGCAGGCCCTCGTAGGTGTCGCTGAAGTACCGGTTGTCGAACGTGTAGCGGACCGGCAGCCGGGTGATGATCCCGGCGGGCAGCTCCAGCGGATCGGCCTGCCACTGCTTGGCGGTGTAGCCGCGGATCAGCGCCTCATACAGCGGCCGGCCGATGAGCGAGATGGCCTGCTCCTCCAGATTGGCCGCCCGGCCCGGCGGCACCTCGGCCGCCTGGCCGGCGATCAGCGCCCTGGCCTGGTCCGGGGACATCGCGGTGCCGAAGTACTCGCAGATGGTGGCCAGGTTGATCGGCAGCGGGTAGACCCGGCCCTTGAAGATGGTGAACACCCGGTGCTGGTAGCCGGTGAACGACGTGAACTGGTTCACGTACTCCCAGATGCGGGTGCTGGAGGTGTGGAACAGGTGCGCGCCGTAGCGGTGGATCTCGATGCCGGTCTCCGGCTCGGGCTCGGAGTAGGCGTTCCCGCCGATGTGCCTCCGCCGCTCCACGATCAGCACCCGCAGGCCCAGGTCGCGGGCGCACCGGTCGGCGATGGTCAGCCCGAACAAGCCCGACCCGACGATGACCAGGTCGGGTGTCATGCGCACGCCCGCTCGGCCGCCAGCATGCCCTCGTCCCAGTCCGGCAGGTACCCGTCCCGCTCGGCGGCCCGGTCGGCTGCCTCGTCCTCGCGGTCCGGCTCGCCCGCCGGCCCGCTTCCCGGCCTCCCGGCGTAGCGGGTCACGACGGGCTGGTAGACCGCGCGGCGGCACCACCACGGGACGAGCCGGTAGCCGCCGCGGAACGCCACGTTGCGCAGGAACTCGGCCAGCGTGATGAAGCCGGAGCGGCGGAACTCGCGCTGCAGCCGCAGCTCCGAGCGCAGCAGCGCGGTGCCGCCGCGGCGCTTGAAGGCGGCGGCGCCGACCCGGTAGAACACCAGCGGCTCGGCCACGTTCGCGGCCCGGGCGCCGTTGCCCAGCATCCGGGCGAACAACGCGTAGTCCTCCATCAGCGGCAGGTCGCCGTAACCGCCGGCGGCCAGCACCGCGCGGCGCCGGTAGACCACCGTGGGGTGGTTGAACGGGTCGTGCAGCCGCGCGTACCGGCGGATGCGCGCCGGGTCGGTGGGCGGGACCCGCTGCCCGACGATGGCATCGGTGTCGCCGGTGAACTCCAGCAGGCCCGAGCCGACGATGTCGGCGTCGGCCATCAGCGGCAGCTCGACCTCGAACCGGTGCGGCATGGCCACGTCATCGGCGTCCATCCGGGCCACCACGTCAAACCAGCTCGCGGCCAGCCCGTGGTCCAGGGCGGGCCCGAGGCCGGAGTTGACCGCCAGCGGGACGTAGGTGACCGGGACCGGGCAGGTCGCCCGCAGCTCGTCGATGCACTGCGCGATCTGCGCGCGGACCGGGCCGTCCCGGACGATGATCACCTGGTCCGGGCGCACAGTCTGGTCGCCGACCGCGCTGCGGAACGCGCGCCGCAGGTAGTCGGGCCGGTCCCCGTCGTACACCGAGAGCAGCAGCGAGAAGGGCTCGTGCATGCGCAGCTGTCGCCTTCCGTCTTCTGGTGAGCTGGGTAGCACGGCGCGCGGGAGATGCAGGGGCGGCGCCGGTGAATTCCAGCGGTACGGCACCTGACGGTAGGCAGCGCGCATGTCCGGCTGCGGACGGTCACCTGGACGCTTCGCTACGTTTGCGTGAACGGAGGCTGGCGAGAGCTTCCGGGCGGTTTGCCGGGATTACTGTCGGTGCCGAGCCCCCCGATCGCCCGGCTGACCGTGCCCGCCGGGTGCCGTCCCAGCAATCCCGCGAGGTGCCAGTTGGCCGCCCACGACGTCCCCGACTCCCCCGCCGCGGCTGCCGCGGGCACGCCCGGCCACCGGGTGTTCCTGCACGTCGGCGAGCCGAAGACAGGCACGACGTTCCTGCAGCAGGTGATGTGGCGCAACCGGGCCGGGCTGGCCGCGGCCGGCGTGGTGCTGCCCGGCCATCACCCCCAGGACCACTACCGCGCCAGCCAGGACCTGCGCGGCATCCAGAAGCTGGCCTCCGACCCGGCCGGCTCGTGGGCCGGCGAGTGGGACATCCTGGCCCGGCAGGCCCGGCAGGCGCCCGGCACGGCAGTCATCTCGCATGAGCTGTTCGCCGCCGCGGACGCCGCACAGGCCGCCCGCGCGGTGGCGTCGCTGGCCCCGGCGCAGGTGCACGTGGTGCTGACCGTCCGGGACATGAGCACGCTGCTGCCCGCCGAGTGGCAGGAGACGGTCAAGCACCGCAGCGCCCGCCCGTGGCTGGACTGGCTGACCGCGGTGATCGACACCGAGTCGGCGGACCCCGGCCGGCGGCAGTGGTGGTTCTGGCGGGTCCACGACACGATGGCCATCCTGGACCTGTGGTCCCGGCAGGTGCCGCGCGAGCGGGTGCACGTGATCATCACCCCGCCGCGCGAGGCCGGCAGCGGGCTGCTGTGGCAGCGGTTCGCCGGGCTGCTGGGCGTCGACCCGGCATGCGCGGACACCAGCCGGGCTCGGCCGAACACGTCGCTGGGGCTGCCCGAGACCGAGTTCCTGCGCCGGCTCAACGAGGTGCTGCCGGCGGAAGTCCCGGACTGGTTCTACATGCGGAACGTCAAGGAGGCGGTGGCGCACCAGGCGCTGGCGGCCCGGCCGCGGTCAGGACGCCTGGTCCTGCCGGCCGCGCGCGAGGCGTGGGCCGGGGAGTACGCCGGCAAGCTGGTCGCGGCGCTGCTCGGGTCGGGCTGTGACCTGATCGGCGATCCGGCCGAGCTCATCCCGCGGCCCGCAGCACTCGGCGGCGGCCGGGATACCGGCCGGGCAGCTGGCCCGGGCTCGGGCTCAGACTCGGGTTCGGGCTCAGGCCCGGGTTCGGGCTCAGGCCCGGGCCCGGGTTCGGGCTCAGGCCCGGGCCCCGGTGAGCCGGCCGGGCCGCAGGATCAGCCGGCCGGCAAGATCCTGGACGCCGCGGTGCACGCCGCCTCAGCGCTGGTCGTCAGCCAGTATCACCGGGCCCATCCGGCGGCCCGGCCGCAGCGCTGGCCGGCCGGCCAGCGTGGCCTGGCCGGCCGCGTGGAGTCGACGGTCGCGGCGTCGCCGTGGCTGAAGCGGACCGTGCGCGAGCTGAGCAGCCGGTTCCTGACCGTGCGGCGGCTGCGCATCCTGGCCTGGCGCGCGATGGAGCGCCGCCGGGCGCAGCACCGTGCCTGAGCCGGCCGGGGCGGCGGCGCGCGGCGGGCCGGCGGCCGGCGGCGCCCCGGCTGCCCGGGCTGCGCAGGTGGTGGCCGTGGTGGTCACCTGGAACCGGCGCGACCTGCTGATGGAGTCGCTGGCCGCGGTCACCGCGCAGAGCCGGCCGCCGGACGCGGTGATCGTGATCGACAACGCCTCGGATGACGGGACCGCGCAGGCGGTGCGGGCGCGCTTCCCGGCGGTGCGGCTGACCGGGCTGACCCGCAACACCGGCGGCGCCGGCGGGTTCGCCGCGGGCCTCGCCCTGGCTCTGGCCGACGGTGCTGACCTGGTCTGGCTGATGGACGACGACACCGTGCCGCGGCACGATGCACTGGCCCCGCTGGCCGCCGCCTGGGCCGGCCACCCCGGCCAGCGGCCGGCCCTGGTCGCCAGCCAGGTGGTGTGGACCGACGGCCGCGCGCACCCGATGAACACGCCGCGGCGGCGGCCGCTGGCCGGCCGGGACCGGCAGCGGGCGGCCGCCGCCGCGGGCTGCGTCCCCGTCCGCTCGGCGTCGTTCGTGTCGGTCCTGGTGGACGCGGCGGCGTGCCGCGAGCGCGGGCTGCCGCAGGCGGACTACTTCCTGTGGAACGACGACTTCGAGTTCACCACCCGGCTGCTGCGCGGCCGGGCCGGGCTGCTGTGCCCGGCCAGCCTGGTGGTGCACAAGACCCGGCTGCGCGCCTCGACCGACACCGACCCCGGGCCGCGCTTCTTCTACGAGGTCCGGAACAAGATCTGGATGCTGCGCTCGGCCGCGCCGCTCAGCCCGCTGGAGCGGGTCCTGTACGGCGGCTCGACGCTGCGCCGCTGGGCCACGACCTTCGCCCGCTCAGGTGACCGGCGCGCGCTCGGAGCAGCCCTCGCCCGCGGTGTCGTCGCCGGCCTCGCCCGCCGCCCGCGGCCCGCCGCCGAGGTGCTGGCCGGCGCCGGCCTGGACATCAGCGTCCTGGACATCGCCGGCCCCGTCTCCGCCGGGCAGGATGCCCGGCGGCCGGCGGCGCCGGCCGCGCCCCGGCCGCCGGGCCGCCGCTAGCAGCGCGCACAGGCCCAGCGCCCCGGCCGGCGGCAGCGTGATGACCGCCGGCAGCTGGTAGCGCCAGGAGAACTCGAAGATGTCGGGCACCAGCAGCACGGCGATCGTCACGCCCGTCCAGGCCAGGCAGGCCAGCGCGAGCGGCCGCGCCGCCGCGCCGGGCCGCGGCCCGCGACCGCGCCGCGGCCGGCGGGCTGGTGCCAGCCGCAGCGCCAGCAGCGCCCCGGCCGCCGCCAGCAGCGCGAGCAGGGCCAGCAGCGGGCCTGGCGGGTAGCCGATGCTGAGCTGGTAGTCATGCAGGAACGCGGCCAGCGGGGCGATGACCCGGGCCGGGCCGCCGTCGGCCGGGCGGAGCGGGTGGTGCAGGAACGGGCCGAACACGCGCGGCTGCACGCCGAGGACGATGCGGCCGCCGGGTCCGAGGCTGATCTCCGGCGGGAAGACCGGGTAGCTGCGCTGGAACTGCCAGCGCCCGATCGGCGTAATGCCGGGGCGGGGGCCGCGGCGCAGGGTGAACAGCCGCAGCGAGTCGCGCGCCACCGCGGCCGCCACCCGCAGCGGCTGCTGGTGCTCCACCGCGGAGCTCAGCTGGCCGGTCAGCTGCCGGCGGCTGGCGCCGGGCGGGACGGGAGCGGTGTGCAGCGGCGACCGGCCGGAGTGCTCCAGCCAGTCCGCGCCCATGGCCTGCGCGGCCGGGCCCGGGCACAGCGGCCGCACGACGGCGGGCAGCCGCAGGGTGGCGCAGTCGGCGGCCGCCGCGAGCCGGCCGCTGACGGGCTGGCCCGCCGACAGCCGGAAGTGGCCGGTGAGGACGGCCGACCCGGTGCAGTACACCAGGATCGGCACGGCGAACGCCGCGGCCAGGGTCGCGCACCGGGGCAGCACCCGGCGCCAGTCGCCGCCCGCCGCCACCAGGTACACCAGCGCCGGGGCGACCAGGATCTCGCCGAGCTGGCGGACGGTGGCCGAGCCGCCGAGCAGCAGCCCGGCGGCGGCCGCGGCGGGCAGGCTCACCGCCGGCCGCCACAGCAGCACCACCAGCCCGGCCACCACGATCGCCTCGAACCAGACGTCGGGCATGATCGTCTGCTCCATCTGCAGCTGGTAGGCATCCAGCAGCACCGGCCCGGCGGCCAGCGCGGCCAGCCAGCGCGGCGCGCCGCGGCGGACCAGGACCGCGTAGCTGCCCGCGGCCATGGCCAGGCCGAGCAGGTGCTGCACGGCGGCGACGGCGGCCAGGCCGCCGGCCGGCCGGGCGGCCTCGAGGATCACCCGGTAGCCCAGCGGGTCCGACCCCGGCCAGGCCCCGGCCAGGTACTTGACGGTGTCGATGTACAGCAGCGCGGGCCGGTAGGCGACCTGGGCGGCCACCCGCAGCGCCAGGCCGGCCAGCGCCAGGACGGCCAGCAGCCAGTGGCGGCGCGCCAGCCCAGCGGCCCTGGCGGGCCGCAGCGCGCCCAGTGACATTCCTGACTCCCTCGCCGGCTCGCCCGCCCGGCTATCTCGTGCTGTGCTCAGCCAGCCGGTGCTGTTACCGGCCAGCCCGGGCTGTGATCAGCCGGCCGCCGGGCCGGCTGCGGGCCGCCGGCGCCGGGGCACGGCGCTGTCACTGTGCCGCCGGCCGGCCCGCCGCGGGCCGCAGTTTCCGCGGTGTTCGGCAGATTGTCCGGCCCTGGCCGGCGACCGTTACGGCGGTGTTCTGGCGGCCCGCCTGGCTCCGGCCCTGGATCTGGGTGCTGGCCGGCGCGGCAGGGCCCGCGCGCGGCACCTGGCGGCCGGCGAGCAGGCGCCGCCCGCTGCTGTCCCGGGCCGGCCGCGGCGGCGAGCTCACCGGCAGGCCGGCACTCGCCGTCACCGCACGACCGGCCGGGCTGGCCGGCGCCCTGGTCAGCCCGGCCGCGATGATCGCCGGGACCGCCGCGCTGGCCTGCCCGGCCCGGGCCGCGGGCCGCCCAGCCTGGACGGCCCGGGGCGGGGCCGGCGATCATGGTCGCCGGGACAGTGCCGAAACCCCCGCGAAAGGACCGAGATGGGACAGCTAGCCGGGCTGCGGGCCCTGGTCACCGGCGGAGCCTCGGGGCTGGGCCTGGCCATCGCCGGCGCCTTCGCCGCCGAGGACGCGGCGGTGGCCATCCTCGACGTGGCGGCGCAGCCGCCGCCCGGCCTGCCCGGCGGCGCCGGCTACTACAGCGCCGATGTCACCGATGACGCGGCCGTGCGCGCCGCGGTGACCGCCGCCGCCGGGGCGATGGGCGGGCTGGACATCGTCGCCAGCAACGCCGGCATCGGCTCGCAGTCGGACGTCACCGGCGCCACCGACGAGGAGTGGCACCGGGTGCTGGACGTCAACGTGATCGGCATGGCCCGGGTAGCCCGGGCCGCCTGGCCCTACCTGCGCGACTCTGCCCACGGCGCGATCGTGTGCACATCCTCGGTGGCCGCCATCACCGGGCTGCCGAGCCGGGCGGTGTACTCGGCGAGCAAGGGCGCGGTGTCCGCGCTGACCCGGGCGATGGCCGCCGACGGGCTGGCCGACGGCGTCCGGGTCAACGCGGTCTGCCCCGGCACCGCCGACACGCCGTGGATCGGGCGGCTGCTCGCGGCCGCCGCGGACCCGGCGGCCGAGCGCGCGGCCCTGGAGGCCCGCCAGCCGCACGGCCGGCTGGTCACCGCGGCTGAGGTCGCGGTCGCCGTGGTGTACCTGGCCTCGCCCGCGTCGGGCTCGACGACCGGCACCGAGCTGGCCGTGGACGGCGGCATGGCCAGCCTCCGTCCCCGGCCGAGGAGCTAGCCATGCAGATCATCCGCTACGCCGGCCCGGCAGGCGTGCGCGCCGGGATCCGGGACGCCGGCGGCACCATCCGGGGCCTGGGCATTCCCTCGCTGGCCAGCCTGCTGGCGCTGCCCGCCGAGGAGATCCGCGCCGTCACCGAGCGCACCGGGCCGGCCGAGGACGGCGAGCTCAGGCTGCTGCCGCCGGTCGACGACCTGACCGAGGTGTGGGCGGCCGGCGTCACCTACCAGCGGTCCAGCTCGGCGCGCCAGGAGGAGAGCGACGTCGCCGACGTGTACGCCCGGGTGTACGGGGCGGAGCGGCCCGAGCTGTTCCTGAAGAGCCCGGCCTGGCGGGTGTGCGGGCCCGGCGAGCCGGTCGGCATCCGGCCCGACTCGGCCATCAGCGTCCCTGAGCCGGAGCTGGCCGTGGTGTGCAACGCCGCCGGGCAGATCATCGGCGCGACCATCTGCAACGACATGTCCTCGCGGGACATCGAGGGCCAGAACCCGCTGTACCTGCCGCAGGCCAAGATCTACACCGGCGCGTGCGCGCTGGGCCCCGGCATCGTCCCGGCCTGGGAGCTGGCCGACCTGCAGGCCCTGGACATCAGCGTGACCGTCCGGCGGGACGGCGCCGCGGCCTGGCAGGCCGCGGGCTCGACCCGGCAGCTGCACCGCAGCCTGACCGACCTGACTGGCTACCTGTTCCGGCACGCCAGCTTCCCGCACGGCGTGGTGCTGTCCACCGGGACGGGCCTGGTCCCGGAGCTGGACTTCACCCTGGCGCCGGGCGATGAGATCGTGATCAGGATCGCCGGGCTGGGCGAGCTGGCCAACGTGGTCCGCCCGGCAACCGACCAGTGGTTCAGCTGGCTGACCCCCGAGCCTGGCCGCCGCCCGCCGGGGTGACAGGCTCGGTGCTATCCCCGGCCCGCGCCCGACAGTCAGGAGACCGCAGCATGACCGCGCAGCAGACGGCCGTCCAGGCCGTGAACCCCCGTTCCGGCGACCCGGTCGGCAGCCCGGTGCCCGCGACGACCGCGGACGAGCTGGCGGGCGTGCTCGCCGCCGCGGCCGCCGCGGCCGGCCCGTTCGGGACCAGCGCGCCCGGCACCCGGACCGCGCTGCTGCGCGCGCTGGCCGGCCGGCTGGACGAGCGCGCCGGTGAGCTGGCCGCGCTGGCCGAGCAGGAGTCCGGGCTGCCGCTGGCCCGGCTGACCGGCGAGGTGGCCAGGACCAGCGGCCAGCTGCGGCTGTTCGCCGAGGTGATCGAGGACGGCGGCTACCTGGAGGTCACCGCCGACTCGGCCGACCCGGCGGCGGTGCCGCCGCGGCCCGAGCTGCGCCGCTGGCTGGAGCCGGCCGGCCCGGTGCTGATCTTCGCGGCCAGCAACTTCCCGTTCGCGTTCAGCGTGCTCGGCGGCGATACCGCCTCGGCGCTGGCCAGCGGCTGCCCGGTCATCGTCAAGGCGCACCCGGCGCACCCCGGCCTGTCCCGCGCGGTCGGCGAGCTGGCCGGCGCGGTGGTCGCCGAGCAGGGCCTGCCCGCCGGGGTTTTCGCGGTGATCTTCGGAGACGAGCGCGGCGTGCAGGCCCTGCAGGACCCGCGGGTCCGCGCGGCCGGCTTCACCGGGTCGACGGCCGGCGGGCGGTTCCTGTTCGACATCGCGGCCGGCCGGCCCGCGCCGATCCCGTTCTACGGCGAGCTGGGCAGCATCAACCCGGTGGTGGTCACGCCCGCCGCGGCGGCGGCGCGCGGCAGCGAGATCGCGGCGGGCTTCGCGGCATCGATGACGCTGGGCACCGGCCAGTTCTGCACCAAGCCGGGCCTGCTGTTCCTGCCCGCCGGGCACGGGATGGAGCAGGCACTGGCCGCGGCGGTCGGCGGGGTCGCGGCGGCGCCGATGCTGAACGCGCGGATCCGCGACCAGTTCGACGGCGGCATCACCGGCCTGGCCGGGCATGCGGGCGTGCGGCAGGTCAGCGGCGGCAACGGCAGCGTGCCGGAGGCGGGCAGCTGGGCCGCGCCGGCGCTGTTCGCGACCACGGCCGAGGCGGTCGCGGCCGACCCGGCCAGCCTGACCCGCGAGTACTTCGGCCCGGCCGCGCTGGTGGTCGAGTACGCGGGCGCCGCCGACCTGCACGCGGCACTGGCGGCCGTGGAGGGCTCGCTGACCGCCACGGTGCACGCCGAGCCGGGCGACGACTTCGACGTCGCCGGGCTGCTCGGCCGGCTGCGCGCGCTGGCCGGCCGGGTGATCTACAACGGCTGGCCGACCGGCGTCGCGGTGGCCTGGGCGATGCACCACGGCGGGCCGTGGCCGGCCACCACCAGCGCGGCGCATACCTCCGTCGGGGCGACGGCCATCCGGCGCTGGCTGCACCCGGTCTGCTACCAGTCGCTGCCCGACGAGCTGCTGCCCGAGGGGCTGCGCCACGGCAACCCGTGGCACCTGCCGCGCCGCCTGGACGGCGTGCTGACGGCCGCCAGCTAGCCGCGGCCCGCAGCCCTCCGGCCGCCACCGGCCGCGCGCCTGCGCCCGCACCACCGCCAGCCCCCTGCCCCGGCCGCCCCGGCGCCTGTCACCGATGCGAGGACCCCCGATGCTCACCGACCTGTCCCTGGACGAGCTGCGCGCTTACCGGCCTGAGGTGGCCGAGCCCGCCGACTTCGACGAGTTCTGGGCCGGCCAGCTGGCCGCCGCCCGGGCGGCCGGCGGAGAGCCGGAATTCACCCCGGCGGGCGAGAAGGTCCGGCACGCCGAGGTCTTCGACGTCACCTTCCCCGGCCACGGCGGCGACCCGGTGCGGGGCTGGCTGCTCGTCCCGCACCAGCGGGCCGACCGGCCCGCGGTGGTGATCGAGTTCATCGGCTACGGCGGCGGCCGCGGCCGCCCGTTCGACTGGCTGACCTGGAGCTGCGCCGGCTACCCGCACCTGATCATGGATACCCGCGGGCAGGGCGGCAGCTGGCGCGGCGCCGACACCGCCGACCCGGGCGACGCCGGGGCGCCGGCCACGCCGGGATTCATGACCCGCGGCATCGCCGACCCGCGCGGCTACTACTACACCCGGCTGTTCATCGACGCGGCGCGGGCCACCGACGCGGCCCGGCAGCACCCGGCTCTCGCGGGACTGCCGCTAGTCACCACGGGCGGCAGCCAGGGCGGCGGGCTGTCGATCGCGGCCGCGCACCTGGGCGCCGGCGTCGCGGCCGCGATGCCGGACGTGCCGTTCCTGGCCCACCCGCGGCGCGCGGTGGACGTGACGAACGTGCTGCCCTACCAGGAGCTGGCAGCCTACTGCCGGGTGCACCCGGACGACGTGGAGCAGGTCTTCCGCACGCTCTCTTACGTCGACGTGGTGAATCACGGCAAGCGGGTCACGGCGCCGGCCCTGTTCTCGGCCGGCCTGGCCGACGACATCACCCCGCCGTCGACGATCTTCGCGGCCTACCACCACTATGCCGGCCCCGCTGACATCGCGGTGTACCCGTTCAGCGGGCACGAGGGCGGCGGCACCCGGCATTTCGAGGCTCAGCTGGAGTTCCTGGCCGGCCTGCTGAGCGGCGCCTGAAGCGGGCGCTCAGCCGGAGGACAGCCGGGTGAGCTGGTCGGTCAGGGACCGGCGCTCGGCGTCGGTCCGGGCGAGCTGGAGTGCGCGCTGGTAGGCGCGGCGCGCCTCGTCGGCTCGCCCGGCGCGGCGGAGCAGCTCGGCGCGGGCTGAGTGGAAGTAGCGGTAGTGGTCCAGCTCGAGGCCGCCGAGGATCGCCAGGCCAGCGTCGGGGCCGTCGAGCTCGGCCACTGCGATGGCCCGGTTGAGCTCGACGACCGGGTTACCGGTCTGGGCGGACAGGGTGGTGTAGAGCGCCGCGATCTGCCGCCAGTCGCGTGGCTGGCGCAGGTGCAGGTCGGCGATGGCGGCCTGCACGACATAGGGGCCGGTCTCGCCGCGGGTGATCGCCTGCTGGAGCAGCTCGCGCCCTTCGCTGATCTGCTGGTCGTCCCACAGCGCGCGGTCCTGGTCGTCGAGCAGGACGATCTCGCCGTCGCGGATCCGGGCGTCTCGCCGGGCGTCGTGCAGCAGCATCAGGGCGAGCAGGGCGAGGACCTCGCCCTCGTCGGGCATGAGCCCGGCCAGGGCGCGCCCGAGCTGGATCGCCTCGGCGGCGAGGTCGACGCGGCCGTCTCCCCAGCCGTGGCTGAACACGAGGTAGACCACGGCGAGGACCGCCGCCAGCCGGTCCGGGAGCTGATGGGCGGGCGGGACGGCGAACGGGATCCGCGCGTCGCGGATCTTGTGCTTCGCCCGGGTCAGCCGCTTGCTCATGGTCTCGGCCGGGACGAGGAATGCCAGCGCGATCTCCTCGGTCGACAGGCCGCCGAGGGTGCGCAGGGTCAGCGCCACCTGTGCCTCGAGCGCGAGCGCAGGGTGGCAGCAGGTGAAGATCAGTTCCAGCCGCTCGTCCGGGAAGGTGGCTGACTCATGCACGGCTGCCTCCGGTTCCGCGGCGCGCTCGCGGGCGAGGATCCTGGTCTTCTCGGCGAGCACGCGCTGCCGGCGAAGGTGGTCGATCGCCCGGTTCCGCGCGGTCGAGATCAGCCAGCCGGCGGGATTGCCCGGCTCCCCGTCGCGTGGCCAGCGCTCGGCCGCGATCGCGAACGCCTCGGCAGCGGCATCCTCAGCCAGCTCGATGTCGCCGAGGATGCCCACCAGAGTGGCCAGCACCCGGCCCCAGTGCTCGCGGAAGACCCCGTCAAGCGCCATGGAACAGCGCTTGCAGGATGGGCCGTACCTCGATCGCGCCAGTGGTCCGGGTTTCCTGCAGGTCCCGGGCGATGGCCAGCGCAGCGTCGAGGTTGCCGGCCTCCACCACGATGACGCCGGCCAGGTACTCCCTGGTCTCGATGAACGGCCCGTCGGTGAGCAGCGTCCGTCCCTCGCCGCCGCGCACGGTGGTGGCCGATCCGTCCGCGTGCAGCCGGGCCCAGCCGGTCACGCAGGGCCTGGCGAGCACCTCGGCAATCGCGTCCTCCACCGGGCCATCGCCGGCCCGCTGGCTGCCGTATGCCAGCAATGCGTACTGCATGCCCCCTCCAGTTCACCGATGGACTTCCGGGTTCGAGTATCTGACGAACGGCACCGGCCGCGGCGGACAGCTCCGGCCGGAGAAATCCCCGGCCGGAGCTGTCCCCGGCGGAAGAAAAGCTCCCGCGGCTGTCTGTTCCGGGCCGGGCTGTTCGTCACTACAGCAGATCCGCCCACAGCGGCGGCCACCCGCCTGAGCCAGCGGCCGGCCTCCTCGCCGCCGCCTGACCTGCCGGAAGGACACGACAATGCCCGAGATCCTGCACCGCATCAGCATCGACGCGCCGCGCGAGGACATCCGCGCGCTGGTCGCCACCACCGACGGCATCGCGCGCTGGTGGACCGGCCGCCCGCTCGACGGCGACGCCACCGTCGGCGGCCGGTTCGGCATCTACTTCGGTGACGCCGGCACGCCAGCCGCTGTCCTGCAGATGCAGTCCGACACGCCAGACGAGGTCGTATGGCGGGTCATCGAGGGCCCCGATTCCTGGCTCGGCACCGTGATCACGTTCGCGTTCCGCCTGTCCGGCAACGGCGGCACGACCCTGCTGTTCAGCCACGCCGGCTGGGCGGAGGCAAGCGAGTTCATGAGCGGCTGCAGCACCAACTGGGGCGCGTACCTGACCAGCCTGAAGACCGGCGCCGAAGGCACCGGGTTCCGCCCCTTCCCCGAGGGCGAGATCAGCCGCTGGTCCTGAGCAGCCCTGCTCAGTAAGGCCAGGCCAGCCCCACGCAGGCGTGCCGGCGGCACGCCGGTTCCCGGAAGGACGATCGACATGACGAAGTTCATTTACCTCTACCGCGGCCCGGCGGCCGCGATGTCCGGCCGCACGCCGGAGCAGGGTGCCGCGCGGATGGCCGCATTCAGCGCCTGGATGCAGCAGGCCGGCCCGGCGCTGATCGACGTCGGCAGCCCGTTCGGGACCAGCGCGTCCGTGCGCGATGACGGCACCGAGGGAACAGCCCGCGACCTGACCGGCTACACGATCGTCGAGGCCAGCGATCTGGCTGCGGCGAAGGCGCTCACCAGCGGCCTGCCGTTCCTGTCCGGCAGCGACGGGAACTGCGCGGTGGAGATCTTCGAGCTGCTGGAGATGTAACCGGGCAGGCCCGCCGCGCCTAGGACGCGGGCGCGGCGGGCCGCAGGCCGCGCAGCACGGTCTCCACGGTGTCGCGGTAGGTCTGCGCCGGGTCCGGGGTCTGCACCAGGCCCTGGAGCTCCAGGGTCACCGCGCCGTGCACGGTGCTCCAGATCTGCTGCGCGGTCTCGTGCGGGTCGGGCGCGATGATGACCCCGGCCAGCGCGGCCGACTCGACGATCGTCACCAGCGCGCCGAAGGCGGCCCGCGCGTGCTCGGTCGCCTCGGCCGAGATGGCGTCGTGCGGCAGGGCGCCCTCGAACATGATCGCGTAGAAGTGCCGGCTGGTCAGCGCGAACTGGCGGTAGCGCTCCCCGGATGCCCGCAGCCGCTCCAGCATGTCCGGCTCGCCGCGGCTGGCCACCGCCGCGCGCAGCCCGTCGAATCCCTTGATCAGCAGGGCGTCCACCAGGCCGTCCTTGCCGCCGAACCGGTTGTAAACGCCCATCGGGGCGATCCCGGCCTCGGCCGCCACGGCCCGGACTGTGACCCCGGCGGGCCCCTCCCGGACCAGCACGGCCTCCGCGGCGCCGAGGAGCTCGCGCCGGACGTCGCTGCTGGGCGTGCGCCGCCGCCCGGTCGTACTGTCCGCGGTCGTCATGGCTCCCATCCTCCCGCCCGGCCCGCTCGGTGTCGCATCCCCCCGCCGCCACCAGGCATGAGCACCGGACTTGACATCTGTAGAACGTTGTTACACAGTTATAGCACAACGTTCTAAAGGACTTCCGGAGGACACCGTGACCACTTCGATCGACCCGCCCGCCCGGCAGAATCCGCGGCGCTGGTGGATCCTCGCCGTGCTCTGCCTCAGCGTGCTGCTGGTGGTCGTGGACAACACGATCGTCAACGTGGCGCTGCCGACGATCAGCCGCAAGCTGTCCGCCTCAACCCAGGACCTGCAGTGGGTGGTGGACGCCTACACCCTCGTTTTCGCCGGGCTGCTGCTGGTCGGCGGGAACCTCGGCGACCGGCTCGGCCGGCGCCGGATGCTGCAGGCCGGGCTGGTCTTGTTCGCGCTGACCTCGGTAGCTGCCGCCCTGTCGCGCAGCACCGGGGAGCTGATCGCCGGCCGGGCCGCCATGGGGATAGCCGCCGCGCTGATCTACCCGGCCACGCTGGCCCTGCTGACCACCACCTTCACCAGCCCGCGCGAGCGGGCCACCGCCATCGGCATCTGGTCCGGCGTGTCCGGCCTGGCCGTGGCCATCGGCCCGGTCGCCGGCGGCCTGCTGCTGGAGCACTTCTCGTGGAGCTCGGTCTTCTACATCAACGTGCCGATCGTGATCATCACCCTGATCGCCGGGCTGCGCCTGCTGCCGGAGTCCCGGGACCCGAAGGCCGGCCGGTTCGACCCGCTCGGCGCGCTGCTGTCGGTGGCCGGCGTCGGCCTGCTGGTGTGGACGATCATCGAGGCCCCCCGGCACGGCTGGGGCTCGGGCCAGACCATCGGCGGGCTGGCCGGCGCGCTGGTGCTGCTGGCTGCCCTCACCGCCTGGCAGCTGCGGCGCCCGGACCCGATGCTCGACGTGCGGCTGTTCCGCAACCCGCGGTTCAGCGCGGCCAGCTCGGCCATCGCCCTGGCCTTCTTCGGCCTGTTCGGGTTCATCTTCATGATCACCCAGTACTTCCAGGTGGTGCGCGGCTACGACCCGCTGGCGGCCGGGGTCGCCACGCTGCCGTTCGCCATCGTGACCGGCGCGGTGTCGCCGCTGGCCATCATGGCGATGAAGCGGGTGGGCACCAAGTTCGTGGTGACCGCGGGCCTGGTCCTGATGTGCGCGGGCTTCGTGGTCGCGGCCAGGACGGCCGCTGACGCCGGCTACTGGGGCATGATCATCGCGGGCATGACCCTGATGGCCGCCGGCCTGGCGCTGACCGCCAGCCCGGCCACCGAGGCGATCATGGGCGCGCTGCCGCCCGCCAAGGCCGGCGCCGGCTCGGCGGTCAACGACACCACCCGCGAGATCGGCGGCACCCTGGGCGTGGCGATCGTCGGGTCGGTGATGAGCTCGGTGTACGGCAGTCACATCGTGACGGCGCTGACCCACCTCGGCGCCCCGCCGGCCGCCACCTCGGCCGCCAGGGACTCGGTCGTGGCCGGGCTGGGCGTGGCCGCGCACCTGCCGCCCGGCCTGCGCGAGGCGGCCGTGGGGGCCACCCGGCAGGCCTTCATGGACGGCCTGCACAGCGGGTCGCTGGTCGCGGCCGCCGCCACCGCCGCGGCGGCCCTGGCCACGCTGGCCTTCCTGCCCGCGCGCGCTGGCGCCCGCCAGGCGGTCCCCGCCGGGGACGCCGCCCCGGCCAGCGCCATCCCGGCCAGCACCGCACGGGACGGGCGGGACGCCGTCGGCAGCCGCCGCTAGCCGGCAGCCAGCGCCGGTCCGGGCCAGCCCCCGCGGGGCGCTGGCCCGGACTGGCGCAGGCCAGCCGGCGGGCGGGCCGCGCGGCTAGCGGTCGGGGAGGGCCGAGCCCTCCAGCGCCCGCAGGAAGCTCGCCGCCCAGTAGGCGACGTCATGCTCGCGGACCCGCCGGCGCATCGACCGCATCCGGCGGCGCGCCTCGGCCGGCGGCACGGTGGCCGCCCGCACGATGGTGTCCTTGAGCCCCTCGATGTCGTGCGGGTTGACCAGGAACGCGCCGCTCAGCTCGTCGGCGGCCCCGGTGAACTCGCTGAGCACCAGCGCGCCGGTCTCGTCGCCGCGGCAGGCCACGTACTCCTTGGCCACCAGGTTCATGCCGTCGCGCAGCGAGGTGACCAGCATGACGTCGGCCGCCACGTACAGCGCGGCCATCTCCTCGCGCGGGTAGGACTGGTGCAGGTAATGCACCGGCGGGTTGCCCAGCTCGGCGTGCTCGCCGTTGATCCGGCCGACGGTGACCTCCACCTCGTCGCGCAGCAGCCGGTACTGCTCGACGCGCTCGCGGCTCGGGCTGGCCACCAGGACCAGCACGGCCTCGGGCACGCCCAGGCGGCCCTCGTCCAGGACCTCGCCGTAGGCGGTCAGCCGGTGCAGGATGCCCTTGGTGTAGTCCAGCCGGTCCACGCCGAGCAGCATCAGGCTGGGCTTGCCCAGCGCCTCGCGGATCTCCGCCGCCCGGGCCTGGACCGACTGCCGCGCGGCCAGCCTCTCGTAGGCGGCCGAGTCGATCGAGATCGGGAAAGCCGCCGCCTTCACCAGCCGGTCCCCCGGCGCCAGCGGCCCGCTCGCCAGCCCCGGCCCGGACGGCGGCCGCGCGTCCGGGACCCGCACCAGCGATCCGCGGGTGGCCAGGCCGGCAGCCCGGCGGCAGGCGCGCAGGAAGTTCGTCGCGTCGCCCTGCCGCTGGAAGCCCAGCAGGTCAGCGCCGAGCAGGCCGGTGACGATCTGCCTGCGCCAGGGCAGCTGGGCGAAGATCTCGTAGCCGGGGAACGGGATGTGGTTGAAGAACCCGATCCGCACGTCGGCGCGCAGCTCCCGGATCATCCCCGGCACCAGCTGCAGCTGGTAGTCGTGCACCCAGACGGTGGCGCCCGGCGCGGCCTGGGCGGCCGCGGCCTCGGCGAACCGCCGGTTCACCCGGACGTACGCCTCCCACCACGGGCGGCGGAACTCCGGCGGCGCGATGACATCGTGATATAGCGGCCAGAGCGTGGCATTGCAGAAGCCCTCGTAGAAGTCGCGCATCTCGGCCGCGGACAGGCCCACGCCGACCAGCCGCATGCCGCCGGAGTCGAACGGCTCCGGGGCCGGCCCGGCATCACCCGGCCAGCCCACCCACGCGCCGCCGGCCTCGCGCACGACCGGCTCCAGGGCGGTGACCAGCCCGCCGGGACTGGCCCGCCACTCCGATCCCCCGCCGGCCTGCTCGACCCGGTCCACCGGCATCCGGCTGGCCACGACCACGAAGCTGTAGGCGCCCGGCGGCACCGCCAGGCCGGCCGCCGGCCCGGCGCCCGGCCCGGGCTGCGCCGTGGCACCCTCCCTCGTCGCAGACACCCCATGACCATATCTGGCTGCCCTCACGGCCGATCAGGTGCCGTCTGACCGGCGGATTCGCGGTCCGCGGGCCATTACCCCGGGCCGCGGCGGGGTAGAGACATGGCCGGCGCCTGCCCGCGGGGCCGCGCAGCAAGGAGGCGGTCGATGAATCCGGTTACGGCCGTGATCAGCCGGGCCGACGCCCTGCAGCAGCGCTACACCGTGCCGGGGTTCACCTTCGGGGTGATCAAGAAATACGGGGACGATAACGGCGGCGTCCTGGTGGCCAGCCTGGCTTATGCCGGCTTTGTCTCGCTGTTCCCCCTGCTGCTGGTCCTGGTCACGATCCTGGGCCTGGTCGCCTCCGGCGACCCGGAGCTGCGGGCCAGGACGCTGGACGCGGTGGCGAACCAGGTGCCGCTGATCGGCCACCAGCTCACCGGCAACGTGCACCAGCTGCGCCGCTCCAGCATCATCGGCCTGGCTGTCGGCCTGGCCGTGCTGATCTGGGGCGCGACCCGGCTGGCCCAGGCCGGCATCTTCACCATGGAGCAGGTCTGGAACCTGCCCGGCCCGGCGCGGCCCGGCTACGTGCCGCGGCTGGGCCGGGCGGCCCTGTTCCTGGTGGTCCTGGGGCTCGGCGTCATCGTGACCACCGGGCTGACCGCGCTGGACGCATTCGGCCACCATCACCCGCTGACCGTGATCGGGGCCGAGATCGTCGCGGCCGCCGCGAACGCCGGGATGTACGTGATCGGCTTCCGGGTGCTCACCCCCGGCGGCGTGCCCACCCGGCGGCTGCTGCCCGGCGCGATCGCCGGCGGCGTGGCCTGGACCCTGCTCCAGCTGCTGGGCACCTACCTGGTGCGGCATGCGATCGACACGGCCGCGGTGTACGGGGTGTTCGCCACCGTGCTCGGCCTGGTCGCCTGGGTGTACCTGGGCGTCCAGAGCACCGTCCTGGCGGCCGAGGTCAACTCGGTGCTGGCCTGGCGGCTGTGGCCGCGGGCGATCGTGCAGCCGCCGCTGACCGAGGCCGACCGGGCCAGCATGGCGCTGCAGGCGCTGCAGAACCAGCGCCGCGAGGAGCAGCTGATCGAGGTCACCTTCAACGACCGCCCGGAGGGCGAGCGGCCCGGCGACGGCACGCCGCGCACGCCCGGGGACATCGTAGGACCGCAGCGGCCGTAGGCCGGCGCCCGGCGCCCCGGCCCCGGCATGCCGCCCGGCCCCGGGCCGGCTCCGGCGGGCAGCACGGCTGCCGCACGAGACCGGCACGACCGGCCCTGGCCGTTCCGTTATGGGTACATATTTGCAGGTCAGGCTGCTGACGTATGCTCATCATGAGGGTGAGCCGGGACGCGGGGGCAAAGGCTGATCCATGGGGCACTCACAACCGGCCGCGGGCGATCGCCGGCGGGAAGGACCTGAGCCGAATCCGGGCCTGAGCAGGCCCGGCGCGGTGCCGCGCCTGCTGGAAGCGGTGGCCGGGATCGGCGCCGAGCTGGACCCGGACGCGACGCTGGAGCGCATCGTGGCCGCTGCGGTCCGCCTCACCGGCGCGCAGTACGGGGCCATGGGCGTCATCGGCGAGGGCAGCCGGCTCTCTGGCTTCATTCCCGCCGGGATGAGCCGGGAGCAGATCGACGGGATCGGTCACTGGCCGGAGGGCCGCGGCCTGCTCGGCGAGCTGATCCGCAGCCCGCGCCCGCTGCGCGTCGCCGACATGCCGGCCCACCCGCGCGCGACCGGGTTCCCGGCGGGCCACCCGCCGATGCGGTCGTTCCTGGGCGTCCCGGTGTGGATCCGCGACGAGCTGTTCGCCATCTTGTACCTGACCGACAAGCGCCGCCCGGACGGGCCGGCCCCGTTCACGGCCGCCGACGAGGACCTGCTGGTGGCCATTGCCGGCGCGGCCGGGCTGGCGGTGGACAACGCCCGGCTGCGCGCCGAGACGCGGCGGCAGGAGCACTGGCAGCGGGCCACGGCCGAGGTCACCCAGCGGCTGCTGTCGGAGGACGAGCCGCGCGAGGTGCTGAGCGTGCTGGCCCGGCATGCCCTGGAGATCTCCGGCGCGGACATCGTGCTGCTCGCCCTGCCCGCCGCCGACACCGGCGAGCTGCGCATCGAGTCGGCCACCGGCGCCGGGGCCCAGGCGTGGAACGGCCTGCGCGTCCCGCTGGAGGACTCGGTCTCGGGGCTGGTCATGGCCAGCGGTCACCGCATTCTCGTCGATGATGTCCGGGCCTACCGGCGAGCGGGCAGCTGCGCCGGCGATCCGCTGGGCTCCCGGCAGCTCGGGCAGGCGCTCGTCGTCCCGCTGGGCGTGCCCGGCAGCGTGCGCGGCGCGATGACGGCGGCGCGGCTGCCCGGCGCCCAGCCCCTGTCGCAGTCCGCCGTGGAGATGGTCACGGCGTTCGCCGCGCAGGCCGGGATCGGGCTCAAGCTGGCCGAGCACCGCCGCGATGCGCACCGGCTGGCCGTGCTGGCCGACCGCGACCGGATCGCCCGGGACCTGCACGACCTGGTCATCCAGCGGCTGTTCGCGACCGGGATGTCGCTGCAGGGCGCGATGCCGCTGATCCCCGAGCCGCGGGCGGCCGACCGGGTCCGCCGGTCGGTTGACGAGCTGGACAACACCATCCGCGACATCCGGGCGGCGATCTACACCCTGCAGTCCCGCGACGACGCCGAGCTGCCCGGCCTGCAGGGCCGGATCGTCGAGGTCATCGAGGAGATGACGGCGGCGCTCGGCTTCGCTCCGGCGCTGCGCATCGAGGGCCAGCTCGAGTCGCAGGTGCCGCCGGAGATGGCCGGGGACATGCTGGCCGCGCTGCGCGAGGCACTGTCGAACGTGGCCCGGCACGCCGACGCGTCGATGGCCGAGGTGACCTGCCAGGCCGGCACGGACCTGGTGGTGATCGTCCGCGACAACGGGGCCGGCCTGCACGCGGCCGGCCGGTGGAGCGGGCTGGCGAACCTCAACCGGCGTGCCGCCGAGCTGGGCGGGCGCCTGACGGTGTCCCCGGCGCCCGGCACGGGTACCCGTGTGGAGTGGCGCGTGCCGCTCGCGTCAGGCAGCTGAGCCGGGGCGGAGCTGGCTGAGGGCCGGGCTGGCCCGAGGACGGAGCTGGCTGAGGACGGTGCGGCCGGGGGTGAGAGTCCCGGGCGGGGTCATGGCCCGGGCTCCGTCAGCGGCCGCCAGCGCCGGGCGGCCGGGCCGGCCGGCTAGGCCCGGCGGCCGGACAGGCTGACCGCGCCGGGGTCGTCGCTGAACAGCCGGGCCGCGTAGGCCGCGGCCTGGGTGCGGCGCTCCATGCCGAGCTTGCCGAACAGCACCGAGATGTAGTTCTTGACCGTCTTCTCGGCCAGGTGCAGCCGCTCGCCGATCTGCCGGTTGGTCAGCCCCTGGCCGATCAGCTCCAGGATGCGCCGCTCGGTGTCGGTGAGCCCGGCCAGCGGATCGGCCGCGGCCTGGTCCCGCATCCGGGCCATCACCCGGCTCGCGGCCTCCCGGTCCAGCATGGACTCCCCGGCGGCGACCGCGCGGACGGCGCCGATCAGGTCGGTGCCGCGGATCTGCTTGAGCACGTAGCCCGCCGCCCCGGCCATGATCGCGTTGAACAGCGCCTCGTCGTCCCCGAAGGAGGTGAGCATCAGGCAGGCGGTGTCGGGCATCCTGGACCGCAGCTCCCGGCAGATGCTGACCCCGTCGCCGTCCGGCAGCCGGACGTCCAGCACCGCCACGTCGGGCCGCAGCGCGGGAATGCGGGCCAGCGCCGCCTGCGCCGTCGCCGCCTCGCCGACCACGGTGATGTCCGGCTCGGCCTCCAGCAGCTCCCGGACGCCGCGCCGGACGATCTCGTGATCATCGAGCAGGAAGACGCCCACCACCGTCGGGCGGCTTCGTGCTGCCTGGTCCATCCTGAGGTCCCTTCCGCCATGTCTCCTAGCTGCGGGGCCTGCTAGCTACGAGCTGCGGGGACTGCTAGCTGCGGGCATATCCCGGCGAGCCGCGCTCGCCCTGATCCTGTCCCCGGCCGGCCGGGCCGCCCCCCAGCTGCCCGGCCCGGCCAGCCGGATCGCCGAGATCAGCCCGGCCGCCCCCCGGCCGGCCGATCTCGCCGTACTGGCGGATGTCGCCGCCCAGCGCGCCGACGACCTGCGACCGCAGCGCGTACGTCCGGACGAGCCATTCGACCTGGTCAGCGACGAAATGCGGGGAATCGGCGTGCAGCCAGAAGGTGCCCGCTGTGCCCCTGGCGATCGCGGGCGGGATCACCCGCTCGTCGGGCCCCTCGGACAGCAGCACCACCGGCGGCTGGCCGGTGAGCCGGTGCAGCTCCTCCAGCCGGGCCTCCAGCTCACTGTCGGCGCCCTGCTCGCCCCCGTTACTCAGCTCGCCCCCGGCACGGGGCAGGTCCCAGCTGACCACCGCGGTGCCGATCCGGGACGCCCCCGCCTGCGAGTGAGCCGCGACCACATGCTGCAGGTCGTCGCGGGTCTGGGCGACGATGACGTGCAGACCACGGTCAAAGAGCCGGTCGGCGACGGTTCGCGCCGCCGGGCCCGCGCCCTGCTCCGATACCACGAACAGCACCGGATAGTCCTGGTCCTGCTGGTGCACTCCCTGCTGCATGAATGCCGCTCCTTCGCTGCCTGCCCCCTCAGGTACCGCCCGGCCGATCACCGGTGGCAGCCGCCCTTTTCCCCCGCGCTCACGACGTGTTCACTGCGCGTCACTGAGGTTACCGACAGTGGCGGCCGCCGCTTAGGGCCGAAGGTCCCCTTATCTCGGCAGATGGCCGCCCGCGGCCCGGGAGAACGCTGGAAGGAGCCCCGGCACCGCGGGGGGTGGCAAGCGCCCGCCGGCGGCCGCGCAGGCACGCACGGCGGGCCGGGTGCCGGGGCTGCCCGGGGCTCGGATCACTCCTGCAGAACGCAGAATTTCTACGTGACGTAGAATACAAGGCGGGGCCCGTCCGGGCACCCGGCAAGGAGGCGCAGGTGGCAGGAACCGGGCAGCTGGAGCGGGCCGTGCTTCATGTGCTGTGGGA
>DASUBV010000173.1:0-14645 GCA_035763085.1 Streptosporangiaceae bacterium | reverse complement strand
CGGGGAGTTGCTCCGGGTCGGGCACGTCGGCGGCGAAGGAGACGTACCAGCGCCCGCACGGATCACGGGACACCGTCACCGTGGTCGGGTCCAGCGCGGCCAGGTCCACGCCGGGCCACGTCCACACGACCTTCAGCGGGGCGCTCATCCTGGCCAGCCACAGATCGGCGCCCTTCATGCGGAACGCCGACCGCGTGTAGGCAGCCGACTGCCTGCCGCGCCGGGACTTGTAGCGCGGGTAGCGGGCGCGCTTGCCGAAGAACGCCTGGAACGCCTGATGCTGATGGCGCAGGGCCTGCTGGAGCGGAACCGACGACACCTCATTCAGGAACGCCAGGTCCGGCTCCCGCTTCATCACGGTCAGCGCCCGGTCGGTCTCGGCATACGAGGTGGGTTTCTGCTCCGTGGCGTAGCGGGCGTGCCGGGCAGCGAGTGTGCGGTTCCAGACGACGCGGACGCAGCCGAACGTGCGGGCCAGAATGGCCTGCTGCTCCGGGTCCGGGTAAGCCCGGCACTTATACGCCGTCCGCATGTTTACAGGATACCGGCCGTTCCAGTAAAGACATCCCGGCACGCCGGGCGCCATTCCTCCCCGGCCTGAAGGCCGGGGCTTCCTGGCTGGAGACATGGTGACCGGCGCCTGACCCGCTATCGGGGGGGGCCGCTCCACTTTCAGGTCGGGTGCACGCCGCCCGCCCGCCGGAAAACCCTGGTGCGCTCCCGGCAGCCAGCGTGGTTTACTGCCGCGACCACGAGCACGAAACCGAGGGAAGAAAGATGCGCCAGCCGTTCATGTCCATCGTGATGGCCTCTGGGACTAATCCGAAGGGTATGACGCGTGCCGCGCATGACACTCAACCTCGGGATCCTGGCGCATGTAGACGCCGGTAAGACCACTCTCACCGAGCGGCTGCTGTACGCCGCCGGCGTCATCGACCACCCCGGCAGCGTCGACGCCGGGACGACGCAGACCGACTCCCTCGCGCTGGAGCGCCAGCGCGGGATCACGATCAGGTCGGCAGTCGCCTCGTTCGGCGTGGGCGATGTCACCGTCAACCTGATCGATACGCCCGGCCACCCGGACTTCATCGCCGAGGTGGAGCGCGTGCTGAGCGTGCTCGACGGCGCCGTGCTGGTGATCTCGGCGGTGGAAGGCGTGCAGCCGCAGACGCGCATCCTCATGCGCTCGCTGCAGCGGCTGGGCATCCCGGCACTGCTGTTCGTGAACAAGATCGACCGGGCCGGCGCGAAACCGGCGCGGGTCCTGCAGGAGATCCGTGAGCGGCTCCGGCTGGCCGTCATCCCGCTGGACTCGGTCCGGGCCGCCGGGACCCCCGGAGCTGATGTCATGCTGCCGGGCCCGGACGACCCGGAGTTCCGGCTCAGCCTGACCGATCTGCTGGCTGAGCACGACGACAGCCTGCTCGCCGCCTACCTCGCCGACGACTCGGGTGTCGCCTACAGCCGGCTACGCGCCGGGCTGGCGGCGCAGACGGCCCGGGCACTGGTGCATCCGGTCTTCTTCGGCTCGGCGATCACCGGCGCGGGCGTGCCGCAGCTGACCGACGGCATCGCCGGGCTGCTGCCGGCCGCCGCCGGCGATCCCGCCGGGCCCGCGGCGGGCAGCGTCTTCAAGATCGAGCGGGATGCCGGCGGGCACAAGATCGCCTACGTCCGGATGTTCACGGGGACCGTGCGCGCCAGGGAGCGGCTGGTGCTCGGCACGGGCGGGCCCGGCACGGGCCGGTCTGGCAAGGTCACGGCCGTCGCCGTTTTCGACCGCGGTCCCGCCGAGCCCCGCTCCCGGGTCGCGGCCGGCGAGATCGGCAAGCTCTGGGGCCTGGCCGCGATCCAGGTCGGCGACGGGATCGGCCAGCACGAGCCGGGCGGAGCCGGCCGCCAGTTCCCGCCGCCGACGCTGCAGTCCGTCGTCGCCGCGACCGACCCTGCTGACCGGGAACGACTGCGGGCTGCCCTGGGCCAGATCGCCGAGCAGGACCCGCTGATCAGCCTGCGCCAGGACGACGAGCGCCAGGAGATCTCGGTATCGCTGTACGGGGAAGTCCAGAAGGAGATCCTCCAGGCGACGCTGGCCGGCGACTACGGCGTGGCGGTGACCTTCCGCGAGACGACGACGATCTGCGTCGAGCGCCCCGCCGGGCGGGGCAGCGCCCTGGAGGTCCTGCAGTCAGATGACCATCCGTACTCCGCCACGGTCGGGCTGGCCATCGAGCCCGCCCCGGCCGGCTCGGGCGTCAGCTTCCGGCTCGACGTCGACCCCCGGGACATCCCGCTGTACATCTACAAGTCGACAAGCAGCTTTGCCGACGCCATGACCGGCTACGTCCGGGCAGCGCTGCGCACCGGCCACTACGGCTGGCAGGTCACCGACTGCGCGGTGACCATGACCGAGTGCGACTACTACGTCGGCGACGGGGCTGCCAAGCAGGTCCTGGCCACGCCGAAGACAACGGCCGCCGACTTCCGCAAGCTGACGCCGCTGGTGCTGGCTCAGGCACTCGACCGCGCCGGCACCATGGTCTGCGAGCCGATGACACGCGCGCGGCTGGAGATTCCCGCGGGCCGGCTCGGTGCCGTCCTGGCCGCGCTGGCCCGTCTCCGGGCAGCTGTCGACGCGCCCCGGGCGCAGGGCGCAGAGCTCGTGATCGGCGCCGTGCTG
Source organism: Streptosporangiaceae bacterium (assembly GCA_035763085.1). Taxonomy (GTDB): domain Bacteria; phylum Actinomycetota; class Actinomycetes; order Streptosporangiales; family Streptosporangiaceae; genus DASUBV01. The sequence continues at coordinate 11,965 of DASUBV010000173.1, read as the reverse complement.
CCGTCGGCCCGCCTGCGCGCGCTCCAGCAGCAGCTGCCCGGGCTGACCAGCGGGGAAGGAGTACTCGAGGCGAGCTTCAGCGGCTATCAGCCGGTGCACGGCACCGTGCCGGCTCGCTAGCGCCACGCCCGGCGCCGTGATGATTAATGCCAAGGAGCTGAACCAAATGGGGCCGCAATCCGTTAAGTAAAGGCCTCCCCTCGTCGGTCCGTTTATTGTGCGCCCGGGCCCGGGCAGCGCCGGCAGGTCTCCCCCTGCTTCAGGGTTGACTCCTAGATCCACTCGGGTAACGATGTGCCTGTCACGAATTGCCGCATGAGTACCACCCGCGGCAACAGCGCTGCTTCCGCGCCGTAGCCCCCGGGTGCCGGAAGCACGGCGCGGGCCAGCGCCAGGGTGCACCCGGGGGCGAGAACCTTCGTGATTGGCGGGGCATCGAACAATGCCGTTCAGAAGAAAAAGCCTCTACTGTCTGTCTGCCGCTCTTCTCGGATTAGCGCTACCGGTCTCGATGGTCGTGGCGGCCGCGCCCGGCGCGTCGGCCAGTACCGCGACACCCCACACATCCACCGTCACCTCCGCCAGCCTCGGCACCTTCTCGCCGACCTTCGTCGGCCCCGCAGCGACCGGCTGCGCCAGCGGGTGCCACCTGCTGACCGGCCCGTTTACCACACCGTCCACCGCATCCTTCGCCCTCGGATCAGCTACGGCAGCGGCCGCCGCCCGGGCAGCCAGGGCCGACCTGGCGGCGCGTAAGGCCGCGGCGGCCAGCCTGGCGAAACCGCTGGTGCACACCCTGCCGTCGCCGATGGTCGCCAAGGACGGCCCGGACCCGGCACCGCCCGCCGTCAGCTGCGATCCGCTCGGATCCGGGTGCGACAAGATCAGCTCCGGCGCCGGCGGCGCGACGGGCGTCAAGGGCCTCAACGCCGTGGACAGCGGCACGCTGAGCACCAACCCGAACGGCGACATCGAGCCCGCCGACCAGGGCCTGTGCGCTGGCAACGGGTTCGTGGTCGAAGACAACAACCTCGGCGAGGTGCTGTTCTTCAACACCGGGCTCCACCGGGTGTCCGCGGTCATCCCGCTCGACACCCTGATGGGGCTGACCAGCCGGGGCTGGAGCAGCGGCGGCGACATCATGTGCGCCTACGACCACAGCAACGGCGGGCATTTCATCTTCACCGAGTTCGCCTCGGCGAGCACGGAGGCCAGCGGCGGCCCGTTCTCCGGCTGCTTCGCCGGCCTGGCCAACACGTGCTTCGAGGCCATCGCGGTGACGAAGGGCTCGAGCCCGTTCGGCCCGTACAACAACTACTTCCTCGACGCCAACTACAACCCGGCTGAGCCCGGTGCCCCGTTCCTGCTCAACGACTTCACGAAGATCGCCGTCACCAGGGACGCCTTCGAGCTCTTCTACGACGAGTTCCCGCTGGTCAACCCCGGCATCGGCGGCGGCGGCTTCAACGGCGCGCAGGAATTCGCCATCGACAAGAACGCGCTGGAGCGCGGCCTGCCGGTCACTCTCAGTAATGGCGATGCCAACCCGCGCTTCAACGTCGCGATTGAGAACATGGGCCTGCTGGCGACGCCCGATGGCACCTGCGCGTCCGACAACAGGTTCCACCGGGCCGGCATCACCTGCTGGTTCTCGGTGATCCCGGCGATGCCACCGGACCCGGCCCAGTTTGACAACAGTCACGGCGGATCGGGGTTCATGCTCGACAACCTCGACTTCTACGGCCAGGGCGACACCCGGATCGCGGTCTTCGACTGGACCGGGCTGGGCACGCTCAACAGCTCCGGCTGCGCCGCCTGCGGCCAGCTCCGCTTCGGCGGACAGCTGTTCTCCGGGGTCAACTACTACTTCGGTGAGGGCGCCGGCGCCGCGCAGAAGGCAGGGCCGATCCCGCTCGGTGACGAGTGCGGCGCGGCCGGCCTGAGCACGGGGACCAACCCGCCGGCCAGCTGCCCCGAAGGCCCGGTCGCGACCAACGGAGACAACTTCACTCAGGCGTCGCAGGCCCAGGGCCAGCTCTGGGGCGCGGTCAGCACCGAGACCGACCAGTCGTTCGCCGGCGAGTCGGCCCCCGAGGTGCACCAGGGCGCGGCCTTCTGGGAGATCGGCACGAGGAGCTTCGACCGGTCGGGCGTCTTCACGCTGACCAGCCAGGGCTACGTGTCGCCGGCCCATGAGGACCTGGCGTTCCCGGACATCGCCGCACCGGACCACGGTCCCGCGGCGCTGTTCTTCACCCTCACCGGCAACGGCGGCCCGACCGGCGCCGACCACGGCGGCTTCTTCCCGAGCACGGCGTTCGGGCGGCTGTCCGCCGGAGCTAGCGGCCTGCGCGGGTCGGTAGTGAGCGTCGCCGACCTCGGGCAGGCACCGGAGGACGGGTTCGGCGAGTACCTGGGCTTCCCTGGCCGCACCTCGCCGCGCTGGGGCGACTACAGCGCCGGCGTGTACGACCCGGGCAGCAACAAGATTTTCTTCTCCACCAGCTACATCCAGTCCCCGAACTGCGCCCCGCCGGAGTTCACGCTGACGCAGGCCACCTGCGGCGGCACCAGGGATGCCTTCGCCAACTGGGGCACCTCGGTGAACTCCGTGACGCCGTAACCGCGAAAGGACCCGAGCGCCCCCGCCCTGGTGCGGGGGCGCTCGCGTGTGCCCGCCCGGTCACGAGCGCGCTGCCTCCTCGCTGAGGGCTGCTGCGGGGGTCCGGGCGGGGCGCGGCACCGGGCCTGGCCACCACACCCGCTCGCCGATGGCCAGCAGGCTGGCCGGGACCAGCACGGTGCGGACCAGCAGCGTGTCGAGCAGCACTCCGATCACGATGGCGCTGGCGACCTCGGCGACCTGAACGGGCGGCAGCAGGAACAGGGCGCCGAAGCAGCCGGCCATGATCAGCCCGGCGGCGGTGATCACTCCCCCGGTCACGCCGAGACCGCGCAGCACGCCGGTGCGCAGGCCGGCGACGCGGGCCTCCTCCCGGACCCGGGCGCTGAGGAAGATGTTGTAGTCGACGCCGAGCGCTACCAGGAACACGAAGATGTACAGCGGGAGCTGTGCCTCGATGCCGTGATAGCCCAGCCCGTACCGCCACAGCAGGCTGGACAGCCCGAAGGAGGCGCCGAAGCTCAGCGCGGTGGCCGCGACCAGCACCAGCGGCGCGATGAGCGCCCGCAGCAGCAGCGCGATGACAACGAAGATCACCGCGAGCACCAGCGGGATCACCACGAGGTCGTCGCGGCGGGCCGCGTGCGTGATGTCGTACTGGACCGCCGGGTCGCCGCCCACCAGGACGTCTTGCCCGAGCCTGCCGCGCAGGTCCCTGATCACCGCGGCGCCCTGGCTGCCGTACGGCGGGACCGAGAGCTGCACCGTCAGCGAGTCGTACCCGCCCACCGGGCCGGACGGCGACACCGCGGCGACGCCGGGGGTACGCTGCGCCGTCCCGGCGGCCGCGCGCACGGCAGGCGGCCGGGCCAGGACGGTGAGCGGCGCCAGCTCGCCGCCGGGGAAGTGCCCGGTCAGCAGCCGCTCCCCGGCCACCGCGCCGCCGTGCCCCTTGACGTCGGCCACCGGGTCGCCGGTCGTGTACACGCTCGCCAGCCCGGCGCACGCCGCGCCGAGCGCCAGCACCGACACGGCGGTGACCCAGGCCGGCCGCCGGGAGACCCGGCGGCCCACCGCCGACCAGGCGCGCGAGTCCTCCCGGCCGCCGCGGCCGGGCCGGGGAATCCGCGGCCAGAACGCCGCCCGGCCCAGGATGAGCAGGATCGAGGGCAGGAACGTGATCTCGGCGAGCAGCGCGGCCATGATCGCGACCGCGCCGACCGGGCCGAGGCCGTGCAGCGAGGCGGACCGCGCCGCCAGCAGGCACAGCATGCCGATGGTGACCGTGGCGGCCGAGGCAGCCAGGGTCGGCAGGGTCCGGCGCAGCGCGGCGGCCATCGCGTCCTCCGGCGCGGCGTGCCGCCTGAGCTCCTCCCGGTACCGGTGGATCAGCAGCAGCGCGTAGTCGCTGGCCGCGCCGATGACCAGCCCGGTGAGGATCGCGGTCGACAGGCTGCTGACGGTCAGCCCGGCGCTGGCCAGGCCGTGCGTGGCCGCCTTGGCCAGCACGTCCGCCCCCAGCGCGCCGAGCAGCGGCAGCAGCCACAGCACCGGGCTGCGGTACACCAGCAGCAGGATGACCGCGACGATCGCCAGCGCGCGCAGCAGCAGCGTGGTCTCGTCCTGGACGCTGGTGGCCGCCGTCACCGCCGCGGAGCCGGTCACGTCGGCCTGCAGCCCGTCCCCCGCCCGCGCCCCCGCGGAGCGGGCGGCGGTGCTGATTCTCCGGACCGCGCCGGTGTCGACGGAGATCTGGCTGGCCGGCCGGGAGGTGACCGTCGCCGTGAACTGCGCCGCCTGCCCGTCGGCGGAGCGCCGCAGCGGGCCCGGCGAGCCGACCGGGCCGCCCAGCCGGGCCACCGCCGAGCGGGCCGAGGCAGCCGCGGCCAGGTCGGCGGCGGTCAGGCCGCGGGACCGGGCGAAGACGACGACTGCCTGATCCTCGTCGGTGCTGGCGGACGCATCCTGCTGCAGTTCCGCGACGCGCGTCGACGGCGCCGACGACGGCAGGTAGGCGGATGCTCCGTTATTCGTCACGGCCGACAGGCTGCTCGCCGGCCCGCGCAGCGCCACCACCAGAAGGATCCAGGCGATGACGACCGGCCAGCGGAGCCGGCGCAGCGCCGTGGCGAGCCGGTCGGGTCTGGATGACATGGGGAACTCCTTCAGGTCGGGTGAGCCACTCCAGCCTTCGCCCGGCGGCCCGCGCCCGCATCGGACCGCCGGGCTGAACTGGCGCCGCGGCGGTATGAGATCGGTATGAGGCCAGGTATGACAGGGGCGCCGGATTTCATGCCGCCGCCCCGCTGCCCGGGGTGGCCGCGGCGCCCATAATGAGGACATGCTGCAGGCCCTGACCGTGACGGCGCGGGGAGTCGGCGTCGCCCTCGTGGGGTTCTTCACGTTCACCGCCCGCTGGCCCGGGCCGGGCTTCGGAGCCGCCGAGATCGGCGCCTTCGCCGCTGCCGTCGTCCTTGTCGTCCCGTGGACGATCGCCGAGGCCTGGCCGGGACGCAGCGGCCGGCCCGCGGCCCTGCTCCCCTACGGCCTGGGATTTATCTCGCTGGCCTGCGGGGCGGCATACGCGATGCCGTCGGGCGGGGCGCTGCTGGCGCTGGCCTTCATGGCCTGCCTGGCGGCGGGCAGGCGGCTGCCGCCGCAGCAGGCCTGGATCGTGGCGGCGCTCGGGGTGGCCGGCGCGGCGGTCACCGGGTTCACCGATCATGCGGGCGCCTGGCTGGCGATCGGCTACCCGGGCGTGCTGCTCCCGGCCGCGGTCATCGTCGGCAACAACATCCGGGTGCACCGCGTCGACGCCGAGCACTCGGCCCAGCTGCTCGCCAAGTCCGAGCAGCTCCGCGACGAGCAGGCCCAGGTCGCGACGCTGCAGGAGCGCGCCCGGATCGCGCGCGAGATGCACGACGTGCTCGCGCACTCGCTCGGTGCTCTCGGCCTGCAGATCGAGCTGATCCGGGCGGTCCTGGTCGACTCCGGCGACGTGCCGCATGCCGTCGAGCTGCTCGACCAGGCGCACCGGATGGCGACCAGCGGGCTCAGCGAGACCCGCCAGGCCGTGCACGCGCTGCACGGCGAGACGCTGCCGCTGCCCGACGGGCTGGCCGAGCTGAGCGCCACCCACCAGCGCCGGCACGGCGCCCAGGTCAGCTTCGAGGTCAGCGGCGAGCCGCGGCCGCTGCCGCCGGACGCCCGGCTGGCCATCACCAGGGCGGCGCAGGAAGCCCTGGTCAACACCGCCAAGCACGCGCCGCGCCAGCCGGTGACGATCCGGCTCGACTACGCCGAGGACGGTACCAGCCTGGTGGTGACCAGCCGCCTGGCCGCCAGCGGCCAGGATGGCGGCGGCCAGGATGGCGGCGAGCACCGGCTCAGCACGGCGGACGGCGGCTACGGCCTGACCGGCCTGCGCGAGCGCCTGCTGCTGCTGCGCGGCACGCTCAGCGCCGGCCGCCGGGACCGTGACTGGGTCGTGGAAGCGACCGTGCCGCGGTGACCGGCGCCCCGGTGCCAGGCGCCCCGGCGGATGCCGGGCCGCTCCGGATCGTCGTGGCCGATGACCAGGCCAGCGTCCGGGAGGGGCTGGTCGCGATGCTCGGCCTGCTGCCCGACATCACCGTGGTCGGCGCCGCCGCCGACGGCGCGGAGGCGCTGCGGGTCGTCGAGCGGACCCGCCCGCAGGCGATCCTGCTGGACCTGCGCATGCCGGTGCTGGACGGCATCGAGACCACCCGCCGGCTGGCCGAGCGCTACCCGGAGGTGGCCGTCGTCGTGCTCACCACCTATGACGATGACTCCTCCGTGCTGGCCGCGCTGCGGGCCGGCGCTCGCAGCTACCTCACCAAGGACGCGCGCCGGGCCGAGATCGCCCAGGCACTGCGCGGCGCGGTCAGCGGCCTGGCTGTCCTGGACCCCGGTGTCCAGGCCACGCTGCTCGCGGCGGCGGACCCGCCCCGGCCGGCGGCGCCCCGGTGCGACCTGCCGGACGGGCTGACCCAGCGCGAGGCAGAGATCCTCGCGATGATCGCCAGGGGGCTGGCCAACCCGCAGATCGCGGCCAAGCTGGTCCTCAGCTCGCACACGATCAAGAGCCACGTCAACCGGATCTTCGCCAAGACCGGGTCGGCTGACCGCGAGGCCGCCATCCGCTATGCCCGCCGGCACGGGCTCGGCTAGCCTCCCGGCCAGCCCGGCTGTCCCCTGGCGGCTACCGCACGCCCTGGCCGGCCGGCGGGTACCTTAGGGCGGACACCCGTGCAGCCGAGCAGGCGGAGGGCGCCGTGCCGGATCAGGACAACAAGCAGGCAGCGCACCGGGCCCTGGTCGATCGCGTGCTGAACGGAGCAGGCCGGGCAGCTGCGGAGCAGCGGGCCCGTGCCTTCAGCAACGACGGGCTCGCCCCGCCGCTGGACGCGCTGATCAGCAAGGTCGCCACTGACGCGGCGCAGGTCACCGAGGCGGACTTCGCAGCGGCACAGGAATCGGGCTGCACCGAGGACCAGCTTTTCGAGCTGGTGATCTGCGCCGCAGTCGGCCAGTCCGCACGGATGTATGAATCGGGGCTGGCGGCGCTGGCCGAGGCGACCGGCGGCGGCGAGGCCGGGTAATGCGCCTCGACATCCTCAACCGCGGCTACCGCCCCGGAACCAGGCTGCTGTTCGCGCTCATCCGGCTGTTCTCCGGGCAGCCCGTGCCAGACGCCGCCCGGCTGGTCTTCTACCGCCCGGATTTCTACGGCAGCCGGGCTAAGGAGTTCACCCACCAGGCGATGCGCGGGCCCTCCGCGTGGTCGGTGGCCGACCGGGAGCTGATGGCGGCCTATGTCTCCCGGGTGAACGAGTCCGCGTTCTGCATCGGCGCGCACACCGCGACCGCGCGCCGGGCCTACCAGGACGGCGCGAAGGTGCAGGCGGTGCTCGCCGACCTGGAGTCGGCTCCGGTCGAGGAGCCGCTGCGGGCCACGCTGCGGATGCTGGGAAGGCTGACCGCCGAGGGACAGGTGAGCGCGGCGGACATGCGGGAGGTGCTCGCCGCCGGCGTCTCCCGCCAGCAGGCCGAGGACGCGCTGGCGGTCTGCGTAGCGTTCAACATCACCGGCCGGCTCGCTGACGCCTTCGGCTTCGAGGTGCTCAGTCCCGAGGGCTTCGACGCCGGAGCCAGGTACCTGCTCAGGCGGGGCTACAAGTAGGCCCAGGTTCTGCCGCAGCCGGCACTGCGGCCGCAAGGGCCCGGCCGGCACCCGTGACCTGCGGCGCAAGGTAGGCGTCAAGCCGAGTGCAATCCAGGCATACGGGCAGCAAGCGCATTCTGAGGCTGCGGTTCCCGAGCCGGGAAACCGCCCGCCGGCACAGCGCGCGAAGCCGCGCCCGGCGGCAGCGATGAATCGGGAAAGAGGCGGGTCTATGACCGTGATCAACCTCGCGGCCCGGGCTCTCTGGCCGGCCCGCAGGCGCGGTAGCCGGCGGCGGCAGCCAGGTCCTGCCGGTGACAGGGTCACCGCGATCGCAGTCGTCGCGGGCAGCGTCCCGGCCCGCCGCCGGGCCAGGCGTCACGAGCCCGCGATCAGCCCGCCGGCCCCGGAGTTAACCCGGCCGCCGGCGGCCGGGGCTCCGGGCGGCAGCGCCCGCGCAGACCTGATGATCATCCAGCAGGCCGGGCCGCGCCCGGCCCCCAGGCCGGGCCGCCGGGCGCAGCCCGGGCGCGCCGCCATCGTTCACCCGTACTCCACCGGGCGCTATCTGTCCGGCGCGTTCGCAGCCAGCGGCTGGCGCTCGGTAGCCGTCGTCCCGGATCAGCCGCTGCCCGTCTTCGCCGACGACGTCAGCTCGTTCCGGGCCAGTGACTACGCGGCGGTCGTCACCGAGGCCGGCGACGTTGTGGCCACCGCTTCTGTCCTCGCTGCCCTGTCGGTCACCGCGGTGATCGCCGGCACGGAAAGCGGCATCGAGCTGGCCGACGTCCTGGCCCGCCAGCTCGGCCTGCCCGGCAATGACCCCGCCAGCAGCGCGGCGCGGCGGGACAAGGGCCTGATGACGGACGCGCTCGCCCGGGCCGGCGTGCCGTATGCCCGCACGATCCGCGCCCGCACCCTGAGCGCGGCCCTGGCCGCGGCCCGCGATATCGGCGGGCCCGTGGTCGTGAAGCCGGCCGCGTCCGCGGCCAGTGACAACGTGACCGTGTGCCGCAGCCCGCAGGAGATCGAGGCCGCGTGGCGGGCAGCGGCCGGCCAGGTGAATGTCATGGGGCTGACCAATGACGAGCTGCTGGTCATGGAGTTCCTGACCGGTCAGCAGTACATGGTCAACACCGTGACCTATCCGGGTCCCGGCGGCCGCCCCGCCCACTACGTGGCCGAGGTGTGGCGGGACTGCCGGCGCGAGGTGCCCGGCGGCAAGGTGATCTATGACCGGCTGGACCTGCTGGCCGGGGACGACCCGCGGACCCTGGCGGCTGGCTCCTACATCGCTGACGCCCTCGACGCCCTCGGTGTCGTCGCCGGGCCGGCGCACTGCGAGATGATGGTCACCAGCCGCGGCCCGCGCCTGATCGAGGCCAACGTGCGCCTGGCCGGCATGGCCGACATCGCCCCGATGGACCGGGCCCTGGGCATCAGTCAGGTCGGCCTCGCCGTGGAGGCCGTCACCGACCCGGCGGCGTTTGCGCGGCGGGCCGCCCGCGGCCCGTACCGGCGGCTGGCGCACGCGGTCCAGCTGGACCTGGCCGCCCCCCGCCCCGGCATCCTGGACGGCGCCGCCCTCGCCCGGATCAGGTCCCTGCCGACGGTCTGCGGCTGGGTCAGCCACTTCCGGCCCGGCGACCGGATCTCCCCCACGGTGGACCTGGCCACCTCGCCGGGCCACCTGTTCCTGGTCGGGCCATCCGGCCAGGTCGAGGCGGATATCGGCGGGATCCGCGCCCTGCAGGGATCGGGGCTGTACCGGTGACCGCCGCTTCCGCCGCCGGGGCTGCGGCGACCAGGGTCCGGCCGGCCGCGGCAGCGCCCGGCCCGGCCACCGGGGGACGCCGCGGCATGGCCGTCCTGACCATCGGGCAGGCCGCCGGCCAGACCGGCTCGTGGGCTGCCCTGGTCACCGCCCTGCCGCTGGCCCTCAGCCAGCCGCGGCCCGCCATCTGGCTGGCCCTGGTCAATGCCGCCTGGGCCGGGCCGGCGATGCTCAGCCCGCTGGCGGGCAGGCTCATCGACCGGCATGGTCCCCGGCTCGCCGGATCGCTGTTCTGGCTCGCCGCCGCGGCGTGCGCGGCCAGCGCGCTGCTGGCCGGCCGGCTGCCGGGACTGCTGGTGCCGCTCGGGATCATCTCCGCCTGCAGGGGAGCGGGCGTCGCCGCCGGCGACACCGCGCCGACCTGGCTGCCGCGGCGGCCCGACCTGACCCGGGCCGGCGCCTGGCTCATCCTCGCCGCCGCGGTTCCCGTCATGGCCGGCGCCCTGGGCGCGGCAGCCCTGCTGGCCTACGCCGGCCCGCGGATCGCCTGGCTGGCGGTAGCCGGGGCCTTCGCGGCCGGGGCCGCCTGCAGCGCGCTGGTCCCCGCGACGCGGCCGGCGGCGGACGCCAGGACCCCGGATGACGCGGGCCGCCGGGGTGCGCCGCGCATCCGGGGACGGCTGACGGCGATCCTGGCCGTCACCGCGGGCGTCTGGCTGACCTACGGGACCATGGCCGTGCTGCAGCCGCTGTTCGTCCGCCAGGGCCTGCACGCGTCCCTGATCACCTACGGCTGGACGATGGTGGCCTTTGCCGCCGGGAGCGTCGCGCTGGCCATGACGGCGATGACCGCCCGGCCGCTGGGCCAGGTGCTCGCCTCGCCGTGGCTGGTGGCGATCGCCGCCGTGATGGTCGCGGCGGGCGAGCGGCTGTTCACGGCGACCTCGTCCGTGCCCGTCGCGCTGGCCGGGGCGGCCGTCTGGGGCGCCAGCGCAGGCGCGTTCAACCTGTCCTGCCGCTCAGCCGTCCTGCTGATCGTCCCGCCGGCGGCGCACGGCCGGGCGCTGAGCTGCTGGCGTGCCGTCCAGGCCGCTGCCAACCTGGCGCCCACCGCAGCGGTCGGGCCGCTGATCGCGGCCGCGGGACTGGCGACCGTGCTCGCCGGGACCTGCGCCCTGGCCGCGGCCGCCGGAGTGGCCTGCCTGGCCGGCTTCATCGCGGCCAGGCCCCGGTATCCGGCCGGGCGCGATCCGCGCGGGTGATCAGCACCCTTCCCCTGTCGAGATCCACGCGGACGAGCGGGGGCGCGCCGTCGTGCTCGTCCGCCCGCAGGCAGCACGGGCGCTGCCGGTCCTGATGCCCGGCTGGCGGTCAGCCGGCCGCCGTGATGCAGTCCGCGAGTACCGCTGGCGCGATGTTCCCGCCGGACAGCAGGAGCGCGGTGACGCCGTCAGCCGGGCCGGCCGCCTGCTCCATGATCGCGGCCAGTCCCACTGCCGCCGACGGCTCGACGACCACCTTGAGCGCCAGCACCAGCTCGCGCACGGCAGCGCGGATCGCCGCCTCGCTGACGGTGACAATCCGGATGTCCGCGGCGCGGATCATGTCGAGGTTCAGGAGGCCGGGACGAGGCGCGGTCAGCCCGTCGGCGATCGTCGGCGGATGGTCCACCTCCGTCGGCTCGCCGGCCTCCAGCGAGCGCACGATCGTCGGCACTAGCTCCGGCTGCACGCCCACGATCTCGATCGCCCGCCCGGCCGTCTCGGCCGCGAGGATGGCTCCGGCGAGCAGGCCGCCGCCCGAGCACGGCACGATCAGCCGCTCGACGCCGGGCTCCTGCTCGAGCAGTTCCAGGGTGGCCGTCGCCGCCCCGGCCACCACCCGGGGGTCATCGAAGGGGTGCACGAACGTGTAGCCGTGCTGATCTTGCAGCTGCGCAGCGCGGCGGAACGCGCCGGCCGCGTCGGCAACGCCGTCCTGCACCACCGTGCCGCCCAGCGCCCGCACCCCCGCCACCTTGGCCGCCACGGCGTCCTGCGGCATCACGACCGTGACGCCGGCGCCCAGCACGTGCCCGGCGAAGGCCAGGCCGAGCGCGGCGTTGCCGGCGCTCACGGTCAGCAGGCCGCGGGCGCGCGCCTGCGGGGGCAGCAGGCGGGCGCAGTTGAGCGCCCCGCGCACCTTGAACGACCCGGTCCGCTGCAGGCACTCGGCCTTGGCCACCAGGCGGCAGCCGGCCAGCTCATCGAGGGCCGCCGAGCGAAGGGCCGGCGTGCGAACGACCATCGGTCGCAGGTAGTCCTGCGCGCCCAGCACATCGGCCGGCCGCGGTGGCGACACTCGTTCCACGCTCGTCACTGCCTTCCGCGCTCGCCGTGCCCGG
>DASUBV010000172.1:0-5157 GCA_035763085.1 Streptosporangiaceae bacterium | reverse complement strand
CCGGGTAATCGGTGACCTCCCCCGATCACCGGCCCCGGCCGCCGGGCGGGGAACTGACGTGCGGCAGCGCACCGCTGCAACGTGCACATGCTGTGGAAAAACCTGTTGATCATATGTGGGGGCGCGAGGTGAGTTGCTAGTGAGAGAAGACGACCTCGCAGATGTATGGGCCCGGTCCCTCGCCGATCTTGCTGACATGCAGATCGAGCCGCACCAGCGAGCGTGGCTTCAGCTGACCAGGCCCCTCGGCCTGGTGGAGAATACGGCGCTGATCGCGGCGCCCAACGACTTCGTCAAGGAGCAGCTGGAAACCCGGCTCCGGGCGCTGATCACTAATGCGCTGTCGAGGGAACTGGCCCGCAGCATCCAGCTGGCCGTGACGGTCGACCCGGCCGCGACGGCCAGCATGACCGCAACGGCCCGGCCGCGTGAGCAGGCTCATCCCCGGCCGCAGGGGCCAGCGCAACCCGGGCCCGCCATGCCCGGTGCCGCACCGGACCGGGCTGGCACCGAAGCGGACGCATACCTGGACCGGGCGGATACCGACCGCATGCCGGCGCTGTCGCTCGATGACCCGCCGGCCTCCGTGCCCATGGGCACCCTGTCGCCGGGCCACGCGGACGGGACCGCTCTTCCCGGCCGGCTCCTGCCGCCGGCCCGGCTCAGCCCCGAGGATGCCGCCCCCGCCGCCCCCGGTCACCTGACCGGCGACGCGGACGCGCGCGATGGCCGGAGCCGCACGGACCTGGGCAGCGACCACGGCCGGGACCACCGGCATGACGAGGGCGCGCGTGGCGGCGGCCACCCGGATTCCGCCCGTCCCGGGCACCTCGGCCACGCTCGCCCGGACTCCGGTGCCGTCCTGGACAACGGGACGCGGCCCGGCCGGGAGACGCGCCCCGATCCGGATCTGGATCACGGCCGTGACCGGGACCACGAGGCCGTGGACCGCGGCCGCCTCGACCACGGCCGCCTGGGCAACGGGCAGCTCGAGCGCGGCGGCCGCCTCGGCCACGGCGACCAGCTCGACCGCGGCGATGGCCGCGGGCCTGAGCGGCCCGGCCCCGGCAGCCTGCCGCCGCTGGGCGGCGGGGTGCCCGGGCACAGCATCGGCCAGTCCGTGCCGCGCCCCGCGCAGGCCCGGCTGAACCCGAAGTACACCTTCGAGACGTTCGTGATCGGGTCCAGCAACCGCTTCGCGCACGCCGCCGCGGTGGCCGTTGCCGAGGCGCCCGCCAAGGCCTACAACCCGCTGTTCGTCTATGGCGACTCCGGGCTGGGCAAGACCCACCTGCTGCACGCCATCGGGCACTACGCGCAGAGCCTGTACTCCGGGCTCAAGGTCCGGTACGTGAGCTCGGAAGAATTCACCAACGACTTCATCAACATGATCCGCGACGGCAAGCAGGACGGCTTCCGGCGGCGCTACCGCGACGTGGACGTCCTGCTGGTGGACGACATCCAGTTCCTGGAGAACAAGGAAGGAACCCAGGAGGAGTTCTTCCACACCTTCAACACCCTGCATAACGCCAGCAAGCAGATCGTGATCTCCAGTGACCGGGCACCCAAGCGGCTGGTCACCCTGGAGGACCGGCTGCGCAGCCGGTTCGAGTGGGGCCTGCTAACCGATGTCCAGCCGCCTGAGCTGGAGACCCGGATCGCGATCCTGCGCAAGAAGGCCGTGCAGGACCGGCTGAACGCGCCGCCGGAGGCGCTGGAGTACATCGCCAGCCGGATCTCCACCAACATCCGCGAGCTGGAGGGCGCGCTCATCCGGGTCACGGCGTTTGCCAGCCTCAACCGGCAGAGCGTGGACCTGCAGCTGGCCGAGTTCGTGCTCAAGGACCTCATTCCCGAGGCACACGGACCGGAGATCACGGCCGCGACGATCATGGGCCAGACCGCGTCGTACTTCGGGCTGTCCATCGATGACCTGTGCGGCACGTCCAGGTCCCGGGTGCTGGTGACCGCCCGGCAGATCGCCATGTACCTGTGCCGGGAGCTCACCGACCTGTCGCTGCCGAAGATCGGCCAGCAGTTCGGCGGCCGCGACCACACCACCGTCATGCACGCCGACCGCAAGATCCGGTCGCTGATGGCCGAGCGCCGCTCGATCTACAACCAGGTCACCGAGCTGACGAACCGGATCAAGCAGCAGGCCCTGTCGGGCTGACCTGCGGTTAACCGGGGTGATCGGGGTGACGATGCTATCCACAGGCACTATCCACTGGCAGCTGACCAGCTGTTACCACAATCCGTACCGATGCGACCACAGATTCGGACCGGGCCGCCCATACAGCGCACACAGGCTGTGGATGAATCTGTGGATGAGCTTGGGACAGCCGGCGGATAATTCCGGTCATCCCGGGGGCAACGCCGCGGTGTCCGGCGGGCAACATCACGGTGTCCACAGCGCCTGCCGCCGCTATACCCGGGCCAGCAGCGCCCCTGTGGGCGGGCATAGCCGGGCTGACCTGGCCGGATCCCGGATATCCCCGGGATCCACCGACCCTATGACTACTGCGTTCCTTTCTCTATCAAGAAATCCAAGAACCAAGCAGGCAGGCCCACGCCCGAGCGCCGAGCGCACCTGCTGGCAAGACCGCAGATCTGGAGGCGGCATCAGGTGAAGATCGTTCTCGAACGCGATGTGCTGGCCGAAGCGGTGGCATGGACTGCGCGGGCGCTCCCGGCCCGGCCCACCGTGCCGGTCCTGGCGGGCATCCGCCTGAGCGCCGGCGACGAGCTCACCCTGTCCAGCTTCGACTACGACGTGTCCGCCCAGGCGACGGTCCCGGTCACCACCGAGGAACCCGGCAGCGCCCTGGTCTCCGGCCGCCTGCTGGCCGAGATCAGCCGCAGCCTGCCCGCCCGGCCGGTGCAGATCAGCGCGGACTCGGGGCGGGCCGTGCTGACCTGCGGAAGCGCGACCTTCAACCTGCTGACCATGCCGGAGGACGAGTACCCGGCCCTGCCGGAGATGCCGCCCGCCGCCGGCTCGGTCGGCAGCGACGCCTTCGCGACCGCCGTCGCCCAGGCCGCCATCGCGGCCGGGCGGGATGACACCCTGCCCGCGCTGACCGGCGTGCGGATGGAGATCGAGGGCGACACGCTGACCCTGATCGCCACTGACCGGTACCGGCTGGCGGTCCGGGAACTGCGCTGGAATCCGCAGCGCGGCGACGAGTCGGCGGCTGTCCTGGTGCCCGCCCGGGCGCTGAGCGAGACCGCGCGGGCGCTGACCTCCGGCGCGGAGGTGGCCATCGCCCTGGCCCTGCCCGGGGACGACGGCCAGGGCGGCGACGGCATGATCGGCTTCGAGGGCGCCGGGCGGCGCACCACCACCCGGCTGCTCGGCGGCGAGTTCCCGCGCTACCAGGCACTGCTGCCCACCAGCCTGACCTCCACCGCGGAACTGGCCGCCAGCGCGCTGGCGGAGGCGGTCAAGCGGGTCGCGCTCGTCGCCGAGCGCAACACCGCCGTGCAGCTGTCGTTCAGCTCCGGCCAGCTGATGCTGGAAGCCGGCACCGGTGACGAGGCGCAGGCCGAGGAGGTCCTGGAGGCCAGCTTCGATGGCGACGACCTGTCGATCGCCTTCAACCCGCAGTACCTGCTGGACGGACTGAGCGCAATCGACTCCGACACCGCCCGGATCTCCTTCACCGAGCCGCGCAAGCCGGCCCTCATCACCGGCAAGCCGGGCCCTGAGGGCCACGCGGACTACCGGTACCTGCTGATGCCGATCCGCCTGGGCGGCTAGCACGGCCTGGGCCGGCCGCCTGGTCCCGCGCCGGGGGCTCAGTCCCGCGCCGGCGCCGGCCGCGGCCGCGGGCCCGGCCGGGCGCCAGCTGACAGCCGGAGCCGCTAGTGTCAGCAGGCGTGCACCTGACCCGGCTGGCGCTGACCGACTTCCGCTCGTACGCGGCGGCTGACGTCCGGCTGGAGCCGGGCGTGACGGTCTTCACCGGCTTCAACGGCCAGGGCAAGACCAACCTGGTCGAAGCGGCCAGCTACGTCGCGACGTTCGGCAGCCACCGGGTCGCCGCTGACGCCCCGCTGATCCGGCACGGCGCGGACCGGGCCATCATCCGGGCGGCTGTCCGCGGCGGCGACCGGGACAGCCTGGTCGAGATCGAGGTCAACCCCGGCCGGGCCAACCGGGTGCGGCTCAACCGGGCGCCGGTGCGGCCGCGCGAAGCGCTCGGGGTGCTGCGGTGCGTCCTGTTCGCCCCCGAGGACCTGGCTGTCGTCAAGGGCGACCCCGATCAGCGGCGCCGGTACCTGGACGATCTGCTGGTCGCCACCAGGCCGCGGTACGCCGGCATCCGGTCGGACTACGAGCGGGTGGTGCGCCAGCGCTCGGCGCTGCTCAAGTCGGCCCGGGCCAGGGGCGGCGGGCCGCCGCGCGGCCTGGAGGTGTGGGACGAGCAGCTGGTGAGCGTCGGCGCGCAGCTGACGGCTGGCCGGCTCGAGCTGGTCCAGGCCATCCGGCCGCTGGTGGCCGCGGCCTACAGCGCGGTGTCCGGCACCGCCAGCGACACCGCGATTCGCTACCGGCCGTCATTCCGGCCCGATGAGGAGCCCGAGCCGCAGCCCGACAAGCTGGCCGCGGCCCTGCACGACGCGCTGGCCGCCAGCCGCCGGGCCGAGCTCGAGCGCGGCGTCTGCCTGGCCGGGCCGCACCGCGATGAGCTGGAACTGCGGATCGGCGACCTGCCCGCCCGCGGGTACGCCAGCCACGGCGAGTCCTGGTCGATGGCGCTGGCGCTGCGGCTGGCCGCCTTCGAGGTGCTGCGGGCCGGCGGCGAGGATCCCGTGCTGATCCTCGATGACGTCTTCGCCGAGCTGGACGCCGGCCGCCGCGGCCGCCTGGCCGGCCTGGTCGCCGGGGCCGACCAGGTGCTGGTGACCGCTGCCGTCAGCGCCGACGTGCCTGCTGAGCTGGCTGGCCGGCGATTCACGGTGGCGAGCGGCGAGGTCACGGAGGTGGCCGGGCCATGAGTGAGCACAGCCCCGTTACTGGCTCGCCTTCGCCAGATCGCCCGGACCGGGCCCGGCTGGCCCGCGAGGCCCTGGCCGCCGCCCAGGCTGACGCACTGGCCAGGGGAAACAGGCCAGCGCAGCCGTCCAGGACGACAAAACGGGACGCTGCGGGCA
>DASUBV010000171.1:0-7906 GCA_035763085.1 Streptosporangiaceae bacterium | reverse complement strand
CGGGGACTTGGTGAAGACGTAGGCGGTGTTGGTGGTGGTGCCGCGGGTCAGGGCGACGTAGGCGTGCTGGCGGTCTTCGGTGCCGGTGATGACGGCCAGGCCGGCGGTGACGGTGCGGCCCTGGGCGGTGTGGTCGGTGATGGCGTAGCCGAGTTCGGCGTCGTGGTAGTTCGTGTAGAGGAAGGGCTGGCAGGTCCAGCGGCGGTGGCCGGTTGCGGGGTCGGGGTCCAGGGCGCGGCGGACGAGCAGGCCGTGTTCGGTGGTGGCGTCGATGTGGAGCAGGTCGCCGTTGGCCAGGGTGCGGCCGGGTTGGCCGGCTTCGGTCGTGTGGTCGTTGCGGGTGGCGATGATCAGGTCGCCGGGGCTGGCCTTCGTGCCGTCGGCGATGGTGGCGGCGGGGCCTGGGTGGACGATTCCGAGGGTGAGGAGGTCGTCGCGGATGCGGCGGTTCAGCTCGCGGCGGAGGGCGTGGTCGGCGGCCATCAGCAGGGTGTCGGTGCCGCTGGTGGTCAGTGCGACGTAGGCGGTGGCGGCGGCGTCCATCATCTGCTCGGGGTCGCCGCCGAGGATGCGGCCGTGCTGGTCGTACTCGGCGAGCACGGTGGTGTCGCCGTCGCGCAGGCGCAGGCTGGCTTGCTGTTCCCACTCGCTGCGGAAGCGGACCGGGTGGGCGAGGCGGGCGTAGCCGAGCTGGCTGGCGAGCAGGGACATGCCGCCGCCGTTCTCGACGGCCTGGAGCTGGCTGAGGTCGCCGGCCAGGATGATCTTGGCGCCGCGGGCCCGGGCGTAGGCGATCAGGCCGGCCAGGTCCGGGCCGGACAGCATGGAGGCCTCGTCGATCAGCAGCAGGGTGCCCGGGCCGATGGGGACCGGGCCGCGGGCGCCGCGGCGGCCGGGCAGGTGGCCCAGGAACTGGGCGCTGTTGTAACAGACGGGGACGCCGGCGGCCAGGGTGTTGCGGGCGGACTGGGACGGGGTGATGCCGATCACCGCTCCCCCGCGCTCGGCCCAGATGCGGGCGATCTCGGCCAGGACGCGGGTCTTGCCCGACCCGGCCGGGGCGTTGATCACTGAGACGAGCCGGCCGTCGGTCAGGGCGGCTAGCGCGGCCGCGGCCTGGTCCTCGCGCAGCCCGCTAACTGTGTTCTCGTCTGGCGTGTGGCGCGCGCCGGGCGCGTGTCCGGTCAGAGCGTCTTCGAGCTGCGCGAGGCCGGCGCCGAGCGCGTGCGCGGCTTGCGCGCGTGCTATGCGCGGCGCGGTGGTCGCGGCGGCCTGGGTGAGCATGTGGTGTTCCATGGCGAGCTGGGCGCGGGTGGCGTAGCGGGTGCCGCCGTGGCGCTGGTAGATGCTGCGGCCGTCGGCGCGGCGCAAGTTAGCCGGGACGTCGGCGGGTTCGGGGGCTTCCAGGCACAGGACGGGCTCGAACTCCGAGCGCAGGGCGCGGTCGGCCAGGTCCTCCAGCAGGGCGGCGGCCTCAGCGGGGTCACGGCCGGTGCGGGGCAGGACGCGGCCCAGGTACTTGATCACGTCGGCGCGGGCCCAGGCGGACTTTTCCTGCTGCGCGAGCGCGACCGCTTTCTGCGCCGCGCGGGCCAGCTCGAGTTCGGTAAGCGCCGCGCGATCCGCGCCGAGCGCGCGCGGGTCCGCGCGGCGGCTCTGGCTGTGCCAGACGGACGGCGCGACCGATGCCAGCGGGACGCCGAGGGTGCGCGCGAGCTTGTCCGCCCAGCTTTGGTGGAGCTGCTCAGGGTCGAGCGTGGCGGTCTTGGCCTTGCGTGTGGCGAAGTTGGCGGCTTGCGCGAGGTGCGCGAGCTCGCGCTGGGACGGCGCGCGGCCGTACTGCTGCTCGAACCGCGCGGCGCGGCCGCGCAGGTCCTTGGTGATGGACTCGCGGCGGGAGGAGAACAGCCGCATCATCTCGCCGGAGATGCCTTTGATCTCGAAGCCGTGGCCGTCATCGCGGGCGGTCCACTCCAGGCCAAACCTGGCCGTCAGGGCTTCTTCGAGGTGCTGGGAGACGATCGCGGCGACGGCGCCGATGTGCTCGTTGTAGCCCAGGGAATCCGGGGCCCGCCACTTGCCGTCGGTGCTGGTTCTGGCGGTGTGGGCGATCTGGGAGTGGACGTGCAGCTGCATGTCCCCGTCGCGGGAGGTGTGCTGCAGCCAGTGCGCCACCGCCAGGTCCGCCTCGTGCCACTGGCCGGTCTCCCGGCCGTGAACTCTGGTGCGGTGGGAGCCGGTGCGGGTGTAGCCGGCCTCGCGCTGGAAGTAGCCGAACCCGGCGTGGACAGCCTGCCAGATCATATCGTCCATCTCGGCGACCAGGGCGGTCCAGTACTGGTCGCCGTCTTTGTCGCCGGCCTGGCGGGCCAGGCGGGCGTTCTCGCCGAGGGAGGCGTGGAAGATCGAGATGCTCTTGGACAGCGAGATGGTCAGGTCGAAGAACAGCGGGCTCGGCCGGGCCTTCCTGACCGCCTCGGTGCGGAGTTCGCGCTTGCGTTCGGCGGTGGCGTGCGGCTCAGCAGCCAGCAACTGCGCAAAGATGTCAGCGACTTTCCGGCCGCCGCTCGGGGCCCGGCCGAGCTCGGTGCCGTCGGGGGCCAGGTGCTCGCCGAACAGCAGCTCATACGGCTCGCGTTCGACCCGCTGGCCGGGCTCCAGGCCGAGGGCCTGAGCGCCGGGGCCCCACCAGCGGCCGGGCGGCTCGCCGCCGTTCTCGCTGGCCTGGATGTAGTAGCTGGCCGCGTCCTTCGTCGCGCCGCGGTCGACGTGCTTCCAGATGTAGTCAAGGTCGTAGCCCTTGCTGAGCGTTGCGACAACCGCCAAGAGCTAATCCACCGCCAGCAGGCGCGGCGGAACTCACCACGATCGTCAGGTGGTGCATGGGTGTGACGCTTTGAATTGCCATGCATCAAGAGTGGCAAAACGGTCGATCAAGATCAGAAACGAGAACGAGGTGTAGTGTCCGTTGCCAGCGAATCTGAGCCATTGCCAGCGTGTCTGAGCTATTTGCGGAGTTTCGCCATCTAAGTTGAGCTATCGAGGGGTTCGTCCGGTCGAGAGGTCACGCGGATGACGGCGGAGCTGGCGGCCCGGGCCGCGGGTCCGGCGGCGTGGGCCGGCGTTGAGGTGGAATACGTCGATCCTGACCGGGGGCGGGAGCGCAGGCCGCTGGCGGCCTGCTGGTCGGCGCGGTTCGAGCGGGTGAGCCCGGTGCGGGGCTTTGCGTCCTTCCGGGGGCAGCGGAACTGGCCGGGCTGGTGGTGGTTCTCCCGCACCGGCGAGCACGTCGGCTATGAGTCGTGGGTCGAGCGGGATGTGCTGATGGCGCTGGATGCCGACCCGGGCGTGGCGGCGGTCGCGTCGCAGCCGATGTGGCTGCACTGGGTCGGCGAGGCCGGGAAGGCCCGGCGCCATGCCCCGGACTTCTTCGTCCGCCGCGCCGACGGGACCGGCGTGCTAATCGACGTCCGGCCCGATCACCTGGTCCGTGCGGCGGACAGCGCGGTGTTCGCGGTGACGGCTGCGATCGCCGGGCAGGCCGGGTGGGCCTATGACCGGGTCGGTGAGCTGCCCGCTGTGCGGGCGGCCAACTTGCGCTGGCTGGCGGGCTACCGCCATCCCCGGCATGCCCGCGCGGCGGTGATGGCCGCGCTGGCGGAGGTGTTCGCCGAGCCGGGCCCGCTGCGGGCGGGGGCGGCCCGGGTGGGCGACCCGGTGGCGGTGCTGCCGGTGCTGTTCGCCATGTTGTGGCGCGGCAGCCTGTCCGCCGACCTGGACAGCCGGGTGCTGGATCCGGCCACGGCGGTGCGGACGGCCAGGGAGCGCTGATGACCCGGCATCCGGTGCTGCGTCCCGGCGACATGCTGCGGCTGGGCGGCGCCACGCACACGGTGGCCGGGCTGGATGGTGTCACGGTGCGGCTGGCCGACGTCACCGGGGCGGTCATCGAGGTCCCCACGGCCGGGCTGCTGGCTGATCCGAGCCTGGAACTGGTCACCGCATCCCGGGTGCCGATGGCGCCGCAGCCGGCACTGGAGCGCCTGCCCGCGGAGGCGGTGGAGGCTGCCCGCTGGTGGGAGCGGCACCTGATCGAGGTGATCACCGGGGTGCCGCCGGGCAGCCCGCCGGGCACCGGTCCCCGCCCGGAATACGACCCGGGCCGGCGGTCGCTGCGGCAGCGGGAGCTGGCCAAGCATGCCGAGCTGACCCGGGCGGGACACCGGGTCGGGCTGAGCACGCTGAAACGGCTGCGCGTCCGGTATGAGCGCGACGGATTGTGGGGCGTGACCGACCACCGGGCCGCCCGCCGCACCGCCCCGGCCGGCTCCGTCGACCCCCGGGTAGTGGAGGCCACCCGGCAGGCCATCGAGCAGGAGACTGACCGGTCGACCGGCACGGTGGGCCGGCTGCGCCGCCGGGTCGAGCAGATCCTGGCTCAGACCACCCCGGCAGATGACCGGCCGGAGATGCCGCCCGAGCGGACCTTCTACCGGCTGGCGGGACGCCTGGCCTCGGGCCGGCACACCTTCGGCTCGGCCCGCACCCGCCGCTCGCTGGCCAATCAGCCCGACGGGCCGTTCAGCGCGGTGACCGCGGCCCGGCCGGGTGAGTGGACGCAGATCGATTCCACCCCGCTGGACGTCCGGGTCGTGCACGACGACGGGACCGTGGACCGGGTCGAGCTGACCGGCCTGGTCGACCAGGCCACCCGCACCATCGCCGCGGCGGTGCTGCGGCCGAGCACCAAGGCGGTCGATGCCGCGCTGCTGCTGGCTCGGGCGCTGACGCCCGAGCCGATGCGCCCGGGCTGGGCCGATGCGCTGCGGCTGACCCGCTCGGTGCTGCCGCACCGCTCTTTGACTTCTATTGATGAGCGGCTGGAGTCCGCCGCGGCCCGGCCGGTGATCGTCCCGGAGACGATCGTGTGCGACCACGGCAAGGCCTACCTGTCCGCGACGTTCCGCGCCGCCTGCCGGTCCCTGGGCGTCAGCCTGGCCCCTGCCCACCCCGGCACCCCGACCGACAAGCCGGTGATCGAGCGGACCCTGGGCTCGGTCGCGACGCTATTCGCCCAGCATGTGGCCGGCTACGTCGGCTCTGGCACAGAGCACCGCGGGAAGAACGCCGAGGACGGCGCGGCCTGGTCGATGGCCGAGCTGCAGGCGCTGCTGGATGAGTGGATCGTGGCGGTCTGGCAGAACCGCCCGCATGACGGGCTGCGCGACCCGCTGGCCCCGGGCCGCGCGCTGACCCCGAACGAGCGTTACGCCGCGCTGATCGATGCGGCCGGCTACGTCCCGGTCCCGCTCAGCCCGCAGGACTACATCGAGCTGCTCCCAGCCGCCTGGCGGGTGATCAACTCCTATGGCGTCAAGATCGGCCTGCGCACCTACGACAGCGGCGAGCTGAACCCCTACCGCCGCCAGCATTCCGGCATCGAGGCGAAAAACGGCCGGTGGGAGGTCCGTTACGATCCCTACGACATCTCCCGGGTCTGGATCCGCAACCACCACCACGGCGGCTGGCTGTCCGCGACCTGGAAACACCTGCGCACCGCGCCGGCGCCGTTCGGCGAGCAGGCTTGGAACCACGCCCGGCAGCTGCTGGCCGCCCGCGGCAGCGACCCCGCCACCGAAGCCGAAATCGCCGCGGCAGCCGCGGACCTGCTCGACCGCGCCGGCCAGGGCCCCGGACCGGACGGGCCGGCATCGCCGCAGCAGGGCCAGCCGACCGCTCGCACGCGCTCACCGCGCTCGCGGCGGGTCGCCGGGCGCACCGCAGCCACCGCGGCCCCGCAGTGGCCCCGCCCGGCCGATGGCGATGAGGACTCCGCCGGGCCGGCCGGTGGCCAGGACGGGCAGGCAGCCGAGGCCGGAAGCCAGACCCCGCCGGCGCAGGTGATCCCGCTGCCGTTGTTCGACGCGCGCAAGGAGGCGGAGAAATGGTGGTAGCCGACGCCGGCCTGCTGGAGAACCGCCGCGCTCCGGCGACCACGCTGGAGGGCTGGCGCAGCTTCATCAGCGCCGACCCCTCCGAGCTGGCCCTGCTCACCCGCAGGCGGTGGGAGGGGCTGGGTGAGCGGGACCGCCGGGACTACGACGAGGCCCGGATCGCGCACCACGCCGAGCTGGTCGTGGTCACCACCTCGGCGATCGCCGAGATCACCGGCGAGGGGCAGCTGCTGGTGCTGATGAACCAGCGGGAGATCGGCGCCCGCCGCGGCCTGATCGTCTCCGGCGACGCGGCCACCGGCAAGACCACCGCCATCAAGCAGCTCGGCCGCCTCCACGAGCTCCGGGTCCGGGCCCGGTGCCCGGGCGGGGACGGCCGGATCCCGGTCGTCTACGTCACCTGCCCGCCCAAGGGCTCCCCGCGCAAGCTGGCCATGGAATTCGCCCGGTTCCTGGGCCTGCCGCTGCGGACCCGGGCCAACGTCACCGACATCGCCGACGCGGTCTGCCAGGTGCTGGTCGACGCCCGCACCGACCTGGTCCTGGTCGATGAGATCCACAACCTCAACCACGGCACCCCCGCCGGGGAAGACCTGTCCGACCACCTGAAGTACTTCACCGAGCACCTGCCCGCGACCTTTATTTACGCGGGCATCGATGTCGAGCGGTGCGGGGTGTTCACCGGCACCCGCGGCCGCCAGCTCGCCGGCCGCTGCGAGCTGATCTGCACCGGCGCGTTCCCCTACCGGGACGAATGGGCCCAGCTGATCGCGGCGCTGGAAGCAACCCTGCGGCTGCACCGCCACGAGCCCGGCACCCTGCCCGCCCAGGCGAAATACCTGCACCAGCGCACCGGCGGCATGATCGGCAGCCTGACCCACCTGATCCGCGGCGCCGCGATCCGCGCCATCCTGGACGGCCAGGAGCAAATCACCCGCCCGCTGCTGGACAGCGTGCGCATCGACCACGCCGCCGAGTCCGCCACCCGCCGCGCCCACAGCACCCGGTGACCCTCAACCCGGCCCGGCTGGCCCGCTTCGCCGACTGGGCCCGCACGCTGCCGCCCCGGCCGCTGCCCCGCACCGCCATCCCGGTCCCAGGCGAGTACTACCTGGATTACGTCAGCCGACTCGCCGACGCCAACCACCTGGAATTGCTGGAACTGACCGAGGCTCTGGACGACCCCGCCGCGGTCATCCTGGACCCCGGCCGCCGCAGGCAGCACCAGCAGGAACGTCTCGCGGCCGCGGCCGGCCAGCCGCTGGCCCGGATCGCCCGGCTCTACTGGGACGACGCCGGCCTCTACTTGCGCGACCCCGACGGGTTCCGCCAGCTGCTGCGCCCGGCCTGCCGCCGCTGCACCGCCCGGCGCGGCATCACCGGGCCGGTGGCCTGCCGGCTGCCGCCGCACCAGGCGCTCTGCCGTCGCCACCGGCTCTGGACGGGCCCGGCCGCCCGCACCCACGCCGCCCAGCTCGACATCGGCCAGCTCCCGGAGATCCTCCAGGCGCAGCGCCGCCACCTCGCCCTGCTGCACCACCACCCGCGGCAGGACGTGGAGACCACCATCAGCGCCGCCACCCAGGCCATCTACCAGGCCCTCCGCGGCGGCACCTGGATCCCCGGCCAACGGCAGCGCCTGCGCCAGCTCGCCCCCGGCACCTGGGAACAGGCACTGGCCAGCGTGCTCAGCGGCCACCCCGGCCGGCCAGACGACGGCCCCGCCCGCTCCGCCGTCGAGATCGCGATATACCCCGACGTCGTGTGGCTCACCGCGCGCAGCCTCCGGGAGCGCAGCGCCCAGCCGTGACGCACCGGCCCACCGCCCTCCGGCGAAATGGCTCGGATTCAGTGGCAGACCAGCGCCCGCGACCATCCAAGGCTCTGCCACCCAAACTGAGCCATCCCAGATCAGCGGCCTGCCCGTGGCTCAGATGCAATGGCAAAGGACA
>DASUBV010000170.1:0-15310 GCA_035763085.1 Streptosporangiaceae bacterium | reverse complement strand
TCCATGGAATCCGGGGCTTGTGGCACGGCCAGCCTGAGGGCCAGGCGGGCGGCGGCGTGGTCGCCCCGGTCGAGGTGGATCTCGGCGGCCAGCGCCGCCGCCCATCCAGCCGCTCCCTGCCAGCCGGTGTGAGGATCGATGCGGGAGGCCTCGAGGTCGGCCAGGGCCGCGGTCAGGGCGCCCCGGCGGAAGCGGGACAGGGCGCGATGAAAGGCAGCCGAGCTGTAGGCCAGGAGGTCGCCGCGGCGCCCGGCCGCCGCCAGGGCGGCGTCTGCTGCCGCCTCGGCCGCAAACCACTCGCCCGCGATGACCAGAGCGTGCGCTATGAGGCCGAACAGTGTTCCGTGGTCGTCGGGGTCGACTAGCGGGTTGCTGGCCAGCGCTTGCGCGGCCGTCTGGCGGACGAGCGCCGGCGGGTCGCCGGCCAGGGCCATCCGCAGCGCGATGTGGGCCAGCAGGCGGGCTCCCTGCGGGAGCCGGCCACGCCGGGCCTCGTGCAGCACCGGGGACAGCCGCTGGCTGGCGTCAGCCGCCAGGGGCGGGTGAAAGGTGGCGACGGTCAGGAAGTCGGCTAGCGCCTCCTGCCACGCTGGATCCCGCGGGTCAAGCAGGTCCAGCGCCTGCCCGCTGGCGGCCGCGGCACTGGCTAGGTCGCCGCGGGCATGATCGATCCGGGCCAGCACCGACAGCGCGCCAGCGCGGGCGTGGACGTCGGCGTCGCGGAGCAGGCACAGCGCCTCAGCGAGGGAGTCGTGCGCGGTCACCTCGCCGCTGGTCGCCTGGACTTGCGCGAGCTCGATGAGCAGCGTTGGCCGAGACGCGGCTGGTGGCGGCTCGGCCAGGGCCCGGCCCAGCAGCCGGGCGGCGGCACCTGGGTCCCCGCGCTGCGCCGCGCGGCGGGCGGCCGCGGTCAGCGCGGTGACGGTGCCGGCGTCTCCTTCCGGCTCGGTGACGAGCAGGTGGCTGGCCACCTTGTCGAAGTTCTCGCCGGCGGCGGCGAGTAGGTCCGCGGCTCGCCGGTGGGCGCGGGCGCACGCGAACGGGGGCAAGTCTGCGTGCACGGCGGTGCCGACGAGCGGATGCGCGAACTCCAGCGGATTGCCTGGCCGCAGGAGCTGGGCCCCGGCGAGCACGTCGGCGGCTTGCTCGGCCTGCGGCAGGGCCAGGCCCGCGTGAGCCGCGGCCCGGCTCAGCGGTGTGCTGTCGCCGAGGACCGCGAGCGAGGCGGCCAGCCGGACGGCGTCGTCGGACAGTCGGCTGAGGCGGGTCAGGACCGAGCGCAGCACCGCGTCCGGCACCAGGTGCGCGACCTCGGCGGCCGGGATTGCTGGCGGTTCGGGGGCGACGGACGGGGTTGGAGGGTCAGGCACTCCTGCGATGGCGGGCGGGACTGGGGTGCCGGACTGGCCTGGGACGCCGGGCGGGTCTGGAGCGCCGGGCGGGCCTGCGGCGCCAGGCGGGCCTGCGATGTCGGGCGGGGCTGCGATGTCGGGCGGGGCTGGGGATCTGGACAGGATTGAGGAGCCGGACGGGGTCTGTGGCCGGGGGTCTGGATGACGAGACGGAGTGCCTCGGCGCCGGCCGCCAGCGGCGACGTTCGCGGGCAACGAGCGCAGGAGTTCCCTCACGAAGAATGGGTTGCCGCCGCTGGCGTGCACGACCGCGGCGGCGATATCCGGTCCGGACTGCGGGAACAGGGCGGACGCTAGCCGGACGACCGCGGCGGCGGTCAGCGGCGCGGGGGTCAGCAGCCGGGCCCGGGTATGCGTGGTCAGGGACCGCAGTACGGCCAGGTCGGCGCTCGGCTCGCCGTCGCGCACGGTGAGCAGGAGGGATAGCGGCAGCCGGTCGGCCCGGTCGGCCAGCATGGCCAGGAACCGCAGCGACGGCAGGTCGGCCCACTGGACGTCGTCCACGGTGATCAGCAGTGGCCGGGATTTCCCGGATCGCCGGTTCCAGCCGGCCAGATGAGCCGCGACCCAGCACAGGCCACGAAGGGCCGTGTCCGGTGTGGCTAACAGCTCCTCGCGGGGATCGAGCAGGAGCGACGCGGCCGGAGCGGCCAGGCCGGCCAGCAGCCGTGCCCGTTCGGCTTCGTCGGCGGCGAGCACTGGCGGAGCGAGCAGTTCCGCCGCCACCCCCAGGGCGACGTTGCGTTCCAGTTCCCGGCCGCGGCCCGCCAGCACCTGCACACCAGCCGACTGGCCGTAGGCTTCGGCCGCATGCAGCAGCGCACTCTTGCCGGCACCGGGCGGCCCCTGGATGATCGCCACTGCCCCGG
Source organism: Streptosporangiaceae bacterium (assembly GCA_035763085.1). Taxonomy (GTDB): domain Bacteria; phylum Actinomycetota; class Actinomycetes; order Streptosporangiales; family Streptosporangiaceae; genus DASUBV01. The sequence continues at coordinate 13,029 of DASUBV010000170.1, read as the reverse complement.
CCCGGCGGCGCGCCGCCAGCACCGCCGCCCGCAGCGTGGCTAGCTCAGCATCGCGTTCGAGTAGCGAGCCCCCGATGCCGGCACCTGCTGCGCCCGGAACCACGGGGTCCGGAAGCGCGGGGCCCTGATCCGCGGGGTCCCGAACCGCATGGCCAGGTATCGCGGGGTCCGGAACCGCATAGCCGGGAACGGCGGGGCCCGCATGGCCGGGAACCGCGGGGTCCGCATGGCCGGGAACCGCGGGGTCCCGAATCGCAGGGTCCCGAAGCGCATAGCCAGGCACCACGGGGTCCGGAACCGCATGGCCAGGACCCGTGGGGCCGGGAACCGCAGTGCCGCAATCCCGGGCGCCAGGAACCACAGATCCGCGATCCACGGTGCCTGGCTGACAGGCATCCAGCTCTGATCCTCCAGCCTCGGTCTGCACGGCTCCCTCTCTCGTGACTCCGGCGGCATCGCACCCGGCCGGCCCTGGCTCCAGCCTCCCGGGCGCGCTCTTGCGGCCGCAGTGCAGTCGCTGGGTGCCGGCCACGCGCCGCCCGGCACCCAGCTCAGCGTCCGCCGCGGCCGGCCGGCAGCCGGATCAGGGCACGAGCCAAACGTCAGGGTCCTTACCCTGACGCGCTCCGGCCACCCCTCATCCGATGCTGGGCGGAAAGTGACTTCGCCGCCTGGGCTAGCAGGCTCCGCGGCGGGACGACAGCGGGGAAGAGCGGGGAAGGGACATCATGAGCAGCCACGGGCAGGAGACGCCGAAGCCGCAGCTCAGCCGGATCAGCGTGGCCGGCGACGGCGCGGTGTGGGGCCTGGACAAGGACGGCACGCTGCTGGCCAATACCGAGGACGTGCTGCCGTGGGAGTCTCGCCCGGGACTCGATCCGGCGAGCGTGGGCGCGGCTGCGGATGGCACGGTCTACGCCGTTGACGAGGCCGGCACCTTGTATGCCTACCGCGAGGACGCCTGGGCGAGCCTTGGCGGGCTGCCGGACGGGCAGCTGGCCTCGGTATCGGCGGGAAGCGCGGACGTGGTCTGGGGAGTCGACACGCAGGGGCGCGTGCTCAGCTATGACCCGGCCGCGGCGACATGGACCGCCGTCGGCTCGCCGCCGGATGGTCCGGCGGCCCAGGTGTGCGCGACGCTGGACGGCGGCGTCTTCTGCCTGACCCGGCTGGGCACGGCCCATGCACGCCAGGGCGCCGGCTGGGTGCCGCTGCCCAGCAGCGAGGAGCTCACCGTGATCGCCGCGGGAGAAGCCGGGTGGGTCTGGGCGGTTACTGCCGAAGGTGCCCCGGCCCAGTACGACGGGCAGTCCTGGCAGCCGGTCCCCGGGCCAGGCAGCCGCCTGGCCCGGATCGCGGCCGGTGCCGACCTGACCGTATGGTCCCTGGATACCTCCGGCCGGGCGTTCCAGTTCGACCCGGCCCGCCAGTCCTGGCAGCCCATCCCCGGCCCGGGCCCCCTGGCGGACATCGCCCTCGGCGGCCTCGGGAATGCCTGGGCGATCGGACCCGCGAGCACTGAGCGGATCGAGCGAACTGAGCGAACTGAGCAGACCGAAGCTGCCGGCTCCGCCGGACGCGCCGCCTTCCAGTACACCCGCGACGCCAGCCTGTGGAGCCCGTCCGGAGCGCCGGGCAGCTTCGCGCAGATCGCCGCGGTCGACGCCGGCACGGTGTGGGCCCTGGATGCCAGTGGCAAGGTCGTCCGGCTCACCCGCGCCGCCGGCGAATGGTCGGTGTCTCCCCAGCCTGCCGGGCCGGTGTGGCTGGCAGCCGGCCGCGACGGCTCGATGTGGGGCGCCCGCGCCGACGGCACGGTGGCCATCTTCGATCACGCCAGCAACGCGTGGCAGTCCGTGGCAGCACCCCCCGCCCCGGCGGTCCGGATCAGCGCCGGCGACGCCGGCTCGGTGACAGCCCTCGACAAGTCCGGGGCCGTGCACCAGTACGACGGCATCACGAAGACCTGGGACACGCTCACCCGGCAGGCCCCGCCCGGCGGGTTCGCCGACATCGGCGCGCTGGGCGGCGGCGTGGTCTACGCGGCCGCGGTCAGCGGTGACGTTTACCTCTACATCGCCGGAGCCTGGCAGCCCTGCGACGGCAAAGTCACGGAGATTTCCGCCGGCGGCGCCTTCGATGTCTGGGCCATCGACACCGACGGCTATCCGCTCCGGCTGGTCCGGGGCTCGCTGGAGGGCATCCCGGAGCCTGGTCCCGTCCTGCCCGGCTGGGACGCCGAGGACGTGTACAACGACCTGCGCAGCACTCACCTGTGGATCGTCAATCAGGCCATCTGGCGCGCGGGCGAGGACGGCGGGCCGGTCGGCGCCTGGCTGCGGAAGCTCCTGCAGCCGGGGCGCGGGGAGATCGGCGAGCCGATGCACGACATGATGTGCAAGGGCATCTTTGACGCCGATTTCGTGGCGCCCTTTAACAATCCCGTCCAGGTGGCGGGCCTGTTCCCCATCCAGATCCCGAGTTACTGCTCGCACTTCTACGACCCCACCACCGGCCATAACTGGTTCGGGCTGTCCGAGCCGACGGCGCTGAGCTGGGGCTCGAGTTTCTTCGGCGACTCGGTGCGGGCCTTCCTGGATGGCCGCCTGGACGGCAGGTCCGGGGCGGGCTACAAGCTGGGGCTGGCGCTGCACTACATGACCGACGTGACCCAGCCCATGCACGCCCACAACTACACCTATCTCAGCTCGTTCCGGTGGGGCCTGCACACCGACTACGAGGGCTACATCATGGGCTACCAGCACAACCCGGCCTTCAAGCCCGAGGTGCATGAGATCCCGCACCTGGGCGGCGGGCCGGAGGGCTACATCAAGGCGGCCGCGGAGTTCTCCCGGCCCTACCTCGACAAGCTGCTGATCCGCGGCGCCGACTACGCCTACTTCTCCGAGGCGTACGCGGCGCCGGCGCGGGCCACCGCCCCGGCGCTTCTGGGCAACGCCATCGCGGCCACCGCCGGGTTCTTGCTGGCGTGGGCGAACCAGGTCTACCGCCGGCCCGCCGAGTGGGAGGACATGGGCCAGCCGGCCCCCGGCGTGAACGCCACCCTCGGGCTCGGCGCGACCGTCTACGACGGGCGGCCCTACCTGTGGGTGGCCGGGTCCGATGGCAACCTGTGGAACCGCTGGTCGACCGGGAATTCCTGGCTGTGGACGAATCACGAGGGGCTCTCCGACGCCACGATCAGCGCGGGAATCGGCGCCTCGACCTCGGTGAACGGCCCGGCCGTTTTCATGATCGATAGCGTCGGGCAGGTCCTGGCCCGGTGGTGGAAGCCTGACGTGCTCCAGTGGGAGTGGGCCAACCTCGGCGCGCCGCCAGGACCCGACCCGCAGATCACCAGCTCGGCCGTGGCCGCGACCCGCGACAGCGACCACGGCGTCTACGTCCGTACCGCCGGCGGAGCCCTCTACAAGAACCAGGTGCCGGTCAGCCGGTGGGAGTACGTGGCTCCGCCGGAGGGCATGCCGGTGGCCGAAGTCCTGGGCGCCGCCTTCCTCAATGGCCAGCGCTGCGTCGCCGTGACCACGGACGACGGGCAGGCGTGGCTGTTCATCGAGCGCAACGGCCCGGACGGCACCTGGTTGTCGATCGGCGCACCCGATGGCCTGCGGGTGACCCGCGGCCTGGGCGTCGACACGCGGCTGGGCTTCGCGCTGTGCAGCGACGGCCTGGTGTGGATGTACAGCTGGGACGAGACCGGCGGCACGAACTGGATCCGGTTCGGCCAGCCGCCGGACGACCAGGACGTCACGTCCGGCTTCACGCTGAACCTGGCTCAGTTCCCGTACTACAAGCCGTACGTCATGGGCCTGACCGACGAGGGCCCCCTCGTTATCGGGAATCTCCTGGAGAACATCACCTGGGACGACCGCGGTGAGCCAGGAAAGACGTCGATCGTCTCGGCGGCCGGGTTCGTTCCGTACCAGGGTGACTTCCTCAAGCCGGTCGTGGGCGCGGACGGACATCTGTGGGCATAGCGGCAGCCCGGAGGTGAAGCAGGTCACAGCGCCGGGGTTAATCCCGGGCGGCTGAACGCTGCGCGCCCCCTGAGCGTAGTAGGGGGCATGGCAGCATCTTCGGGCTGTGATGACAGCGCGGATGCCTGGCTGGCCGCCTACCAGAGGCCGCTGGTCGGCTTCGTGCTGCCCATCGTCAACGGCGATCTGCAGGCCGCCGAGGACGTGGTTCAGGAGACGATGCTGCGGGGCTGGCAGCACGCCAGCGAGCTGGAACCGGAACGTGCCGGATCGTGGCTGCACAAGGTGGCCCGCAACATCGCGATCTCGACCTACCACCGGCGGCGCCGGGCCCGGCCGCGCGAGATCCCGCTGGACGAGGCCTACGTGCCCGCCGCCGGCGACGGTTTTGACGGCATGGTCGACGCGCTGGTCATCGCCTCGGCGCTGGACTCCCTGAGCCCCGTCCACCGCCAGGTGATCGTCGAGCTGTTCTACCGGCGGCGGACGGTGGCGGAGGTCGCCGGCCTGCTGTCCATCCCGGAGGGGACCGTCAGGTCCCGCTGCTTCTACGGCTTGCGTGCTTTGCGCAGGACGCTGGAGGAACAGGGGGTCACCGGACCATGACCTGCCCGATGATGATTCACCTCGGCGTCTATGCGCTCGGTGCGGCGGATGATCAGGAGCGCACGGCCGTAGCTTCCCACCTGCTGACCTGCGCGGAGTGCCGGGCCGAGCTGGCGCGGCTGGAGCCGCTGCCGGGGCTGCTGGCGCGGGTTCCGGAAAGCCGGTGGGCCGCCGAACCGCACGCGGCGCCGCAGCCGGCGGCTGCGGCCAGCCGGGCCGCTGCCCGTCTGGACAGCCCCCTGGCCGCCGCGAGCATGAATGGCCACGCGGTCGGCGGGTCCGGCCAGGCCGGGCGACCTCCGGGGCCCGGTGCCCCCGCCCGGCCCGGCCTGGTCCGGCGGATGTGGTCGCGGCCATGGCAGGCCATCGCCGCGACCGCGGCTGCTGCCGCCGCGGCCGGCGTGGCCGGCGGCATCTGGCTGGCCCAGCCGGAGGCGGCGACCGTGGCGGCGCCGGCGATCACGGCCTCGGGCGCGAATCCCGCCACCCACGTGCGCGCCACTGTCTCGCTGACCGGAACGTCGTGGGGCACCAGCATCCGGCTGACGGCGAGCGGCCTGCCGCTCAACGTGCCCTGCCGCCTGATCGTTCACTCGCGCACCGGCGACACCGAGGTCACCGGAGTCTGGGATGCCTGGAGCAAGGGGCCGATCACCGTCCCCGCCAGTGCCGGGTGGCGGCCTGCCGACATCGTGAGCCTGCAGGTGGCCACGGCCTCCAGGACCCTGGTGACCATCACGACCGGGCGGCCCGGCAGCTACGCGCCGCCAGCATCCAGCGCGCCGGCGCAATCGAAGGCCCCGCCCTCGAACCCTGGAGCAGGACAATGACACAGCACCATGGCCGGCCTGCCACGGCCGGCAGCACGTCACCGCACGCGACCGGGCCGCCGCCTCGCCAGGCGGGCGCACCGCGCAGCTGGCTGCCCCGGTCGGGCCGCGCGGCCGCGCTGGCCGCTCTCCGGCTGATCGCGGTCGCGGGGCTGGTGATCGACGCGTTCGTGCACCTCGATCTTGCCTCCACCTATGCCGAGGCCCCGGCCGCGATCAACGAGGGGGTCTTGTTCCGGGTCGAGGCCGTGCTGGCCCTGCTCGCGGCTCTCGCGCTGATCCTCCCCGCACGGGGGCGGGCCCGGCGCCTGACGTTCGGGTTCGGGTTCGTGATCGCGGCCAGCGCCCTCGCGCTCATGCTCGTGTCGCGGTACGTGGACATCGGCGCCTTCGGCCCGTTCCCGGATTTCTATGACCCGGTCTGGTTCCCGGAGAAGCTGTGGGCGGCGTTCGGTGAGGCGGCAGCCAGCGCTGCGTCGCTGGCCGGGTTCGTGCTGCTGCTAATCCGGCCTGGCCTGCGCGCCGCCGGGGGCGACGAGGGGCGCCCCCGGTCATCGTGACGACAGAATTCCGTCCCCGCAGGTGAACACAGCCGCAGGCGGCGGCGTATCAACCTGGGGCCAGCGATCTGACGAAGCGAAACGAGAGAGAAGGAGCCTTCTCATGGCAGGCATATACCGTCCGGGTCTACCGGCCCGCGGCGCATCGCAGGCCAGCCGGAAGTCCCGGCGGTCCCGGCGGATGCTCCGGAGCGGTGCCGTCGTCTCCGGCCTGGCCGCCGCAGCCGTCGTGGTGGCCGCCTGCGGTTCTGCGGGCGGCAGCTCGAGTTCTGGCAGCGGGAACGCCGGGAGCACTGGCAGCGGGAACGGCGGGAACGCGGGCGCCACCGGCGGCACCGTGTCGACCCGCAACCTGTCCGGGATCGGCACGGCCCTGGTGACCAGCTCGGGGATGACGATCTACACCCCGAAGACGCCGATGGAGTCGAAGGACAACCTCAAGTGCACAGGCTCCTGCCTGAGCTTCTGGTTCCCGGTGACCCCCAGCTCGGCTCACCTGACCTCCAGCGGGCTGCCCGGCAAGGTCGGCACCATTCACCGGTCGGACGACGGCAAGACCCAGCTCACCTACAACGGGAAGCCGCTGTACACCTTCCGCCTGGACACCGCAGCCGGCCAGGCGCACGGCAACAACTTCTCCGACAGCTTCGGCGGCACCTCCTTCACCTGGCAGGTTGTCGTCTCGCACGGGACGGCTGGCGGCGGCGCAGCCTCCCCCTCTTCCTCGCCCAGTTACAGCTACGGGAATGGCTACTGAGCGAGCCTGTGACGGCCGGGCAGCTCTCTCGATGCTGCCCGGCGGGGCCCGGCCCCTAGTCAATGGCCCCGACTCGGGCCGGGCCCCATCCAGACACACAACTACAACCGCACGCGGCTCCGGCCGCGCCGGCCACGGGCCACACGCACGACCCTGACAGGAGGAGGCGGGCGAGAACGGCCCGCTTGCGATACACGCAGCCCGCAGGCTCCGGAGGGGAGACCGATGAGCTACTCATGCGCCGAATGGCGTGGTGAGATCGGCGCCTACATCGTCGGCGCCCTCGACGGCCGGTCCCGCGCCCGGGTCAGCCGCCATCTGGTGGCGTGCCCCGGCTGCCGCGCGGATTACGACGAGCTCGTCCCGGTCCGCGGCTGGCTCAGCCAGCTGGCGGCCGCAGAAGGCTCGCCGGTTCCCGGCCGTGCGGGCCGCCGGAGGCGGCACACCCGCCCGTCGCCTCCGGCGGTCCGGCCCGGCGACATGCCAGTGCCGCACCTGCGCCGGGACAGCGCTCCGCTGCCAGGTGCCGGCCTGGGGGCTGATGGCGTACCACGGCGGGCTGCCGGCCTGCGCCCGCCAGCCGGCCCTGGATGGGCGGCCGGCCCGGGCCGGGAAGCCAGCCTTCGGCGGGCTGCCGGCACCGGGCGGGCGGGGCCGCGTCCCCGGAGGCTGCTGGCGCTCCCCGCGCGGAGCTGGCGATGGCTGCTGACGGCGGGTGCCGGCCTGGCCGCGGGAGCCGCCACCGCCGGTGTCCTGCTGGTCGCCAGCCCGGCGGCCCCCATCTACCACGCGGTGAGTGCCGCGTCGGGAGTCAGCGGCCAGGCTCAGCTGCACAGCACGCCCACCGGCACCGAGATCGACCTGACCGCCAGCGGCCTGCCCTCCGGCGAGCGGTGCATCCTTGTCGCGGTGGCCCGGGACGGCGCCGACATCGCGGGAACCTGGGATGCGACCTACCGCGGCTCGGCCCGGATCGCCGGGACGAGCGCGTACCCGCCGGGCCAGCTGACGGCCCTGCGCATCGAGTCCGACAGCGGTCTCCTGCTCCTCATCATCCGGGTCTGACCCGGGCGCGCGCAGCGGCGCCTACCCGCACGCTGCGCAGCCTGCCAGCCGCTGGGCCTGCCACTCCTTGCTGAGCAGGGCGAAGTCGAGTTCGTCACTCCACTGGCCCTTGAACCATTCGTTTTCCACCAGGCGGGCTTCCTGGCGCATCCCGAGACGAGATGCCAGGCGCGCCGAGGCTGTGTTCCGGGCATCGACCCGGGCAATGACGCGGTGCAGCCGGAGGTCGTCGACGCCAGATGGAGCACCGCATGCGCCGCCTCGCCGGCGTATCCGTGGCCGCCATATGCCGGGTGGAACACGTACCCGAGTTCGCCGCACTCGTGTTCTGCGCTTATCCAGCGCAGCATGACATCGCCGATCAGCTGCCCGCTGCCGGCCAGCTCGGCGCCGAGGGTCAGCGCTTCACCTTCCTGATCCAGGGTCTGGCGAGACCACTGTCCGTTGACGCGGGCCTGCACGGCGGCAGCGTTCATCGGATCAAAGGGCACGTACCGGCATACCTCTGGCCGGGACCGGTATGCCACCACTGCCGAGACGTCAGCGGAGGAGAGCGGCCGGAGCAACAGCCGGGCAGAGCGCACGGGGTAAACGGGGGCCAGCATCACGTCGTCATCCTGTCGAATGTCCTGATTCGATCGCCCGCCCGGTACGCCGGGATCGGGCCACCCACGGCTGCAGGTTATGCGGGCTCCGCGGCCCGCTGAGCCCACGACCCCCCGCTCTCCTGCGCCGTCAAGCGCCGGCCGACCCGACGAGGTATCCACTTGGATACCTCGTCGGGCGTCGGCAGGGGACGCACCGGCTGGCGCCGCCGCCCAGCGAATGAGAGACCCGGCGCTTACGCTGGGGCCGTGGAGGCAGGCCGGCAGCAGGAGCAGGCAGCTCTCGTCGCGCTGCTCCGGGCCACGGCGGCGGCCTGGCCGGAGGTCACGGCCGACGTGCTGGAGGCGGGCAGCGCGCTCGCGGTGTGGCGCGACTGGCGGGACGAGCACGAGCCAGCCACGCTCCTGGACGCACCGGACACCAGCGAGGCTGACCCCCTCGCGGCCGCCGCTGCCGACATCGCCCGCTGGGCCGGGCAGGACTGGCACCTCACCACCATCCTCGACGACGGCTACCCTGCCCGGCTGCGCGAGATTCACCAGGCGCCGCCGTTCCTGTTCTGGCGCGGGAAGCTGCTGCCCGGCGATCCGGCCGTGGCGGTCGTGGGATCGAGAGACGCGTCAGGCCGGGCGCTGGGCATCGCGCGCGGCATCGCGCATGAGCTGGTCCGGCGGAAGATCTCCGTCGCGGCCGGGCTGGCCCGCGGCATCGACACGGCCGCGCACCGGACGGCCCTCGATGAGGGCGGCCGGACGGTCGCGGTTATCGGGACAGGCATCAGCCGGGTCTACCCGCCGGAGAACGCGGGCCTGCACGATGAGATCGCGGCGCGCGGGCTGCTGGTGTCGCAGTTCTGGCCGGACGCGCCGCCGCAGAAGCACACGTTCCTGATGCGTAACGCGACGATGTCGGGCTACTCGCTGGCCACGATCGTGGTGGAGGCGGGGGAGAAGAGCGGCGCTCGGGTGCAGGCGCGGCTGGCGGTGGAGCACGGCCGCCCGGTGATCCTGACCGACCTGGTCGCGGAACGAAACGAGTGGGCGCGCGCGATGGCCGGCCGGCCGGGGGTGCAGGTGGCCAGCGGCCTGCGCGAGACGGCCGGGCTGATCGACCGGCTGATCGCCGGTCAGCAGGATGTCCGCGCCGACCTGGACAAGCTGGCAGCGGCCCGGGCGGGCACCCGCGAATGACCGAGCAGGACCCGCTGGCCCGGCTGCGTGACTCGCTGGTCGCGCGGGCTGGCGGGTACCTGCGCAACCCGGTGCGGCTGCCGAAGGTCACCTGCGCGGTGTGCGCCCGGCCTTCGGATGGGTTCCAGCGTTGCTACCAGTGCCGCCAGCACCGCGACTTCGACGGATTAGCCGATGCCACCGCGATCATGACTTACGCGGTCGCCGGCCAGCAGTCCGGCTACCTGATGCGCGGCTACAAGGCCACCCAGCCGGTCACCGAGCACTGGCTGGTGGTCCGGCTGTTAGCGGCACTCGGCGTCGCCGGGCACACCCGGTGCGCCGCGGCGCTGGCCGGCGCGCCGGTCAGTCACTGGGCCGTCGTCCCGTCCCTGCCGGCCCGGCCGGGCGAGCATCCGCTGCACCAGGTCGTCAGCCCGTATGCCCCGGCCCGTGAAATCAGCCTGACCGCTGCGCCGGCCGGGCAGATCCGGTACGCCCGCGACGTGAGTCCCGACCACTTCACCGTCACCGGGCAGCTGCCGCCAGGCTCGCACGTGCTGCTGCTGGACGACACCTGGGTCACCGGCGGGCATGCCCAGTCGGCCGCGCTGGCCCTGCGCAAGGCAGGCGCGGCGCGGATCTCGGTGCTGGTGGTCGCCCGCTGGATGACCCGCGATACCCGGGCCGGCGCCCGGTTCCTGCGCGAGCTGGAGGATCAGGACTACAACGCGGCCACCTGTCCGTGGAGCGGCGGCGCCTGCCCGGCCGGACCCGGCTAGCCGCGCCCGCCCGCGTCAGGCTCCTCCGCAAACCAGGACAACAAGGACTGGCTGGTGAAGCGCCTCCGGGCGGTCAGCCCCCGACCGGGTCAGCGCCGCCGGCGCCGTGATCTCTCCTGGTGTCACAAACTGGCACGAGCGAGTGTCTGGTGAATGACACTGTCAACAGGGAACAGGGAGCCAGCCATGGCCGGCATGACGCAGGCCGCGCCCGGAGATCGTGGTAGGAGCATGAGCCAGGACGACCGCCCGGATCCCGGCACCGAGGCGTTCATCACCCACCGCAACCTGCTGTTCACCGTGGCCTACGAGATGCTCGGCTCGGCCGCCGACGCCGAGGATGTCCTCCAGGAGACCTGGCTGCGGTGGGCGGGCGTCGACCTGGACACCGTGCAGAACCAGCGTGCCTACCTGGTCCGGATCACCACCCGGCAGGCGCTCGCCCGGCTGCGGCTGCTTGGCCGCCGCAAGGAATTTTACGTCGGCCCCTGGCTGCCCGAGCCGCTGCTCACCTCACCCGACGTGGCCGAGGACATCGAGCTGGCCGAGAGCGTCTCGATGGCGATGCTGCTGGTGCTGGAGACGCTCACGCCGACCGAGCGGGCGGTGTTCGTGCTGCGCGAGGTGTTCGACCTGGCCTACGACGAGATCGCCGAAGCCATCGATAAGAGCCCGGCCACGGTCCGCCAGATCGCACACCGCGCCCGTTCCCACGTCGCGGCCCGGCGACCCCGCGAGGTGGTCTCCCCGGCCGAGACCCGGCAGGTGCTCGAGGCGTTCCGGCGGGCGGTTGAAACAGGCGACCTGCAGAGCCTGCTCGACATCCTCGCGCCCGACGTCGTGTTCCTGGGGGATGGCGGCGGAGTCGTCGAGGCCGTCCTGGAACCCGTCCTCGGGGCCGGGCCGGTGGCCGGCCTGGTGTCCGCCGGGCTGGGCCGCTTCACCCGCGTGGCGTCGCTGCTGCCGGCCCAGGTCAACGGCTACCCGGCGCTGATTCTCCGGATGAACGGCGAGGTCAACACCGTCCTGGCGATGCGCATCGACGGCGGCCTCATCACCGGCCTGTACGCCGTGCGCAACCCCGAGAAGCTGTCGCGCATGGACCAGGAGACCGCCCTGCGCCGCTGAGTCCGGCGCGCGCTAGCCCCAAGGCCACGTAGTTAACGGTGGGGCGGGCGTGTCAAGGTCCGTCGGTGAGGATGTTGATCTGGAGGGTGGCTTTGTAGCTGCGCCGGTTCACGTTCGGGCCTCTGGCCTGGTGCTTGGAGATGGCGCGCTTGACGATGCGGGGGCTGACGCGCAGCCGCCGGCTGGGCAGGAGATTGTCCAGGACGCGGCGGCCGATGGCGCCGGTCAGGTCGGTGGTGGTGCCGGCGGTGATGGCGGCGGCCTGGGTGAGCAGGTCGCGGGCGGCGTTCAGGGCGATGGTGAAGCTGCCGCGGTCGGGGTCGGTGCCGCCGGCGGTCTCGATCGCGTCGGTGATGGCGATGCGCAGGACCTGGTAGCAGGTCAGCAGGGCGTAGACCTCCTGGGCGATGCCGGCCGGGGAGCGGGCGCGCAGCACGCGGCTGCCCAGGAGGCTGGACTTGAGCTCGAGGTAGGCGGTCTCGATTTCCCATCTTTCGTGGTACAAGGTGATCAGCGCGGCGGCCGGGTGCTGGCGGTGGTCGAGCAGGGTCGTGGCCAGCCGGTAGGTGCCGGTGTGCCGGCCGGCGCTGGTGGCGATGGTGATCTCGCACTCGATCACCCGCACCGGCACGGCGCCGATCTGCGACAGGTAGGACCCGTCGCGGTAGCGGCGCAGCACCGGCAGCTTGCGGTTGACCTTCACGCGGACCAGCAGGTCCGCGCTGGTGGCGGCGAGCTGGCCGAGCAGCGCGGCGATGTCGAAGTTGCGGTCCAGCAGCACGACCATGCCCGCGTGCAGGCTGCGCCGAAGCCGGCGGGTGCAGTCCTGCTCGCCGCAGCTGGTGGCGGTGAATACCGCGTCGATGATCGTGCGGGTGCCGCAGGCGACCAGGGCGACCAGCCGCAGCAGCGGGTAGCCGGACCCGCCGTGGCTGCCGGGCTGCCTGCTGTAGGCGGCCAGGTTCCGCGGGCTGTCCGGAACCGCCATGGTGGTGCCGTCGATCGCGCACACCAGCAGCCCGTGCCAGCGCACCGCCCCGGTGGTAAGCGCGGTAGCCGGGCCGCGCAGCAGGTCAAACAGCCACCGCAGCGGCGCCGCGCCCAGCCGGGCGCGGGCCTGCCACAGCGCGTTGTCGCTCGGGTTCGCCACCGCCAGCGCGCCCAGGCCGGCGGTCAGCTTGTGCCACACCTGCCGGTACCCCAGCCCGGCGAACAGGCCCCCGGCCAGCAGCAGGTACACCACCACCCGCGACGGCAGCACACGGACACGGGCCCCGGCCGTGCCGGCAGCCGCCAGCGCCGCATCAACCATCTCAAACGGCACGATCTGAGTCAGCTCACCCAGATGCCCGGGGGCGAACACGCCCGCCGCCACCGTGACCTGCCGGGTAATGACACACTGGTCCTCCAACGGGACTCCTCATGATCGGCTCTTGGTCGAACCGGATCATCGAGGAGTCCCGTTGCCAGATCCGGGACCGACACGCCCTTGACACGTCCAAACCGGACGTTAACTACGTGGCCTTGG
>DASUBV010000169.1:0-7668 GCA_035763085.1 Streptosporangiaceae bacterium | reverse complement strand
CCTGGAAGAGGACGAGCACGCCGCGCCGACCCTGGCCCGGCTGGGCACGGCCCTGATCAAGCGGGAGGAACAGCGCCGGTCCCCGGACGCCAGCCCGGAGGGCTGGACCGAGTGGTGGGAAGCGGTACTGGCCGATCCTGCCCTGGCCGGCCAGGCCGCCGAGAAGCAGCGCCGCCACTACAGCTCCGACCATCACGGGTCCGAGTCGCGCTGGCTGCATACTCACGTCGCCGCCCTGCGCGCGGCGGGCTTCGCCGAGATAGGCACGCTGTGGCAGCACGGCTCGAACCGGCTGCTGTGCGCGGTGACGAAGGACTGACGGCGGCGTCGGACTGACGACCCGGCCCGGCACCGGCTGATTTCGCCAGGCGTCCGGCCGATCCGGCCCGGCTCCGGGCTGATCTCGCCTCGCGCCCGGCCGATCTCGGCTGGCGTCCGGCTGGCCCGGACCGCGTCTTGACTCCACCCGGCGGCCGTCTGACCCGGACCGGCGCCTTCACCCGGCCTGGCGTCCGGGGGGCAGGGCTGCGGCGCGTGCCGAGGGCCGCGGTCCTGCGGCCCGTTTCGCTCGGGGCGTAGGACCGCGGCGGGCCGAATTCCACGCCGCGGCTGGGCCGCAGGTTAGCCTCGGTCCAGAAGGGAGAGCCGTGGAAGTCAAGATCGGAATTCAGTCCGTACCGCGCGAGCTCGTCCTGGAGACTGACTCGACGGCCGAGGAGGTCGAGCGTGCGGTGTCGGCCGCGGTGGCGGACGACTCCGTGCTCGTCCTGCAGGACGAGAAGGGCGGCAAGGTCCTGATCCCGGCCGCGAAGATCGCCTACCTGGAGCTGGGCAGCGGCGAGCCGCGCCGCGTCGGGTTCGGCAGCCTCTAGCTGCCGAAAAGGTGACCGCAGCAGCGCGATAACAGCAAGAAGCAATAACAGCAAGAGGCGGAGTCTCGCCAGCCGGTCAGGGAACGGGCCTTCGCGGGGCAGCGCTGCGCCGGGTGAGCAAACGCCCGGCCCGGCTCTGGCGCGGGCCCGCTCTACCGGGGCCGCTCTGGGCGCGAGCACGGCCATCCGGTCCGGCCGCAGCGCCGACGGGCCGGGATCTGGCTAGGCCTGGCCGGTCAGCGGCCAGCCGCTGATGCCGCGCCAGGCCAGCCGGGCGATCAGCTGCTCGGCCTCGTCCTTGGGAATGGCCCGGTTGGTGCTGAGCCAGTACCGCGCGGTCACCTGCGCCATGCCGACCAGCGCCATGCCCAGCAGCTGTGCCTCGTCCTCGCCGATGCCAGCGTCCTCATGGATGAACTCGCTGACCAGGTACGCGCAATCCTGCATGGCGTGGCCCAGCTTGTCCCGGACCGCGGGCTCGTTGCTCAGGTCCGACTCGAAGACCAGCCGGAAGGCCTCGCCGCTGCCGCCCACGAAATCGAAGAACGCCTGGAACGTGGCCGAGACCCGCTGCTTGTTGTCGGTCGTCGAGGACAACGCCGCGCTGACGATCCGGTTCAGCTCCGCCACGCTCTCGTCCAGCAGGGCCAGGTAGAGCTCGAGCTTGCCAGGGAAGTGCTGGTAGAGCACCGGCTTGCTGACCCCGGCCCGCTCGGCGATCTCGTCCATCGCGGCCGCGTGATAGCCCTGGGCGACAAATACATCGCGCGCCGCGCCGAGCAGCTGCCGCCGTCGCGCGGGGCGCGGCAGGCGGGTACTAGCCGACTTGGTCTGCGGCGAAGCGGTCACATGAACTCCGACGTCTGTAGGTGCTGCGGTGCGGTCGTGCGGCCGGTGGCGGCGCTGCCGCCGGGTCCCAGAGCGATTCTACGGCTGGCCAGCCGACTGACGGCTTACCGGTAATCCTCGTCTTCGTTGTCGGGCACCTCGCGAGCCTGCTCCGCCGCGTCCGCCGGGTCGGCCTCGAGCGGCACCCCGGCCTGCTCGGAGTCCGTCTCGTCGTCGCCGGGCAGGGATGTGGCCTCCTGCTCGGCAGCGTCGGCCTCGGATGCCTCAAGGCTGTCGTCGCTCATGCTGTGCCCCCTTAAATTTGCTGAGCACTCGCTGTCGCGGGTTCCCGCTGGAGTGAGTCGTACCACCGGAAAAATCGGACAAACTCCGGACCGGACCCCCGCCTGGCCCGGCTGGCGCCGGCCGGGCGGGCCGGTCAGGGACCTCGCCCGTTATGCCGAGATTGTCAGCACGGCGCCCGTTGTACACGGGCTGATCACGAGCGATGCTGGTTACCGGTACCCGATCTGGCCTCGGGGTAAGGAGAGATCATGCGCAGCATGTGGAAGGGTGCCATCTCCTTCGGCCTCGTCATGATCCCCGTGAAACTTTACGCCGCGACCGAGCAGAAGGACATCGCCTTCCGCCAGGTTCACCGCGAGGACGGCGGTCGTATCCGGTTCAAGCGGGTTTGCTCGGTGGACGGGGATGAGGTCCCTTATGAGGACGTGGCCAAGGGGTATGAGCTGCCCACCGGCGAGATGATCATCCTGACCGAAGAGGACATGGCTGACCTGCCGCTGTCCACCAGCAAGAGCATCGAGGTCCTGCACTTCACCCCGGTGGACCAGCTCGACCCGATCTTGTTCAACCGCAGCTACTACGTCGAGCCCGAGACGGCGGGCGTGCGCGCCTACGCGCTGCTGCGGGACGCGCTGGAGCGCTCGGGGCGGGTCGCCATCGCGCAGGTGGCGCTGCGGCAGCGCGAGGCCCTGGCGACGCTGCGCACCCGCGACGGCGTGCTGGTGCTGGAGACGCTGCTGTGGCCCGACGAGGTCCGCGCTGCCGACTTCGGCTTCCTGGACGAGGACATCGAGGTCCGCTCCCAGGAACTGCGGATGGCCACCTCGCTGATCGACTCGATGACGGTGGACTTCGACCCCGAGGAGTACCACGACGGGTACCGCGAGGCACTCCAGGAACTGGTCGATGCCAAGGTCGAGGGCCGTGAGGTCGTGCAGCCCGAGCCCGACCAGGAGGCGGGCCCGCCGGCCAGCCTGGCCGATGCGCTGAAGGCCAGCCTGGCCGCCGCGCGGGGCGAGCAATCCGGCGCGGCCAAGCCCAAGGGCGAAGCCAAACGGGCCTCCGGGTCCCGCTCGCCGGCCGCCAAGTCAGCCCGGTCCCGCGCCAGCGAGAAGGACGATGACGGCAAGGCCGCCGAGAAGCCGGCCGCCCAGCGCCGGACCCGGAAACGGGCCAGCTAGATGCCCGTGCCAGCGACCGTCGTGACCCGCAAGGCCGCCCCCGCCCCCGCGCCAGCGCCGGCCCGCAGGGCGGCGGCGGCGACCGTCGTGGCCGGCCTGGCCGCCGCCAGCCCGGGCACAGCGCGCATTGCCGCGCCGGCGACCGTCGTGACCCGCGGTTAGAGTCAGATCATGGCCGGCCCCATCCCGCCCTGGCCCGGCGACTTCGTGACGCTGGAGACCGGGCAGTTGTTTGTCCGGATGGCTGCGGCCGTCCCCGATCCCGGTGCTGTCCCCGATCCCGGTGCCAGGCCCGGGCCCGGCTCGGCCGAGCCCGCCGTTTTCGTGCACGGGCTGGGCGGCTCGGCGCGCAACTGGACCGACTTGATGGACCTGCTCAGCCATCCCGGGCCGCCGCCCGGCCCGGCCGGCCCGGTGCTGGACTGCGAGGCGCCGGACCTGCCCGGATTCGGCCACTCGCCCGTGCCGGTCAGCCATGACTACTCCATCCGGGCGCACGCTCAGGCGGTCATCGCCCTGATCGACGAGGGCGGCCGCTGGCCGGTGCACCTGGTCGGCAACTCGCTCGGTGGCGCGGTGTGCACCCGGGTCGCCGCTCGCCGCCCGGACCTGATCCGCACCCTGACGCTCGTCTCGCCCGCGCTGCCCGACCTGCGTCCCCGGATAGGCCCGCTGCGGGTGGCCGCGGCCAGCCTGCCCGGCCTCGGGCCGTGGGCCCTGCGGCACCTGGAGACCGTGCCTGCCGAGCGGCGCACCGCGCAGACGATCCGCGAGCTGTACGGGGATCCCTCGCTGCTGCACCCGGACCGGTTCCGGGAGGAGGTCGAGGAGGTCATCCGCCGCGACGGCGTCGGCTACCAGGCCGAGGCGCTGCTCGGCTCGGCGCGCGCGATCGTCGCGGAGTACCTGCGCTGGGGCCCGGCCACGCTGTGGCGCGACGCCGCCCGGGTCACCGCGCCCACCCTGGTGATCCACGGCAGCGAGGACCGCCTGGTGAACCCGGCCACCGCTGGCCGCGCGGCGCGGGCCTTCCATTCCGCCAGGGTGGTCGTCCTGCCTAAGGTGGGGCACGTGGCGATGATGGAGCGGCCCGACGAGGTGGCCAGGATCATGCGATTGTTCCTCGCTCAGGCCGGCGACGGCCAGGCCGCGACCCGGGCCAGCGGGATGCCGGGTCACCCGACAGCCGGCCCCGGCGAGCTGAACCAGGTGTCCAGCTGAGCGCGGTGTCCCAGCCCGGCCCGCGGGTCCCGGCTGGCGCCACCCTGGTCATCACCGCTCCGCAGATCGTCACGGGCCTGGCCGCGGAGATCCTGAGCCCCGGTTACGTCGTGCTCACCGACGGGCAGGTGACCGAGGCCGGGGCGGGCTCGCCGCCGGCCGGTGCCGACATCGAGCTGCCCGATGGGGTCCTGGCGCCGGGTTTCGTCGATCTCCAGGTCAACGGCTTCTACGGCGAGGAGTTCATGGCCGCCAGCCCGGAGGGCTGGGCGCGGGTGATCGGCCGGCTGCCGGAGACCGGGACCACCGCGTTCGTCCCGACCTTCATCACGGCGCCGGTCGACCAGCTCGTGGCGGCGTTCTCCGCGGCCGCCTCGTTCTGGCCAGGTCTTCCGGCCGGCGCCCGCGTCCTGGGGAT
Organism: Streptosporangiaceae bacterium; assembly: GCA_035763085.1. Taxonomy (GTDB): domain Bacteria; phylum Actinomycetota; class Actinomycetes; order Streptosporangiales; family Streptosporangiaceae; genus DASUBV01. The sequence continues at coordinate 2,842 of DASUBV010000169.1, read as the reverse complement.
TCATCTCGAGGGACCGTTTATCGCGCCGGCCCGGCGCGGCGCGCACAACCCGGACTGGATCATCGACCCGGCGCCGGATGCGATCGAGCGGCTGCTGGCCGCGGCGGGCGGGCACCTGCGGCTGCTCACCCTGGCGCCGGAGCGGCCCGGCGCGCTGGCCGCGATCACCCAGCTCACCGGCGCGGGGGTGCTGGTCAGCGTCGGGCACACCGACGCGACGGCCGCGCAGGTGGCCGCCGCCGCCGACGCCGGCGCCCGGATGGTCACGCACCTGTACGACGCGCAGCGGGGCCTGCACCACCGCGAGCCCGGCGTGGTCGGCCAGGCGCTCACCGACCCGCGGCTGACCAGCGGGCTGATCACCGACCTGCATCACGTCAGCGCGGCGGCCTGCCAGATCGCGTTCGCCGCGGCACCTGGCCGGATCGTGATCGTGACCGATGCCGCGGCCTGCTCCGGCATGCCCGCGGGCCGGTACCTGCTCGGCGGGGAGCCTATTGAGCTGCCGGACGAGCCGGGTGCGCCGCCGGTCCGCGCCGACGGGACGCTGGCGGGCTCGGCGCTGCGGATGGACGTGGCCGTCGGCAACATGGTGGCCTCCGGCGTGCCGCTGGTGACGGCGGTGGCCGCCGCGACGCGCATCCCGGCTGATCTCATCGGATGCCCCGGCCTGGGCCGTATTGCCCCGGGCGCGGCCGGCGACCTAGTCTGGCTCGGCCGCGACCTACGGGCCAGGGCAACCTGGATCGGCGGCCGGCAGGTCTCCGGCGCTCGCGCCGGGGCCGCTGGCAGCTGAGGCGGCCCGCCGGGCCTGGCAGGCCGTGACTGGACGGCGGCGCGGGGCGTGGCAGGTGGACTGCCGGGCCGGCCCGGGGCAATGCGAGCGATGCTGTGACGACGGAGGGTGGCCGTGAGCGTGTCGACCGGCGACGGGCAAGACGTTTCTCAACAGGACCGGTCGTTCATGGGCCGCGAGATCGCTGAGCAGCCGGCCGCGCTGCGGGCCACGATCTCCAGCCTGCTGCCGCGCCGGGATGAGGCGGCCGCGCTGGGCCGCCAGACCCGTGAGGTGCTGTTCATCGGCCGTGGCACCTCGGACAACGCGGCCGTGTACGGCAGCTACCTGATCCAGGCCTACGGCCGGCGGCTGGCCACCCTGGCCGCGCCGTCCATCGCCACCACCTACCGCAGCCGGATGGACCTGTCCGGCGTGCTGGCGGTCGCGCTGTCGCAGTCCGGCCGGACCGGGGAGATCGTCGAGACGCTGGCCTGGGCACGCGACTGCGGCGCGCGCACCCTGGCCATCACCAACGGGGCGGGGTCGCCGCTGGCGGAGACCGCCGAGGTCGCGTTCGTGACGGAGGCCGGGACCGAGCAGGCCGTGCCCGCGACCAAGACCTTCACCACCCAGCTCGCGGCCCTGGCGGTGCTGGCTCTCGGCCTGGGTGCCGACCTGGACACCGGCGAGCTGCGCGCGGTGCCGGACGCCGTTGAGGCGATGCTCGCCGAGCCAGCCGAGTTCGACGCGATCGTCAGCGAGCTGGCTGCGGTGCCCGGCGTCGTGGTGTCCGGCCGCGGCCTGGCCTACTCGGCCGCGCTGGAGCTCGCGCTCAAGCTCAAGGAGGCCTGCTACCTGCACGCGATGGGCCAGTCCTGGGCCGACCTGCTGCACGGCCCGCTGGCCGTGGTGGACGCCGACACCCCGGCCATCGTGCTAGCCGCCGAGTCGGGGCCGACGCTGCCGGGAACGGTCGAGCTGGCCCGCCGGATCACCAGGTCGGGAGCCAGGGCGTACGGCATCGGCGGCGGCGCGCAGCTCGCGGAGGCCTGCTCGCGGGCGCTGCCCGGCCCGGCGCTGCCGGAGTGGCTGGCCCCGATGGGGCTGATCGTGCCGGGTCAGCTGCTGACCGAAGCGCTGTCCCGTCGGCTGGGCCTCAACCCCGACGCCCCGCGCGGCCTCACCAAGGTCACCCAGACCACCTGACGGGCGGCATCCGGGCCCCATCTGGTGGGACGGGTTGGCTGGACTGACGGGCTGGACTGCCCGCCTGCCTGGTGCGATGCGGGTCAGTTCTCGCGGTAGACCTTGTGCTGGGCGGCCTGGGCGCGGGGGCGGATCACCATCAGGTCGACGTTGAAGTGCGCCGGGCGGGTCACCGTCCAGGCCACCGCGTCGGCCACGTCCTCGGCGGTGAGCGGCTCGGCGACGCCGGCGTAGACGCCGTCTGCCCTGGCCGCGTCGCCCCGGAAGCGGTTCAGCGCGAACTCATCGGTCTTGACCATGCCCGGCGCGATCTCGATCACCCGGACCGGCTTGTCGTACAGCTCCAGGCGCAGCGTGCCGGCGATGGCGTGCGTGCCGTGCTTGGCCGCCACGTAGCCGCCGCCGCCCTCGTAGGCCACGAAACCCGCCGTCGAGCCCATCAGCACGATCGTGCCGGCGCCGCTGGCGATCAGCTTGGGCAGCAGCACCTGCGCGGCGTTGAGCGTGCCCAGCACGTTGACCTCGTACATCTGGCGCCAGTCCGCCGGCGAGGCATCCGCCACCGGGTCCAGCCCGATCGCGCCGCCGGCGTTGGCGACGAGCACGTCACACCGGTCCAGGCCCGCGCCGAGCTCCTCGACCGCCGCCCGGTCGGTCACGTCCAGCTGGTGAATTTCCGCCTGACCGCCGTCCTTGGTGATCTGCTCGGCTACCTCGGCTAGCCGGTCGGCCCGCCGGGCGGTGAGCACCACCCGGTAGCCCGCCTCGGCCAGCTTCACGGCGCTGGCCGCTCCGATTCCGCTACTGGCCCCGGTGATTACGGCTACAGAAGTCATGCCGCGATTCTGCCAGCCGGCC
>DASUBV010000168.1:0-10894 GCA_035763085.1 Streptosporangiaceae bacterium | reverse complement strand
CGATCACCGGGCGGGGCGTCATTACCCCGCCGCCAGCAGCTGGCAGCGCCCGGAACTGAAACCTCACTGCGGGGCCGCACCGGAAATTGACTGGTCGGCCTGTGGCACGCGGAACATGGACTCAGCCTGCTGCCGGTGCCGAGACAGCCAGGCCACGACGTCCCGTGCGGTAGGTGCCGCTACGAGTACTTCGTCGCCCCGTACCGCTACCCACATGCCCATGAACGGCCGCAACGCTTCTACCAGGGGTGCGGGAGCGGGCGTCTCCGCCGCAGCCGCTTGCGAGAGAACAGACGAGGCTCCCATCGTGCGGCGGCCGTGGCGTGCCGCCCTGGCTGCAGTGAAGCCCAGCCGAACGAGAGCACGACGCGCCTGATGCGTGGTGAAATCAGCGCGATCGAGTCCCGTCACGAGGGACAGGACCTGCTTGGGCGGCCATCGCCTGCCGTCGATGACCACGAAGTGCTCGTAGATCGGCTCCGGGAGCACGCCCGCCACGGCCTCCCGGACGCGCTGAGGATCGAGGTCGTAGGTATGACCCGAAACCGTCATGGTCGGCACTAGAGTTCCTCAATCTTCTCTGCGTCATCTTCTCTGAAAGAGACTCTCTGAATCGTCCTTAGTGTAGAGCAGTTGACGCACTCGGGCAAACTCGCATCCGGGCTCGTCAGTAGCTGCGCTGGCGGCGGAGTGTGAGCTGGGTCGCCGCCGTGCCCGCCTCCAGGCGGTCGCGGAAAGAGGCGATCACGTCACAAGTGAACGGCGCGCCCGTGACCTCGACCCGGTAGATCACCGTGTACGGGGAGTCCCGGTGCGCCCGCGGCGGCTCGCCGCCCTCGCCGAGCTCGGCATCCAGCGCGGCCGCGGGTCACCGTCTGTAGCCAGGTGCTGCTGGCCTCCTGTCCCATCGGGGCGAGACTGTCGCTGGCCGCTGCGCCATTCCTCAGGAATTGCCGGCAATGGAGGGAGGATCGGCGGGCCGGGCGGAGGTTAGCATCGCAACTGAGGCATCTGTCCCGCCTCGGCGGTGACTGCCGGATGCCCGCTACGGAGGGAGATCCCCGTGACCGTCGCCGACGCTGCCCTGGCCCGCATTGAAGCCGACGACCTGAGCGGGCTCGGCGAGGCCGACATCGACGACGTGCTCGAGTACGTGCACGTGCCCTATGGCCGGCTGCCTGACTACCTCAAGCTCTACGACCGGTACCTGCGGCAGCGGTGGAACGTCAACGAGCTGGACTTCAGCCGGGACAAGACCGACTGGGCCGAGCGGATGACCGACGACGCGCGCAACTCGTTCCTGACCATCGCCTCGGGCTTCCACCACGGCGAGCGGCAGGTGGCCGCCGAGCTCGCGCCGCTGCTGTTCGGCGTGCCCGAGGACTACCGGATCTTCCTGACCAGCCACCTGGAGGACGAGGCCCGGCACACCGTCTTCTTCGACCGCTTCTACCGCGAGGTCGTCGGCCTGGAGGGCGACGGCATCATGGACATCCTCGACGGCTCGTGGCCCTACATCCAGGAGACCTTCGTCGGCCCGTTCGGGCTGCTCGCCTACCTCACCGACGACCTGCGCCGCGACCCGTACAACAAGCACCTGCAGATGAAGTACGCCACTACCTACGTGATCTGGATCGAGGGCGTGCTGGCCCTGTCGGTCATGAAGATCACCCTGAACTACGCCCGCGACCGTCAGCTGCTGCCCGCCTACTACACCGGGTTCACCGCCACCTGCCGCGACGAGGCCCGGCACGTCCAGGCGGGCCTGCGGTTCGTGCGCGACCTGCTGGCCGAGAACCCGGCCTACGTGACCGACCTGCACGACACCCTGCGCACGCTGCTGACGATGAGCGCCGCCCGGTCGGGCTACATCTACTACGAGCCGCTGGGCTGGACCGAGGAGCGGGTGTCGGAGCTGTTCGGCAGCCAGCTGCAGCGCAAGCTCAACATGGTCGGCGTGTCATTGCCGCCGGATCTGGAGGAACGGCTGTCCGCGGTGAAGCCGACGCTGGCGGGGGGCTGAAATGCCGGAGTTCATGACGGCCGCCTGGGCGCAGGGCTGCCGGGCCGCCTGCAACGCCTGGCCCAGCCCCGAGTACAAGGCCAGCAAGCTGCACGACTTCTGGGACTGGATCGACATGGTCCGCCCGCTCGTGACCGGGCGGCTCGCGCTCACCGTGCGCGACGCGCCGCCCGGCGCCGACGGCGACACCCTGGTACTGGACTTCGAGGGCGGCACTGTGAGCGCCGCGCAGATCCTGAGCCGGGCCGAGGCCGAGCCCGGCGCCGTCTTCCTGCTGGCCGGCGATCATGCCGCCTGGCAGGACATGCTCGCCGGGTACGACGTCGGCAAGATGGTGATGTACCGCAGGCTCATGCTGGAGAAAGGCGACACCCTGCAGTTCTTCATGGCGGCCTTCTTCTGGACCGAGACCCTGGCGGCCATCCAGTCAGTCCCGGCCGGAGCTCCCGCCCCGGCCTGAACCCGGCCTGGCCAGCCGCACCCCGGCCGGGCGCCGCCGCACTGCCACTGCGCTGGCCATCCCGGCCGCGGTCGCGCGGTTCTGCAGGACGCGACCAGCGGTTGTCTCACCGCGGCGAGCGTCGCCCGCCCTGGTCACGCCCGCCAGCCGTGATGAACCCGCTGCCACAGGCTGGCGCGCGCGAGCCTCAGTCGCGTACGTAATAGCTGGCCGGGGCGCCGTCGAAACGGCCGCCGGACCGGCAGCACCGGCGGAAAGCGCCGGCCGGACCCGCACGGGCACGGGTCGTTGCGGCCGAGCTTCTCGATCAGCTCGGTGCCGGTACCGACGACCCGGTCGCCGCGCTTGACCGCGGTCTCGCTAGAGGGAACCCCCGGCGGCGCTTGCTGGTCGGCTCAAAAGGACGCCTCGTCGTCGAAGTCGCGGTACATGGCCGTCCTCCTCATTCAGCGGCTGTCCGCCGGATAGTAGCCAGCATCGCGCTGCGGCAGCGAGCGAGTTTCGCCGCCCGGGATTCCGGCTTGCGCTGCTGAAGAAATGGGGCGACGGGGCGGGCTCGCAGGCGCAGACTCGAGGTATGGGGCTGACAAAGGGGGCGGTGATCTCACGGTGATGGCCTGGCGACTGGTCAGCCCGGCGTGGCGGGCCTGCCTGGAAGAAGCGTGGGCATCATGGCGGAGCGGGTCGCTGGGAGTCGGCGCGGTCACCGTGGACGAGGCGGGCCGGGTCGTCACCCGGGGCCGTAACCGGGAGGGCGAGCACGAGGCCCCGCCCGGCGCCCTGGCCGGCAGCTACCTGGCGCACGCCGAGGTCAACGCGCTGGCCGCGCTGCCGCGCCGGCGGCTGCCCGGCCTGCGGCTGCTGACCTCCCTGGCGCCCTGCCTGATGTGCGCCAGCGCGATCATCATGACCGGCCTGCGGCAGGTCGAGTTCGCCGCCGCCGACCCCGTCATGGCGGACGTGCCGGATGCGCTCGCCCAGCTCCCGTTCGCGGCCGGCCGCGCGCCGGAGCGCATCGGGCCGCTGCACGGCCCGGTCCGCGAGTTCGCCGAGCTGCTGCCGGTGCTGCACATGGCCGAGTTCCGGCGGCAGAGCCGGAGCCTGGCCGCCTACCGGGCCCGCCGCCCCGCCCTGGTTGACCGCGCAGAGCGGCTGCTGGGTGACGGCACGGCCCGGGCCCTTCGCACCGCCTCCTGCCCCGCGGCCCTCGACGCCCTGCTCGGATAAGTCAGCACAGCGTGGCAGAATGCTGACTTCCTGACGGAGGAGCGCGCCGTGACTGACCAGGAGCCCGGCGACCAGCCGGACATCGATATCGACACCTCGGTCGCCCACCCGGCGCGGGTGTATGACTACTGGCTCGGCGGCAAGGACAACTACGCCGCCGACCGGGAGGCCGCCGAGCGGGTCCTGGCAGTAACGCCGGGCCTGCGGTTCCGGGTCCGGGCCAACCGGGCATTCCTGGCCCGTGCCGTCCGGTACCTGGCGGCCGAGGCCGGAATCCGGCAGTTCCTGGACATCGGCACCGGCATCCCGTCGGCGAGCAACACCCACCAGGTCGCCCAGGCGGTCGCGCCTGACGCGCGGATCGTGTACGCCGATAACGATCCCATCGTGCTGACCCACGCCCGAGCGCTACTGGCCAGCGGCCCGCAGGGCGCCACCCAGTACGTGCATGGCGACCTGCGCGACCCGGCGCCGATCCTGGCGGCGGCCGCCGACACCCTGGACTTCCGCCAGCCGGTCGCCCTGATGCTGCTGGGCATCCTGCACCTGATCACCGATGAGCAGGACCCGTACCGGATCGTCGCCGACCTGACGGCGCAGCTGCCGCCGGGCAGCTACCTGGCCATCTCGCACCCGGCCCTGGACATCCACAAGGCCCAGGCCGAGGCCATGAAGCGGTACAACGAGCGGGTGTCCACACCGCAGACGCTGCGCACCAGGGAGCAGGTGGCCAGGTTCTTCGACGGGCTGGACCTGGTCCCGCCGGGCCTGGTGTACGTGCACACCTGGCGGCCTGATCCCAGCGACGCGATGCCGCCGGGCGCGACCTCAGCGCACGGCGGCGTGGCCCGCAAGCCCGGCTAGCGCCCGGCCGCCGCAGGGACCGGCGCCCGGAGCCGGCCATAGGACGTCAGCGTGCGCAGCGCCGACAAGGTGACCATGCCCCGCCAGTCCAGGAGGGAGGCCTGGCTGGGCGGCTCCCAGGCGATCGGCCAGCCGCCGTCCGGCTGCTGCGTGCGCTCCGTGCGGTCCAGGAAGGCGCCGATCTGCTCCTCGGTGAACAGTGACCGCCACCGCGAGTCCGCCGCCGGCGCCAGGGACAGCGGCGACAGCCCGTAGCCCTCGGCGTCCGGGTCGAGCTGGAACATCGGCGTGGAGCCCAGGTCCTTGGCCAGCGCCGCCGCGTGCTCATCGGCGCGCTCGCGCTCGGGCACGTACTCCAGGAAGACCATGACCTCCGACAGGGCATGCGCGTCGGACGGGACGGCTCCCGACTCCAGCTGCTCCCAGCAGTACCGGGTGCCCTGGTCCCGCCACGGGTGGTCGATGCCCAGCCGGTACAGCAGGCCGGCCAGCCCGGCCGTCGGGTTAAGGCCCGGCGCATAGGTCCAGTCCGTCCAGTGCGCCGCGCGCGGGTAGGACTCGATCACCGGGAAGGCCAGCGGCACGGCGCCGCCCGCGCCCGCCGCGGCGGCGGTGGAGGCCAGGAAATCACACGCGCGCTGCACCATCTCGCGGTCAGCGGTGCCCGCCGCGGCCATGGCCTGGAACGCGATCTCCACGTCGATCGGCAGGCTGGCCGGGCAGCGCTTGTCGGGCTCGAGGCCGTGCCCGAACCCGCCGTCGGCATTCTGGTAGCCGCGCAGGGCATCAATGACCCCGGCCGCGGGCGCGCCGCCGAAACAGGCAGCGAGCAGGCGGCGCTCCAGCAGCCGCCCCTGGGCCTGGATGAAGCGGTCTCCCGCCACGAATGCATCAGTCATAACGAGCACGGTAGGGCGCCGGCTGGCCGGCCGTCTTGAACGGATCGGACACCACGCCGGGACCAGCCCGCGGCCGGCCCAGCCGCCTGCCCCGGCGGGCCGGCCAGGGCCCGGCCAGCCCCTGCGATGATGGCAGGACACGAGTGCCGGGCTGCGCGCTGGCCCGGCCGGGCCAGCGGCAAGGAGACGGCGACATGGCGGCCATGACCCCGGAGCAGCTCACCGAGCAGGTGCTGGACGCCTACGCGGGCACGGCCGATCCCCGGCTGCGCGAGCTGCTGGCAGCCCTGATCCGCCACCTGCACGAATTCGCGGCTGAGACCCGGCTGACCCCGCGGGAATGGCGGGCCGGGCTGGAGTTCCTCACTGCCACCGGGCACCTGTGTGACGGCGAGCGGCAGGAGTTCATCCTGCTGTCCGACGTGCTCGGCCTGTCCTCGCTGGTCGACCTCGTGCACGCCGAGCCGGGCGCCACCGAGTCGACGGTCCTGGGCCCGTTCTACGTGCCCGGCGCGCCGGACCGCGCGCCGGGCGAGCAGCTCGGCCGTCCGCAGGACGGCGACCCCGCGCTGGTCCGCGGCCGGGTCCTCAGCCAGGACGGGTCGCCGCTGCCGGGGGCCACCCTGGACATCTGGCAGGCCGCGGCCAACGGGCTGTATGACACCCAGGATCCGCGGCAGCCGCGGTTCAACCTGCGCGGCATCTTCACCGCCGGCGCGGACGGCGGCTACCACTTCCGCACCGTGCGCCCGGTCAGCTACCCGGTCCCGGCCGACGGCCCGGCCGGGGACCTGCTGCGCGCGGCGGGGCGGCACCAGTGGCGCGCGGCGCACATTCACGCCATTGTCTCCGCGCCGGGCTACGCGCCGGTCACCACGCACATCTTCGACGCGCAGAACCCCTACCTCGGCAGCGACACCGTCTTCGGGGTGAAGGACTCCCTGATCCGGGACTTCCGCCCGGCCGGCCCGCAGGACCCGCCCGATGTCCGGTTCGTGGCCGAGATGGACTTCGTGCTGGCCGCGGCGCAGTCCTGAGCTGACCGCGCCCGGGACGACACGACCAGCCCGCGCGCCTCGATGCGGCTGCCGGGCCGCTCCGGAGTCACGGCCGGGCCGCCACGGCGGTGGCTGCGGCCGGGGTAGTGCCGCGCTCCCCGGTCATCGCGCGTCTCCCGGTACCGGGCCCTGCGGGCGCACGATGCGGGCCAGGTCGTCCAGCCGGGCGGCGGTCACGTCGATCCAGCGCAGGTCGGCCTCGAGGTGAAGCAGGCCATGATCGGCCAGCAGCCCGTCGACCAGCTCGCCGGCGCGCTTCAGTTCCGTCAGCTCGCGCACCCGCTGCAGGTGCGCGGCGCGCTGGGCATCGAGATACCGGTGCGCGGGCCGGCCGAGCATCAGGGCCAGGACGACCTTGGCAAACAAGATCGTCTGCAGGTGCGGCTCGGCGGCCGCCGGCTCGGCGAGCCAGCGCCCGAACTCGGCCGCGCCGGCCTCGGTGATGACATACCGCTTCCGGTCAGGCCCGGCCCCCGGCTCGGCGTCCCCGGCCACGACCTTGCCGTCGCGGGCGAGCCGGCCCAGCGTGGCGTACACCTGCCCGAAGGGCAGCGGCCGGCCGCGGCCGAAATACTGGTCATAGTCGCGTTTGAGGTCATAGCCATGACTGGGCTGGCGCTCAAGCAGTCCGAGGAGAGCCAGCGGGACATTCATGAGCGCGACAGTACACTGCGTGTATACGCTGAGTCTCTATACGGAGTGATCGTTTCGTTTTCCGGCAATTTCTCGCTGGTCCCGGTGTCAGAAGCGGGCAGAGGATGGCGAAAAGGTACTGCGGTGCCGACGACATCGCCTAGGCTTATGGTCTAGACGCTAGACCTAATCTGAGCGGAGTGGCTGATAATGGCGCAGCGGACGCAGATCCTGTATGTGGACGACATGGATGGCAGCGAGGCCGAGGGCACGGTCAGGTTCGGGCTGGACGGGGTGGATTACGAAATCGACCTCTCTCAGACGCACGCGGACCAGTTCGCCCGGGCGCTGGCGCCTTTTATCGGCGCGGCCCGCAAGACGCCCGGCACGCGGCGGGCGGTGCGGGGCCTGCGGCCGGCCCGCCATGACCAGTCCGATGTGCGCGCCTGGGCCCGCGCTCAGGGCCTGAAGGTGTCTGACCGCGGCCGGATTCCCGCCGACGTGCTGGCCCGCTACGAGGCAGCGCACTAGGCCGGCCCCGGGAATGGCAGTGACGGAGGTGCTGCGCGCCGACGTGCGCGAGCTGGAGCATGACATCACGCAGCTGCGGCACCAGCTGCACCAGCGTCCCGAGATCGGGCTGAAGCTGCCCGAGACGCAGCAGGCCGTGCTGGCGGCGCTCAGCGGCCTGCCGCTGGAGATCTCTACCGGCACCTCGACCACGTCCGTGACCGCGGTCCTGCGCGGGACGGCGCGCGCCGGCGCGACCGGGCCCGCGCCCGCGGTCCTGCTGCGCGGCGACATGGACGCGCTGCCGGTGCAGGAGGCCACCCGCCTGGAGTTCAGCTCCACGATCGACGGCGCGATGCACGCCTGCGGGCACGACCTGCACACCGCGATGCTGGTCGGCGCGGCCCGGCTGCTCAGCGCACACCGGGACCTGCTCGCCGGGGACGTGGTGTTCATGTTCCAGCCGGGCGAGGAAGGGTGGGACGGCGCGGGCCACATGATCGCCGAGGGCGTGCTGGACGCCGCCGGGCCGCGGGTGTCGCGCGCGTTCGGGATCCACGTCATCGCCGGGAAGTTCCCGCGCGGTCAGTTCACCACCCGGCCGGGCACGCTGATGGCCGCCAGCGACGGGCTGATGGTGACGGTCAACGGCACCGGCGGTCACGGGTCGGCGCCGCACCGGGCGCAGGATCCGGTCAGCGTGGCCGCCGAGATGGTCGTCGCGCTGCAGACGATGGTGACCCGCCAGTTCGACGTCTTCGATCCGGTGGTCGTGACCGTGGGCAGCTTCCACGGCGGGACCCGGCGCAACATCATCCCGCAGCAGGCCACCTTCGAGGCCACCGTGCGGACGTTCTCGGCGGCCGCGCGGGAGCGCATCGCGACCGCGTCGGTGCGGCTGTGCGAGTCGATCGCGGCCGCCCACGGGCTCTCGGCCGACGCGCGCTACACCACCGAGTACCCGTCCACCGTGAACGACGCGGCGCAGGCGCAGTTCGCCACCGGGGTGGTCGCGGACGTCTTCGGCGAGGACCGGTTCCTGCCGCTGCGCGACCCGGACGCCGGCGCGGAGGACTTCTCCCGGGTCCTGGCCGAGGTGCCGGGCTGCTACCTGTTCCTGGGCGCCTGCCCGCGCGATGACTACGACGCCGCGCAGGACAACCACAGCCCGCTGGCCGCCTTCGACGACTCGGTCATGCCGGACGGCGTGCTGCTGCACGCCAGCCTCGCCGTCCGCGCGCTGCAGGAGCTGTCCTGACCGCCAGCCGCGCCCCGGCCGGCTAGCGGCTGACCAGGCCCGCCTCGTGGGCCAGCAGGCCAGCCTGGGTGCGGTTGGCGCAGCCGAGCTTGTCCAGCATCCGCGAGACGTAGCCCTTGATGGTGGCCTCGGACAGGAACAGCCGCCCGGCGATCTGGGCATTGGACAGGCCCTCGCCCAGGCAGGCCAGCACCTCGGTCTCCCGCTCGGTCAGCGACCCGACCAGCTGGCGGGCCCGGCTGGCCGCGGGCTGGCGGTCCGCCGACGCCGCGATCAGCCGCCGGGCCGCGGCCGGCGACAGCACGGTATGCCCCTCCGCGGCCACCTGGACCAGCCCGATCAGGTCCTCGGGCGGGGTGGACTTGACCAGGAACCCGGCCGCCCCGGCCCGCAGCGCGCGCAGCACGTACTGATCGGCGTCGAAGGTCGTCAGCACGACGACGACGGGCGGGCTGGCCAGCTGGCCGATCCGCTCGATAGCGGTCAGCCCGTCGACGCCGGGCATGCGCAGGTCCATCAGCACCACGTCGGGCCGCTCCCGGACGACCGCCTCGACGCCGGCCGCGCCGTCGTGCGCCTCGGCGACAACCTCGATGGTGCCCGACGAGCCGAGGATGGTGCGCAGGTGCGCGCACACCATCGGCTCGTCGTCCACGACGACGACGCGGCAGGTCCCGCGTCCTTCCGGCTCAGTCATGAGATGGGCTCCGGGGTGGGAACGAAGGCGGGCAGCATGGCCTCGACGCAGAAGCCGCCGTCGGCGGCCGGGCCGGCCCGCAGCGTACCCTGCATGAGCTCGATCCGCTGGCGCAGGCCGGCCAGGCCCAGTCCCGAGCCGGTGCCCGCCAGGCTGGTGTCCGGCTGCGCCTGCCCGGGCGGCGGCGCGTTGCGGATCGACATGCGCACCTCGTCCCTGGCGTAGCTGACCCGGACGGTGACCAGGGCGCCGGGCGCGTGCTTGCGCACATTCGTCAGCGCCTCGCGGGTCACGCGGTAGGCGGTGCGCCGGACGACCGGCGAGGCGAGCGCCGGGTCACCGTCCTCGATCAGCTCGGCGGGCGTGCCGACCGCCGTCGACTCCGCGACCAGCGCGGCCAGGCCGGGATCGGCGGGCGACTCCGTGTCTTCCGGTGCGGTCCGCAGGATGCCGACCAGGTCACGCAGCTCCTCCAGGGCCTGGCTGCCATTGGCCCGCAGGTCCTCGGCAGTCTGCCGGGTCGCCGCGTCGGGGGCCGTCACCCGCAGCGCGCCGGCCTGCAGCACCATCAGGCTGACCCGGTGCGTCACCACGTCATGCATCTCACCCGCCAGCCGGGCCCGCTCGTCGGCCCTGGCCTGCTCGGCCAGCAGGTGCTGTTCCCGCTCGGCCCGCTCGGCCCGCTCGGTCAGCGCCATGATCAGCCGCCGGCGGGTATCGAAGTACAGGGCCAGCAGCGGGCCGCCCGCGGTACGGAGCAGCCCGACGCTGATGACGGTCAGGGACGGCTGCCAGGGCTGGGCCACGATGATGGCCAGCAGTCCGACCGCGAGATAGGCCCGCCGCCGGCTGGGCTGGTAGAAGAACGGCGCGTAGGCGGCGAGCACGGTCCCGAACGGCGCCCACACGGTCTGGTCGCTGGCCGGCGTCAGCGCCCCGGCGGGCCAGATGAGCAGCGACAGCGCCAGGGTGAACGCGGCCAGCACGGCCACGACCGCGATCGGGGCGCGGCGCCGGAAGACCAGCGTGGCGACGGCCGCCGCCTGCGCCGCTAGCAGCGCCCAGGCCAGCGGGCCGGGGTGCGCCGGCCACCAGCTGCCGCCGATCAGGGTCACGACGGTGTCGAGCACCACGAAGAATGCCGCGGCCCCCACGTCCGCCGCGGTCCGGTGCCGGCGCCACCAGGTCGCCACGTAGGCCGCGACCCGGAGCTGGCACCACCCCGACATGTCAGCCATGACCTCACGTTATGACATCCGCGCCGG
>DASUBV010000167.1:0-15806 GCA_035763085.1 Streptosporangiaceae bacterium | reverse complement strand
CGGACCAGGATGTAGCCGGGCAGGACCTTCTCCTGCACCTGCTGGCGCTTGCCGCCCTTGATCTCGATCACCTCGTGCGTGGGGACCTCGATCTGGAAGATGTAATCCTCCATGTTCAGCGACTGCGTCCGGCTCTCCAGGTTGGTGCGGACCCGGTTCTCGTAGCCGGCGTAGGAGTGCACGACGTACCAGTCGCCCGGCAGCATGCGCAGCTCGGTCTTGAACTCGATGACCGGGTCGGCGTCCGCGTCCGCGTCGTCCCCCGGCTCAGCGGCCTCGGGCGACTCCGGCTCCCCGGCGTGGTCCACCTCCGCCTCCGCCTCCGCCTGCTGGGCAGCCTCGGGCTCGGCCAGCAGCGCGGACAGCTCAGGCTCGCGATCAGCCGCACTGTCCCCGGCAGCATCGGCCTGCGCGGCCTCGCCGGTCATCGGGTGCTCGGCCGACGGCTCGCCCACCGGCAGTTCGGACTCGGACACGGTTACTCTTCTCTCCAGCTCTTCCTGCGCGATCACCCGGCGGTGCCCGGGCGTACGGCGATCAGACCCCCGGTAGCGGCAAGCTCCGCAACCGCGACCTCATGATCGCGGAGCCCGGCCCGGCTAGTCGCGACCTCAGCCGAAGACGGCAAACACCAGCTTGGTGAACCCGTAGTCCAGGCTCGTGACGATCGCCACCATGATGAGGATGAACACCAGTGCCACGGTCGTGTACGTGACCAGTTCCTTACGGGTTGGCCAGACGACCTTCCGCAGTTCCTGGACGACCTCCCGGACGAACCGGGCCGGGGTTACCCGGTCCTGCTTGGCCGGACGGCCGGGCTTAGCTGCCTTCTCGGCGGCCGAGCCACGAGTCTGAGTCGCCATGTCCTCACCTGAGCAACGATCTATTGTCGGCTGGCGCCGCCATCTTCCCGTGAGGTTCACGGGCCGCACTCGCAGGGCAGGAGGGACTCGAACCCCCAACCGCCGGTTTTGGAGACCGGGACTCTAGCCAATTGAGCTACTGCCCTGTGCTGGCCTGCGGTTGCCCAGCCGTCAGCATGAGCTACAGGCACTGTGACCTATAGCCACGCGGAAGCAAGGCGCGCACGGACCACCCGGTGGGTTACCACCAGAGCCAGAAGTCTACGTGTCCCGGCGTCCGCAGTCGAACCGATCGACGCGAACACAGCAAATGGGCCCCATGGCGTGGCCTTGCGACAGCGGCGGGGCCCGGGATGCGACGATGGATCACATGGCTTCCGCACACCGCAGGATCTCGGCCCGGATTTCAGCGATCACCGAGTCAGCCACGCTGGCCGTCGACGCCAAGGCTAAGGCGCTCAAGGCCGCGGGCCGCCCGGTCATCGGCTTCGGAGCCGGCGAGCCCGATTTCCCGACGCCCGGCTACATCGTCGAGGCGGCCGCCCGAGCCTGCTCGGTCCCGCGGTTCCATAAGTACACCCCGGCCGCCGGGCTGCCCGAGCTGCGCGAGGCGGTCGCGGCCAAGACGGCCCGCGACAGCTCCCTGCAGGTCCAGCCCGGCCAGGTGCTGATCACCAACGGCGGCAAGCAGGCCGTCTACCAGGCATTTGCCACGCTTCTCGACCCGGGCGACGAGGTGCTGATGCCGACCCCGTACTGGACCACCTACCCGGAGTCCATCGCCCTGGCGGGCGGCGTCCCGGTCCCGGTCATGACCGACGAGTCCAGTGGCTACCAGGTATCGGTCGAGCAGCTGGAGGCGCACCGCACCGAGCGGACCAAGGTGCTGCTGTTCGTCTCGCCGTCTAACCCGACCGGCGCGGTCTACCCGCCCGGGCTGGTGGCCGAGATCGGCCGGTGGGCTGCGGCCAGCGGGATCTGGGTCATCACCGACGAGATCTACGAGCACCTGGTCTACGGCAGCGCCCGGTTTGTCTCCATGCCGGTGGTTGTTCCCGAGCTGGCCGACCGCTGCGTCGTCCTGAACGGGACCGCGAAGACCTATGCCATGACCGGCTGGCGGGTCGGCTGGATGATCGGCCCGGCCGACGTGATCAAGGCGGCCACTAACTTCCAGTCGCACGCCACCTCCAACGTCTGCAACGTGGCCCAGGCCGCGGCGCTGGCGGCGGTCAGCGGCGACCTGTCGGCCGTCGCGCAGATGCGCACCGCCTTCGACCGGCGCCGCCAGCTCATGACCGCGATGCTGAACGAGGTCCCCGGCGTCACCTGCCCGCTGCCCGAGGGTGCTTTCTACTGCTACCCCTCGGTCAGGGGAGTGCTGGGCAAGGAGCTGGCCGGACGGCATCCGGCCAGCAGCAGCGAGCTCGCGGAGCTGGTGCTGGACGAGGCTGACGTGGCGGTCGTGCCGGGCGAGGCGTTCGGGACTGACGGGTACTTCCGGCTGTCGAGCGCGCTGAGCGACGCCGACCTGGAGGAGGGCATCGGCCGGCTGGCCAAGCTCCTGGCTGAGGCGCGCTAGGAGCAGAGCGGCCCGCAGGCCTCGCGCCGCGACCGCCCCGCGGGCCCGCGACTCTGCCAGAATGAGCCGATGTCCCGGCCGCTTGCCGCGCTCCCCAAGGCGCACCTGCATCTTCACTTCACCGGGTCGATGCGGCACGGCACGCTGGTGGAGCTCGCCGCCGAGCATGGCATTCACCTGCCCGAGGCGCTGGTCACCGAGTGGCCGCCCCAGCTCAGCGCGGCCGACGAGCGCGGCTGGTTCCGCTTTCAGCGGCTGTATGACACCGCCCGCTCGGTCGTCCGCACCCCGGCCGATATTCGCCGGCTGATCGCCGAGGCCGCGCAGGACGAGGGCGTGGATGGCTCAGGGTGGCTGGAGATCCAGGTCGACCCCTCCGGGTACGCGCACCGGTTCGGGGGGCTGACGCCGCTGCTGGAGCTGATTCTCGACGCGGCTGCCGCGGCCAGCGCTGACTCCGGCGTGGGGATCGGCATCATCGTGGCCGCCAACCGGACCAGGCACCCCCTGGATGCCCGGACGCTGGCCCGGCTGGCCGCCGCCTACGCCGGCCACGGCGTGACCGGCTTCGGGCTGAGCAACGACGAGCGCCGCGGCACGGTGGCGGATTTCATCCCGGCGTTCCGGATCGCCCGCCGGGCGGGGCTGCGCCTGGTCCCGCACGGCGGGGAGCTGTGCGGCCCGGCCAGCGTCCGGGCCTGCCTCGATGACCTGCACGCGGACCGGATCGGGCACGGCGTTGCCGCGGCCGGCGACCCCGAGTTGCTGGGCCGCCTGGCCGCCGCCGGGACCACTCTGGAGGTCTGCCCGGCATCCAACGTAGCCCTGGGCGTGGCGGCAACGCCCTCGGACGTGCCGCTGCTGCGGCTGCGCGCCGCGGGGGTGCCGATCGCGCTCGGCGCCGACGACCCGCTCCTGTTCGGTCCCCGGCTCACCGCCCAGTACGAGCTCGCGCGCGTCGTGCACGGGCTGAGCGATGCGCAGCTCGCCGATCTGGCCCGGATGTCGGTCACCGGCTCGGCGGCCCCGGCGCAGGTCAAGTCCGGCCTGCTGGCCGGCATCGACGCGTGGCTGGCCGCCGACGACCCCGAGGAGGTCCCGGCAGGCTCGCACGCACGCCGCCTGATCCCGGCGCCCCGTGACTCTAGAGGGTGACGCCGACCAGGGTGGGCTCGTTCACCAGGTCCACCCCGAACGCGGCCCGCACCCCCGCGGTGATCTCCCTGGCCAGGGCCAGCAGCGCGGCGGTCGTGCCGGAGCCCGGGTTGGTCAGCGCCAGGGTGTGCTTGGTCGAGATGCGGACCGTCCCGCCGTCCGGGTAGCCCCGGGCGAAGCCGGCCTTCTCGATCAGCCAGGCGGCGGGTACCTTCACCGCTCCCTCGGGCGCGGCATCCCCGCCGGGGAAGTGCGGGACCGCCACGGCGGGCCCGAGCCGGCGGGCGGCCCGCTCCCGCAGCGCCGCGAACTGCGCCGCGGTCAGCACCGGGTTGGTGAAGAACGAGCCGGCACTGCGCGTGTCGGGGTCGGCGGGGTCCAGCACCATGCCCTTGCTCCGGCGCAAGTCCAGGACCGCCTGCCGGGCCTGCTCTAGCGGCACCCGGTCCCCTGCCGCCACCCCCAGCGTCGCGGCCAGCTGCGGGTAGCGGACTGGCTGCGACAGTCCCGGCTGGCCCGGCCCGGCCGCGCGGCGCAGCGCGAAGCTCACCTCCAGCACGACGTAGCGCCCGGTGGCCGCGCCAGCCGCGGCGGCCACGCGCTTGAGCATGCTAGTCCGGTACCCGAACCCGCACTGGGCACTGGTCAGGGTGACGACCTGGCCGGTGTCCCGGTCGTAGGCCCGGACGGCGGTGATCGTCTGGGCCACCTCCTGCCCGTAGGCACCGACATTCTGGATCGGCGTGGCCCCGGCCAGGCCGGGGATCCCGGACAGGCACTCCAGGCCCGCCAGGCCCTCGGCCACGCTCCACGCGACCAGGCCGTCCCACGGCTCGCCCGCGGCGACCGACACGGTGACGGCGGACCGGCCATCGGCCGTTTCGTTACTGATGGTCGTTATTGACCGGCTGGCCACCCGGACGACGGTGCCGCTGAACCCGGCATCCGCGACGACCAGGTTGCTGCCGCCGCCCAGCACCAGGACCGGCTCGCCGGCCGCGTCAGCCGCGCGGACGGCCTCAACCAGCTGTTCCTCCGCTGCGGCCTCGACCAGGCGGCCGGCCGGGCCGCCGAGGCCCAGCGTGGTGTGCGCGCTGAGCGCGGCCTGCGCACCGACTACGGACACGGCTACTCCGGTTCAGAGGTGGGCGTGCTGGCGGGCGGCCCGCCACGCCAGCACCCGACGATAGCGGACCGTCCCACCCCGAGCCCGGAGTCCGGCTGGCTAGGCCACCGAGGTGCGCCAGGACGGGCAGATCTCGTCGATGAGCGCCTCGGTCTCGGGCGCCATCCGGGGCAGCACCTCATCCAGCGCAGTCCGGGCGCAGACCTCATCCACCACCGAGCGCACCAGATGAGCGTCCCCGGTCGCGTGCGCGGCCAGCAGCAGGTCGCGCCAGAGCAGCTCGTCGGCGAAGGCGAGCCGCAGCCCGGCCCTGGCCGCGTCCATGGCCGGGGCCGCCTGGCCGGCCTCCAGCCGCAGCGTGACCAGCCGGTGCGCCGCGTCCGCGACCCTGGCGGCGACCTCGTACTCCAGCCCGTCGGCGGCCAGCCAGGCATAGCGGCCGGCGTCGCGCCCGGCCAGCAGCGGACCGCCGACCAGGTCCAGGGCCCGGGCCAGGTAGCGCTCTTCCTCGGCCATCGCGGCCGCAGGGCTCGCGCCGCCCCCGCTCAGACCGCCCATACTGCCCGGGCCGCCCAGACCGCCCGGCCCGCCAGCCCCGCCGGCGGCGAGCTGTCCCTGCGCGCGGGCCTGCTCGGCCAGCCCGGCCAGCGCCCGGAACACCAGCCAGTCCACCCGGACGCCCTCCCCCAGGCGCAGCCGCCCGGCGGAGTCGGTGTCCAGGTTCGGGCGGCCTGCCGCGTCCTCACCCAGCCATTCACGGGCCCGGCCGAACGCGGCCTCGCGCACCTCGGCGGTCACGCCGCGCGGCCACAGCGTCCCGGTCAGCACATTCGGGTGCACGCCGTCAGGGTGCGCGGCCAGGTACATGACCAGCTCGGTCACCTGCGCCACGCGGTCGGGCTCGATGATGCCGGGAGCACGGACAGCCGCCTGCCCGAGCATCGTGACCTCGGCTGGCAGGACCGAGCCCGGCTCCAGGTGCGCGGCCGGCACCGCCGCCGGGCCGCCGGAGGGCAGCGGGTCCAGGACCGGCCCGGCCGGCTCGGCCGCCGTCCGGAACAGCTCCACCAGGGCCGCGTGCTGGCGGGGTGGCAGCAGTTGCGCCTGCACGTCGAAGCCGAGCAGGTCGGCGGTGAGCTGTCCCTCGCCGGTGAGCTGCCAGGTCCATGCGGCGCCGGGCACGTCGCCGGCCACCACGTACCCGGCCGCGGCGGCGTGCCGGACCGTGGCCAGCGCCAGCAGCCGCTGCTGCTCCTCGGGCGCCGGCGGGGTCGCCATGATCAGGTAATGCGGCGCCCACGCATCCGGGTTGATGCCCAGCGACCGGCCGGTGAGCACCGACCCGATTCCGGAGGCGGCCAGCGCGTCGGCCACCTGCGCGGCCCGCGCCTCCAGGCCGGGCAGCGCCTCGGCCAGCGAGGCGACAGCCGTGATCCGGTCGGGGGCCAGCAGGGTCAGGTCCTCGCCGAAGCCGACCAGCGTGATGCTCATCCGGTCCGACCAGCGGTTGGTCGCCAGTTCCACGGCCATCGCGGACAGGGCGGCGGTCACGGTCTCCTGCGGCCCGCTGACGCAGATCAGCCCGTGCGCCGCCTCCAGGTCGACCAGCACCCGCCCGCCGCTGTCGGTGCCCAGCGAGACCAGGCCAGGGAACGGGGCGGCCGCGCTGGCCACCTGCCCGGCGTCCAGGCGCTGCAGGGCGGCGAACGGCAGCCGCCACACCTGCCCGTCGCCGACGGCCGTCCACGGAGCGGGCGGGGCCAGGTCGGCCGGGGCCACCCACAGGTCGAGGTTCTCGCCGCTGAGATGGGCCGCGACGACTGTCGGCGGGGTACGGCCCGCCTGCCCCAGCGCGCTGGACAGGTGCCGCAGGCCGGTGTCCAGCAGCAGCGTCGCGGGCTCGTGCGCGCCGAGCCGGAGGGCCGCCTCGGCGTCCGCGGCCTCGGCGTCCGGGACGGCGATCTGGCGGCCGAATGCGCGCCGCCACAGCTGCTCGCGGCGGCGGCGGCCCAGCGCCGACAGCACCCCGGCGGCCAGCAGTGAGGCCGCGGCCAGGTCCTCGGGGTAGCTGAGGTGGTGCCCGGCGTGCGCCGCGGGGGCGGCGACCGCCCCGCGCTGGCCTCCGGCGCCGCTGCCGGCACCGTTCTGGCTGGCGGCGCCGCCCAGGCTGGCCCCCTGGTGCCCTGCCTCGTGATGGCTAGCACCGTGCCCGGCCTGGTGATCCGCGCCGCCGGCATGCCCGTGCTCATGGCCGGGCCGGACCACCTCAATGCCGGGGCCGTGCGCGTCGCGCGGCATGTGCAGCACCCAGCCGGGCCGGATCAGGCTGGAGATGGTGAGCTTCGTCCCGTCCGGCTGGACCCGGTCGGAGTTCATCTCGAAGATCTCGCGGTACCGCCGGCCATCGCCGAGGTGGTTATGCGCGATCTCCCACAGGCTCTCGTGGTAGCGCCCGACCGGCGGCTTGACCACGTAGATCTTCTCCACCGCCTGGTGGTGCGCCGCCTGGTCGGCGGCCGCCGCCGGCGTTGCGGCAGCCCGGCCGTCCGGCTGTCCGCGCAGCGACGGCCCGGGGGTCACAGAAGCGGACGCAGTAACGGGCCTGGCGGGCGCCGGGGTGGCGTGCTGGGCCAGCGCCGGCGCGAGCACGGCCGACGCGGTGACCAGCAGCAGGGCGGCAGTGACCAGACGGTGCACCAGCATCTGGGTGCCGCCGGCCAGCGGGATCTGGGCCGGCACGCCGACGTTGCGGACCGCGGCGCGGATCTCGGCGATCACGCAGCACACCAGCTGCAGCCAGGCCAGCCAGACCAGCACCGACAGCACCTTCATGATCGCGAAGACGTCGAGCTGGTGACTGAAGTCCGACATCGACGGCATGGTGTGCGGGATCGGCAGGCCCAGGAAGGTGACCAGGGCATACGGCACGCCGATGGTCAGCGCGATGAGGGCCAGCACGGCCAGCATGCCGATGATGATGTCGGCGGCGGACCGGCGCTGCCGCTGCGGGGCCGGCCGCGACCGGACAATGGGTGGCGCCATCAGCACTTACCTCCTTGCGTGATCCCGCACTCGGCGGTCGCGGTCTGGGTGGCGAACTCGGTGGCGGAGCCGAAGATCCCGCCAACCAGAGGCTCGGTGACAACCTCGACCCGGACGGTCGCTGTCTCGCTGCCCTGTGGTGCCGAGCAGGAATTGATGGTGACGCTGTCGACCCGGTCCACGCCGCTGCTGTCGGCACTGGCATAGGAGGCGACAAGCTGGCTGGCGGCCGCGCAGGCGCCGGGGCCGATGCTGGCCTTGCCAGTAGTGCGCAGCGCGACGACGTCGATGTTGCTGGCGGCGGCCCGGGCCGCCTGGCCGGCGATGTCGGCGGCGCGCTCCTTTGCGTTCATGGCGACACCGCCGTCGACGATGAGGGCGGTCAGCGCGACGACGGCGATGGCGAAGACCACCGTGAACACGGCGACCGAGCCGCGGTCGGAGCGGTGCCGCCGGGCCAGGGCAGCGTGCTCGCGGGCCGTGTGCTCGCGGGCAGTGCGATCACCGGTGGTGCAGCTACCGGCAGTGTGCTCGCCACGCCCAGCGAGCCTGCGTCGCCCTGACTGCAGAGCGCCGCGGAGCGAGGTTCTCGCGCAGGTCAGCATGCGGTCGCACTCCGGCAGGTGAAGGGATCCAGCGGCGCGACCCCGGTCCCGGTGAACTGCATTGCCGGGCGGAAGCCCAGCATCGTGAACGGGCTCATGTTCACGTCGCAGGTGACGGTCACCGTCACGTCCTGGCCCGGGCCGGCCAGCCCCGCCGGGAACCCGGCCACCTGGGCGCTGACGCTGCCCGCGGCGCACCACCCGGTCCCCAGGTCAGCGCTGGCCGACTGCAGGGCCAGCTGGCTGGCCTGGCCGGGCGACTGCGCCAGCGAGGCGGCCCGGGCCGCATCGCGCGCGGCACCGTCAATGTGCCCCTGGGACTCCACCACCCGCCCGGCCGCGCCGATCAGCAGCAGCAGCAGGATCAGGCCCGGCGCGATGACAGCCAGCTCGACCGTCATCGAGCCGCGGTCAGGCTGGCGGGCGTGGCGGACGCCGCGGCGTTCGCGTCCTGCGCCAGGGACTGTCGCGGGCATGTCAGCAGCCGTTCTGGCCGGCCGGCCGGAAGCACTCCACGGGCCCCCCGGCGGTCTCGGTAATGGTCAGGTTGATCTTGAAGAACGGGAAGACGGTGTAGGCCAGCGGGCCCGTAACCGTTACGTAGACATTCGTCATCGGACTGCCGTGAGCGTGGGGCGCGACCCTGGTCAGCAGGCCGGTGTGCAGGCTGTCGTAGTAGTTCTGGGCGGCGGCCTGCGCGTCTGACTGCCAGCCGCCCGGCTGGCTGAACGCCTCTTCGCGCGCCACCGTCGCGCCCGCCTGGGCCGATGCCAGCGCTACCTGCCGGGCGTTGAACCACAGCCCGAACTGCAGGATCAGCATGCACAGCATCATCAGCGCAGGCGTGAGGACGGCTAGCTCGATCACGCTGGAGCCGCGATCAGAGCCGTGAACATGCCTGCGCCACCGCGCGCGGAGACCGGACATGACGATGTACGCCGCGTCAGCCGTGGATCTTGCTGCTTTCCCCGGTGACGAAATTCCCGATGACAACCAGCAGCGCGATGGCAATGCCGAGGATCACCGCGGTGATCACCGCGAGCTCCACGGCTGATGCGCCCCGGTCCTGCTCGCGGGCTGCGGTCCGCAGCCGCTCCAGGTGAACATGCAGGAAGGTACGGCTCAAGCCCCAGACCGTGCTCAGCTGCGTCATGTTATTCCTCCGCCTTCTGCCGCCCCCACTGTGCGGCCTGTGCCTTACGTGCCAAGGAGCACTCCCACCACGGGAAAGGTGAGAAAGATCAGGAAGCCGGCGCACAGCAGCATCTGAGCGACCAGCATGGACTGGGACTTCTCGCCTGCCTGGCCCTCCAGGTCGGCCAGCTGGCGACGGCGCAGGCTGGCCGCCCGGGCGCTGAGCGACTCGCGCACCTTGGCACCGTCCTCGGCGACCAGGCTGAGCGCGGCGGCCAGATCCCGCAGTTCATCCACCCGGACCTCGTCACCCAGCGCGCCGAGCGCCTGCCACGGCGTCAGGCCGGTGATCCGGGCGCCGGCGAGCGCGTCCCTGATCCGGCCCAGCGCCCAGCCGGAGCCGATCTCGCTGGCCGCCATCAGCGCCTCGGGCACCCCGCGGCCGCCCGCCAGGTTCATCGACACCAGGTCCAGGAAGGCGCCGATGGCGTGCCGGAAGTCACGCCGCCGAGCGTCCGCCTTCTGCTTGACCTCGAGGTCGGGCAGGAAGAAGAACAGCCCGGCCAGCACCAGGCCCGTCCACAGCGGGATGACAAACGGCACGCTGATCCCCGCTGCCGTCGCCGCCGCCAGCAGCAGCGGGCCGAGGATGAACCCGAACAGCGCCAGCAGGACCTTAGTAGCCAGGTAGTTCTCGAATGACTTGCCGATCAGTGACAGGTTCGCGCGCAGCGACGGGAACTCCCAGCCCTGCTCGGCGCAGAACGCGGCCAGCGCCTTCCCGAGCCGCTTGCTGACCTCGCTCTCCTGCCCGTCGAGCAGATGCCTCGATGCGCGGGCGGCCACGGCCGGCCGGGCATCGAAGGCCGCCACCTGCCGGGCCAGCGTCGCCCGGCGCGGGATCAGGGCGTAGATGAGCAGGAACAGCGCCAGGCCGCCCGCGGCACCGATGATGAGCGCAACCGTCATGACGCACTGCTCCTCGCGGCTCCGGCCGGGGGGCCCTCGGCAGGAGGCCGGGCCACGGGACCGACCAGGAGGCGCTCCGCGGTCTGGAACGTGGCCAGCTTGCGCATCCAGATGAACCCCGCGACGTACAGCCCGACGACAACGACCAGGACCGCCTGGCCAGCCAGGCTGTTATAGCCCTGGACATAGCCCTTGTTGAAAACTGCCAGGCCCGCCGCCAGCCCGACCGACACGATGATCACGATCTGGGCGCTGCGCCGGGTCGAGCGACGCTCCGAGTTGACCTTCCGGCGCATGTCGAGCTCCTCGCGGACCGATCCCGACAGGGCGCCCAGCAGGTCCCGCAGGCCGGGCCCGCGCAGCCGGGCATTGATGATCAGGCCCGCGATGATCAGGTCGGCGGTGGGATCATCCAGGTCGTCGGCGAATCGCTGCAGCGCATCGGCCATCGGCACCCGGGTGTGCAGCCGGTTCACCAGCCGGGCCAGGGGCTCCTGCAGTGACGGGGCGGCCGCCCGCAGGGAGGCGGGGATCGCCTGCTCCAGGCCGACCGCGCCGGCAATGGTGTCGCGCAGCGACTCCGTCCAGGTGGCCAGTGCCTCCAGCCGGGTCATGGCGCGACGCTCAGAGGCCGCGCCGCCCAGGCTGCGCCAGCCGAGCACCAGCAACACCGCGCCGATCCCGGCCACAACCCAGCCGGTGGCAATCAGCGCCAGAACGCCCGCGATCAGCGCCACGGCGCCGCGCGGGCCGACGAGGTCGCGCAGCAGCCGCTCCAGCCGGGCGGCCCGGCTGCTGGCCTGGGCGGGCGGCAGGCCGCGGAGCGCGACAATCAGCAGCAGCAGCGCAGCTCCCCCGGCGGCTCCGATCAGCACGGCGAGCAGCGGGCTGGCCGACATCACGGGGGTCACCAGCGCCCCCCGGTGCTGCTCGCCAGGTAGCCATGCTCGGCCAGGTCCTCAACGCAGGAGACCGGAGCATGCGGCAGGGCGCGCCCGTCGGGTCCCGGCGCGAACACCTCGCTCGACAGCACCCGCCCGTCCACGCCGGTGACCTCCCGGATGCTGCCTACGAACCGGCGCAGCCGCCCGCCCTGGGCGTACTCGTTGCGCTTCTGCACGAAGACGACGAAGTCGATGGCGCCGCCGATCAGCATGTGCGTCGCCTCTACTGGCAGCCGCTCCGTGGACTGGATGGCGTAGGTGGAGATGCGGTTGAACACCTCCAGCGAGGAGTTGGAGTGGATGGTGGACAGCGACCCGTCGTTGCCCTGCGACATCGCGTTCAGCATGGTGACGATCTCGTCGCCGAGCACCTCGCCGACAATGACCCGGCTGGGGTTCATCCGCAGCGACCGGCGGACGAGCTCGGCCATGGAGATCGCGCCCTGGCCTTCCATGTTCGGCAGCCGCTCCTCGAAGGCGACCACGTTCGGGTGCAGGTCAGCAAAATGGTCCAGGCCCAGTTCCAGCGAGCGCTCCACGGTGATGAGGCGTTCATCGGGCGGGATCTGGTTGGCGATCGCGCGCAGCAGCGTCGTCTTCCCGGCGTTGGTCGCGCCCGCGATCATGATGTTCTTGCGCGCGGAGGTGGCCGCGGCCAGGAAGGTAGCGGCCTCCGCCGACAGCGTGCCGTTGCCGACCAGGTCAGCCAGGAACACCTTGCCCAGCCGGGCGCGGCGGATGGAGATGGCCGGCCGAGCCGTGACATCCATGACCGCCGAGAGCCGGGATCCGTCCGGCAGCCGCAGGTCCAGCTGCGGGTTGGCGGTATCGAACGGGCGGCTGGACAGGCCGGAGTAGGCGGCCAGGACCTGGATCAGCTCGATCAGTTCCTCGTCGCTCTCGGCCACCGGCTCGCCCATGACCTCGCGGCCGTCGGAGTAGCCAAGGAAGACCCGGTCGTAGCCGTTGATGTCGATGTTCTCGATCTGCAGGTCTTCCAGCAGCGGCTGAAGCCGCCCGACGCCGAACAGCGCGGCGTGAATGGCAGCGGCGAGGTCTTCCTCTTCCTGGGCGTTAGGCGGGGTACGCCCGGAGGTAACCTCGCTGCGCGCGTGGTCCTCTAGGACCTGCGCCACCAGGGCCCGGGCGAACTGCCGCTCATCTTCCCCCGACATGGGGGGCGTGCCGGTGGCCGCATCCACGCGGCGCTGCTCCGCGAGCCGGTCGCCGACCTCGGCCCGCAGGCGCTTGACCAGGCTGTGGTCCATGCCGCTACCGTCCGCCCGGGTCGGCGGCAGGCGCCTGCGGGCCGTCCAGCGATCCGGCATGCCGGCCGCGTCCGCCGCTGGCTGCCCCGTGGTCATAGGAGCCGTGATCATAGGAGCCGTAGTCGCCTGCGCCGGGATCGCGTGCGGCGTGATCGGTGGCTGCCTGATCGGCCGGGGTCCACGGGTCGGGCGCCGTCCACCAATCCGACTGCTGCCGGTGACCCGGCTGCTCGCGCCCGGGCTGCTGGTGACTCGGCTGCTGGTTGCCCGGCTGCTGATGTCCGGACTGCTCGCGCCGGGCCCGCTCGCGGGGATCCGGCGAGGCCGCGGGCGGCAGTACGGCGCCGCGCAGCACCGGAGCCTGCTGGCCGGGGCGACCAGCGGGGTCAGTTCCGGCACGCGCTGACGGCCGCGAGTCGGCAGGCCCGGGCGGCGGGCTGGTCCGGTGCCAGTCGGGGGAATCGTAGGCCGGTCCCAGCAGGCCATTTCCCGGCTCGGGCTGGCTCTTGCCGTTCCGGCCCGCGCGGCCAGGCTCTCGATCCGCCTCAGTCAGCGGCGGTAGGACCGCTGCTCCGTAGGTCTGATCTCCCGGCACCTGACGCAGCGGCGTCCCCGCGGCCGACGCGCGACTGTCCGTCCCTGGGCTAACGGGGTCAGGGCCGGCGGGCCTAGGGCTGGTCGGCGGCGCCGCTGCGGGAGCGGCGGGGGGCAGCGCAGCCGAGTTCGCAGGCGCGGCGGGATCCGCGTGCGGCACGGGCGGCAGCGGTGGCAGCGCGGCGAGCGGCGGTTCGGGCACGAGCCGGTCAGGCGCCTGCCGATCCGGCACAGGCGAGCCCGGCATGGGCCAGGTACCACCGCGCGGCTGCGGCTCCCGCGACAACGGATCCATGGGTATCCGGTCGTCGGGTACCCGGCCCCCCGGGCGGTCGGGTGCCTGCGACGGCGCCAGGTGGTGTGACGGCGCCGGCGGGTGCGATGCCGCCAGCGGCGGTGCGGCCCCTGGCGCGTCCGGACTCGCCGTAGGGAACGGCGAGGCGGTCGTGCCGGGAGCCGACACCGGGGACGGGAACGCCGTCGGCGCGGGCGTTGCTGGCGGCGAAGAGACCGGGCTCGGCGCGGGCGTCATCTGAGACCAGTCCCGCACCGGCGGAAACGGGCGTGGATCGGCAGGTGGTCCTGCCGGAGGAGGGCCGGCGGAGGCAGCGGGCATGACCGGCGGCGGAGAATAGCCGGGCAGAGCCGGGCTGGCTGGCGCGGCCGGGCTCGCGGGCTGAGCGATGGGCTGCCCCGCGACCCCCCGTCGGCCGCGGCGCTGCTGCTGACCGGGCACCGAAGCGCCGGGCTGCACGCCGGGCGCGGCCCGGCCGGACAGTTCCGGGGCGGCCCGTGCCGAGGCCGGCGGCTCCGGGGCCGGCAGCGCTGCCTGCTCCGGCGGGCGGTGCTGGGGAGCCGGCAGCGCCCCGGCCAGGCCGGAGGCGATCTCGCGGGCGGTCCTGATCAGCAAGGACTTGTCGAGCTTGCCACCCCACTCGCCGCTGAGCAGCTCGGCGCTCTTCGGCTCGAAGGCAAGGCCGCCCAGCACGCTGACGGGCGACTCGGCCCGGCCGAGCACCTGGCGTACCTCCGCGAGCGCGGCCGAGAAGTGCTTGTAGTCGGCGATGACCACGATGCCGATCCGGCTCGCGGTTCCGGCGCGGCGCCGCAGGGCGGCTTCCACGACGTTCACCCGGTCGCGCAGCCGCACCATGTCGCCAAGACTGGCCCGGGCGATCAGCACCACGGCATCGGCACGGGCGAGCAAATCGTAATGGCGGCCCTCCGGGCCGATACGGCCGCAGTCGGCGATCACGTCTCCCTGCCGCAGCCCGGCCAGCGCCTCGCCGACCTGACCCCACATCGGGTCCAGCCCGGCACCCTGCTCGGCGTTGGTGATGCCGACCAGCACGTCCAGGCCGCCACGCAGCTTCTGCGTGTGCTCCCAGACCTGGCTGGGCTGGATGCCGCGGCGGGCGGCTACGGCCAGGCTCAGCAGCCCGCGCCGCGGGTCGAGCCTGCCGCCGTCGGCCGCCTGCAGCCGGTAGACCACATCACCGCCCGCCGGATCGCACTCGGCCAGCAGCACCGGCCGGGGCCAGACCGCGGCCAGCGCCACCGACGTGGTCGTCACCCCCGGCGCGCCCTTGTCGGCAGCAACAACGATCAGCGCCATGGATCAGTGATTTCCGCGGCTCGGCGACCCTGACTTCGAGCCGGCGGGAGCCGATGCCCCTCCCGCGGGTGCGCCGCCCGCCGGCGAGCTGCTGCCCGGCGCCGGGGCGTTGCTGCCGAGTCCTGGCGACCCGGATGCGCCAGCACCGGACGCGCCCGCGCCGTGGCCGCCGTTGGGCAGGACGGCGATCCCGACCAGGCCATTGGAGGCATTGCAGGCCACCGCGCCCGAGTCGGCCGGGCTCAGGGCGACCTCCACGTCGGCGGCTGCGGCACTGCCCGCCGAGGCCGACGGGGTACTCACGGCCAGCACAATGGCGTTGGCGGCCAGAGTGCTGCCGGGGCTGCCGGGGCAGCTCTCGCTCGAGTCGCTGACCTCATAGATGTCGACATGCTGGCCGACCCGGAGGTCACGCGGGAGCTGGCCGTCCTTCAGGGCCAGGCCCATGACGGCCTTGCCCTTGGTCGAGGTGCTGGACGACGCCACCATCGCATTGGTCAGCAGCGTGCCGGCCGGGATCGAGCTGCCGGCGTAGTAGCCCGCGACCTGCGCGGCCTGATTCCAGGGCACGTAGGACAGGCTGCTATCGGAGGCGATCTGGACCTCGGTCATCGCGCTCAGCGGGATCCGCTGGCCCTCGCCGACCTCCTGGGTGATCTCGATCGCCGCGACGCGCTTGCCGCTCTGGATGACCAGGTAGGCCGTGCCAAGCGCGCAGCCCAGGATCAGCAGCACCGCCAGGGCGGCTAGCGCGGGCTTGCGCTCTCGCGGGGTCGTGGGCAGCCGACGGCCGGCTGGCGCGGTGGGATCTGGCCAGGAGGACTGGGGCTCCGCCCCACCCGGCAGGCCGCGCTGCAGCGTGCTCCGGTCACTGGGCATCTGTGGCGTTCTCCCTGCTGACAGCGTGCC
>DASUBV010000166.1:0-6372 GCA_035763085.1 Streptosporangiaceae bacterium | reverse complement strand
GAGCCGACCGTCAGCAGCGTGTCGCAGCCCTGCATCAGCTCATAGCTCGGCTTGGTGCCGAGCAGGCCGATGGAGCCGGTGACATACGGGAGCTCGTCGGACAGCACGTCCTTGCCCAGCAGGGGCTTGGCCACGCCCGCGCCGAGCAGCCCGGCCACCTGCTCGACCTCGGCGCGGGCGCCGCGGGCGCCCTGGCCGGCCAGGATGGCGACCTTGCTGCCCGAGTTGAGGATGTCGGCGGCCCGGTGCAGGGCGTCCTGCCCGGGGACGGCGGCGCCCCAGTCCGCGCCGATGCTGGAGGGCACCATCTTGAATGCATGCTCCGGCGCTGAGTACGGCAGCTCCTGCACGTCCGCCGGGATGATGACGGCCGTCGGGGCCCGGCGCGCCATGGCCGTGCGGATGGCCCGGTCGAGTACGTTGGGCAGCTGCTCGGGGACGAT
Organism: Streptosporangiaceae bacterium; assembly: GCA_035763085.1. GTDB lineage: Bacteria > Actinomycetota > Actinomycetes > Streptosporangiales > Streptosporangiaceae > DASUBV01. Next base: position 5,929 of record DASUBV010000166.1, on the reverse strand, counting down.
CACCATCTGGCTGTAATCGCTGGCGACGTCCTTGAATAGCGACAGCAGGTCGACCTCCTGCTGGTAGCTGCCGCCCATCGCCGACCGGTTCGTCTGGCCGACGATCGCCACCACCGGCACGTGGTCAAGCTTGGCGTCATACAGGCCGTTCAGCAGGTGGATGGCGCCGGGGCCGGACGTGGCCATGCAGATGCCGGGCCGCCCGCTGAACTTGGCGTAGCCGACGGCCTCGAAGGCGGCCATCTCCTCATGCCGGGCCTGGATGAACTGCGGCTGGTTATCGGCCCGCCCCCAGGCGGCCAGGATGCCGTTGATCCCGTCACCGGGGTAGGAAAAGACATACTCGGTGCCCCACTCCCGCAGCCGGTCCAGCAGGTAGTCGCCGACGGTTGGTGCGGCCATGACAGGACGCTCCTTTCCTGGTCAGCCCTGGCTACGGGCCCGCGCGGCTATCAGGTCGGCGGCGCGGGCGGCGAGGGCCATGATGGTGAGCGCGGGGTTGGCGCTGCCCTGGGTGGGCAGAACGCTCCCGTCCGTTATGTACAGGTTGGGCACCGCGAAGCTGCGGCAGTCCCGGTCCACGACGCCCGCGCGCTCGCCGGCGGCCATCCGGGCGCCGCCGACCAGGTGCGCGTACCGGCCGATCGTGATGACCTCGGTGGCGCCAGCGGCCCGCTGGATCTGCTCCATGACCTCGCGGGCGGCCGTCATGAGCTGGCGGTCGTTGTCGCACTGGGAGTAGCTGAACCGCGCGACGCGCAGGCCGTACCGGTCCCGCTCGCTGTCCAGGGTGACGCGGTTACCGGGCCGGGGCAGGAACTCGCACAGCGCGCCCAGGCACGCCCAGTGCACGTAGTCGCTCATGTAGGCGCGCAGCTGCGCGCCCCAGTGGCCCTGGGCGGCCACGTGCTCGGCCCAGGTGATCGGCAGCGGCGAGACGTTCTGGATCGAGAAGCCCCGCCGGTAGGACTTAGCCGGGTCGGTCTCGTAGAACTCCTCGCTGCTGACCTCCGGCGGCGGCGCCTTGTACATCCGCACCTCGGCCTCGAACCGGCCGGCGGTCTGCGGCGCGCCCTGCACCATCAGGTACCGGCCGACCTGGTCGAAGTCGTTGCACAGCCCGTCCGGGAAGCGCCGGGATGCCGAGTTGAGCAGCAGCCGCGGCGTCTCGATCGAGTACCCGGCCACCGCCACGGCCGCGGCGCGCTGGAACCGCGGGACCCCGCCGCGGATGTAGTGCACGCCGGTGGCCTGGCCGGTCCGCTCATCCACGGAGATGCCGGTCACCATCGAGTCGGCGCGGATCTCCGCCCCGTGCGCCAGCGCGTCAGGAACGTGCGTGATCAGCGGCGAGGCCTTGGCGTTGACCTTGCAGCCCTGCAGGCAGAATCCGCGGTAGATGCAGTGCGGCCGGTTGCCGAACCGGCCGTTGGGAATGGCCACCGGGCCGACCCTGGCCTGGATGCCCAGCGCGCGGGCGCCGCGCAGGAAGACCTCTCCGTTGCCGCCGACCCGGTGCGGGCGGTGCGGGTAGGTATGCGGATGGCCCCACGGCCACCGGTCCCCCGCCACCGGCAGCTCCGCCTCGATGTCGCGGTAGTACGGCTCCAGGTCGGCGTAGCTGAGCGGCCAGTCCGCGCCGACCCCGTCCGCGGACAGCGTCCGGAAGTCGCTCGGGTGCAACCGGGGGGTGTAGCCCGCGTAGTGGATCATGGAGCCGCCCACGCCGCGACCGGAGTTGTTCGAGCCCAGCGGCACCGGGTCGGTACCGTCGATGACGCGCGGCTCGGTCCAGTACAGGTGGTGCGAGCCGGCCTCGTCGCTGACCCAGTCGGCATCCGGGTCCCAGAACGGCCCCGCGTCCAGCGCCGCGACCCGCCAGCCGCGCCGGGCCAGCCGCTGGGTCAGCGTCGCCCCGCCCGCGCCGCAGCCCACCACGACCAGGTCCAGCTCGTCGGAGTCGGCGAACCGCCGCATGTCCGCGCGCAGCCGGTGACTGGCGCGGGTGCCGTCGCCGGGCAGTAGCCACGCCGAGGAGTTGCGGTTCCGCACGCCAGTCACGACGCGCCCGTCACCGGATCCGCCGCCGGGCCCGCGGACGGGTCCCCGGCCAGGTCCGCCATCAGGCGGGCGCCCGGACTGCCGTCCGGGCCCCCGACCGGGTCCGCCGACGGCCGGACGTCAGCCATTTCGAATGGCTCCCGCCGGCCCAGCCCCGCGTTCTTGTAGCCGCGCGGATACGCCGGGCCGGGGAAGCCGACCTCGGTCCAGGCGGCCGGGTGGGCGTAGAACGCCGTGCACGCATACCGCGTCCACAGGCTCCAGACATGCCCGGCGTTCAGCCCGTGCCAGTCGCCCGCGCCCAGGTCCTGGACGGCCTGGATGACCGCGCGCTGGTCAGCCGCAGCAGCCTCGGCGAACCCGCAGCCGGACCTGGCCTGCCCGTCTTCATCGAGGTACCGCAGGGTGTCCCGCCATGCCTGGCCGTCCTCCGGCAGGCCGGCGTAGCGCCAGCCGTCCGTCTGCGCCCCGGCCAGCCGCGCGTCGATCATCGCCGTGACCGGGACAATGCGGGCCAGGTCCTGACCCAGGAGCTGGTCGCACAGCGCGGTCGCGATGGCCTCCTGCCCGGGGGTGAAGAACCGGATCTGCGGCGGCCGGCTGAGCCGGCGCAGCACCACTGCGGCCGTCACCGGGTCCCAGTGCGGTGCCTGCGCCGCGGGGTCGAAGCCGGGGAACCGGCCGCCCGCCGATGCGGTCACGGCTCGCGCCTCAGCGCGGCGGCCAGCAGGCCCATGCCGCCGACCATGGTGACCAGCAGCGGGGCCAGCACCGGCGGGCCCGTCTCCAGGTTGTACCGCGCGTTCGACCAGCCGCCCGGCTTCTGCGCGATGCCGCGGGCGTGCAGGTATGTCCCCTGCAGCCCGTTAGCCACGATGGCCGCCGAGGCCAGCGGCAGCGCTGTCTTGGCCAGCCGCGCGCTGCAGAAGCCGGCCACGCCCGCCGCCGCACCCACCGGGCCGAGCGCCACCGGCAGCCACATCATCTTGTTGCCGAAGCTGGCGCTGTCGTGCTCGAAGAAGATCTCCGCCGCGGTGACCAGCGCACCCGCCGCCGTCAGGGCGGACAGGCTCCGCTCGAACCGCCCGGTCTGCACATTGGTGATCATCCGGTCGATACCGGCGACCGCATGCCCGCTCCGCCGCCTGCTGCGCACGCTGCCTCCTCCCTCGCGTCAACCCGGCGGCGCTACCCGGAGCCGCGGGCAGCAAACCCGCCGGCCATCTCGCCGGCTTGCGCGCAGGTTTGAGGTCGCGCCTGACCGGTAGTACCGGCGCATGGCAGATTCAGTAACGGGGCCTGCGGCGAGCCCGGCCAGTCCCGGCCCGCCAGCCACGGCCTGGCCACCCGCCGGATTCTCCCGGCCAGTGCCGCCCGTGCCGCCGGCCAGCACGACGCCGGCGATCGAGGAGCTCGCCGCCGCGGTGTATGTCATCCCGACCGATGCCCCGGAGGCCGACGGCACGCTGGCCTGGAGCCAGACCACGCTGGTCCTGGTGACCGCCCGCGCCGGCGGTCAGCAGGGCATCGGCTGGACCTACGCCGCCGCCGCGGCGGCCAGCGTCGTCACCGACGTCCTGGCCGGGGTCGCGACCGGGCACAGCGCGCTCGACGTCCCGGCCGCCGCCGAGGCCATGGCCCGCTCGCTGCGCAACATCGGCCGCCGCGGCGTGGCGGCGATGGCGCTGTCGGCGGCCGACATCGCGCTATGGGACCTGAAGGCCCGCCTGCTCGGGCTGCCGCTGGCCAGCCTGCTGGGCCAGGCCCGGGCCAGCGTCCCGGTCTACGGCAGCGGCGGCTTCACCAGCTACGACGATCAGCAGACCCGCGACCAGCTGGCTGGCTGGGTCAGCGGCGAGGGCATCCCGCGCGTGAAGATCAAGATCGGCGAGTCGCGGGGCGCTGAGGAGCTCCGTGACCTCAGCCGGGTCGCGCTCGCCCGCTCCGTCATCGGCCCTGGCACCGAGCTGTATGTCGATGCCAACGGCGGCTACCGCGCCAGCCAGGCCATCCGGGTCGCGCGCCAGCTGGCCGACCACGGCGTGACCTGGTTCGAGGAGCCCGTGTCGTCCGACGACCTGGCGGGCCTGGCGGCCATCCGGCAGCAGGTCACCCCCGATGTCGCCGCGGGCGAGTACAGCTTCACGCTGGCTGACTCCGCGGCCCTCATCGGGGCCGGGGCAGTCGACTGCCTGCAGCTCGACGTGACCCGGTGCGGCGGGATCACCGAGTTCCTCCGCTCCGCGGCCCTCGCCGCCGCCCACAACCTGGAAGTCTCCGCGCACTGCGCCCCGGGCCTGCACGCCCCGGTCGGTACGGCGATCCCGAACCTGCGGCACCTGGAGTACTTCCACGACCACCAGCGCATCGAGCACCTGCTGTTCGACGGCACGCTCAGCCCGCGCGGCGGCGCGCTCACCCCCGACCCCGCCGCGCCCGGCCTGGGCCTGACCCTGCGCCAGGCCGACGCCGAGCGGTTCCGCAGGCGCTAGGCGCCGCCAGGCACCCGCTGACCGGCCTGCGGCACCGCCGGCCGCCCGCAGGGCAGTAACCTGGCAGGGCCATGACCTGTCCGGATGCGGAAAGGGGGTGGTACGGACCGTGGCCGGTGATGCCCGCCGTCCGGAGATGCCAGTTCCGGCCGCACCGGATCCCTCCGCACGCCATGAGAACGGCCATGACCCGGCGGCGGCGAATCCGGCCGACACGCTGCGGGACATCCAGTCGATTACGGACGCGGCCCTGTCCGCGCTGGACTCGCAGGCACTCCTGGACGCCCTCGTCGACCGGGTCAAGAAGGCGCTGGGCGCCGACACCGCCGCGATCCTGCTGCTGGACAAGCCGTCCGGGCACCTGATCGCGACCGCGGCCAGCGGGCTGGAAGAGGAAGTCCAGCAGGGTGTCCGGGTCCCGCTGGGCCGGGGCTTCGCCGGCCGGATCGCCCAGCAGAACAGGATCGTGGTCCTGCCCGCGGTGGACCAGACGAAGGTGGTCAACCCGCTGCTGATGGCCCGGGGCATCCGGTCGCTGATGGGCGCCCCGCTGCGCGCCGAGGGCGAGGTCATCGGCGTGATCCACGTCGGCACGCTCACGCCCCGCGAGTTCACCGGTCATGACGAGGACCTGCTGCAGCTGGCCGCCGACCGCGCGGCCCTGGCCGTGCAGGCGCTCGAGACCCAGCTCGACCGCGCTGCCGCCGTGGCCCTGCAGCGCAGCCTGGTGCCCGCCGCACTGCCCCGGATCGACGGCCTGCAGTTGGCTGCCCGCTACGTTCCGGGCACCGGCGTCGTAGGCGGCGACTGGTACGACATTTTCGCCCTTCCCTCGGGGCCGGTTTGCGCGGTCATCGGCGATGTCGCCGGCTCGGGTATCCGGGCCGCTGCCATCATGGGCCGGATCCGCAGCGCGCTGCGCGCCTATGCGCTGGAGACGTCCGACCCCGCCGAGATCCTGGAGCGGCTGGACCGCATGGTCCAGCATTTCGAGCCCGATGCCCTGGCCACGGTCGTGTGCGCCATGATCAGGCCCCGCTCGGGCCAGGTTCAGCTGTCCTGTGCCGGGCACCTGCCGCCCGTCCTGGCCTGCCCCGGAGAGCCGGCCAAGCCGGCCGAGGTCGCGGCGGATCTGCTGATCGGGGTGCCTGGCGGCAAGCCCCGGCAGTCGGTCGAGCTGGAGCTCCCGCCCGGCGCCACGCTCTGCCTGTACACCGACGGCCTGGTGGAGCGGCGCGGCCAGGTGATCGTCGGGGGCATCGAGGCGCTGTGCTCCGCCATCACCACCACGGAGCCGGAGGCAGCCTGCGCTGCCCTGATGGCCGCCCTGGTACCGAGCAGCTCGCATACCGACGACATGGCGCTGCTGCTGCTGC
>DASUBV010000165.1:0-4073 GCA_035763085.1 Streptosporangiaceae bacterium | reverse complement strand
TTTCTGATCAGCGGCACCGCGCTGTTCATGACATCGCTCGACAACCTGATCGTGACCAACGCCCTGCCGGCGATCCGCGGCTACTTCCAGACCGGCCTGGAGGGGCTGGAGTGGACGGTCAGCGCCTACACCCTGAGCTTCGCGGTCCTGCTGCTCACCGGCGCCGCGGTGGCCGACCGGTACGGCCGGCGTCGCCTGTTCATCGGCGGGCTGGCCCTGTTCACCGGGGCCTCGGCCGCCGCCGCGCTCGCCCCGGGGATCGGCACGCTCATCGCCGCCCGTGCCGTCCAGGGTGTCGGTGCCGCGATCGTCGCGCCGCTCACCCTCACCTTGCTGGCCGCGGCGGTACCGCCGGAAAGGCGCGGCATGGCGCTGGGGGCCTGGGGGGCCATGAGCGGCCTCGGCGTCGCGCTCGGCCCCATCGTTGGCGGTGCCGTCACCCAGTACGCGACCTGGCAGGGGATCTTCTGGATCAACGTGCCGGTCGGGGTGATCCTGCTGCTGCTCGCCCCCAGTTTCCTGCGGGAGAGCCACGGCCCGGCCAAGCGGCTGGATCTGGCCGGCACCCTGCTGGTCACCGCCGGGCTGTTCGGCATCGTGCTGGGCCTGGTCCGCGGCAACGCGCACGGCTGGACCAGTACCCAGGTCCTGACCTCGCTGGCCGGCGGGGCCGTGCTGCTCGCCGTCTTCGTCGGGTATGAGACCCGGACGGCGGCCCCGATGCTGCCGATGGGCATGTTCCGCAGCCGCGGGTTCAGCATGGTCAACCTGGTCTCGCTCGGGATGGCCTTCGGGATGTTCGGCTCGATCTTCCTGCTGGTGCAGTTCCTGCAGTCGGTACGGCACGCCACCCCGCTGAGCACAGGGATCCAGACGCTGCCGTGGACCGGCATGCCGGTCCTGGTCGCTCCGCTGGCCGGCCTGCTGATGGCCCGGATCGGCACCCGCAACGTGGTGGCGATCGCGCTGGCCTGCCAGGCGGCCGGCATGGCCTGGCTGGCCGCCGTGCTCACCCCGTCGGCCGGCTACCTCATGCTGGTACCCGGCTTCGTCCTGGCCGGAATCGGGATGGGCCTGTTCTTTCCCACGGCCGCCCGGCTAGCGCTCGGCTTCGCCCCGGCCGAACTGGCCGGCGTCGCCTCCGGGGCCAGCAACGCCGTCCGTCAGCTCGGTACGGTCCTGGGGGTCGCGGTGCTGTCCGCGATCTTCAGCGCCAGCGGTTCGATGACCGGTGACCGGGCTTTCGCCGACGGCCTGCTGCCCGTGCTGTGGACCGGTGCCGCCGTGGTCGGCGCCGCTGTCCTCGTCGCCCTGATCATTCCCCGCGACCTCCCCGCCCAGACCCCCGCGGCCCCCTCCACCCCGTCCGCCCGGTCGAGCGACCTCGCCCTCTCCGTTGACTGACCGGCGAGACCCGCCGCGCAGCGTGGTCTTCGGCGAGGGACAGTAGCGCGTCAGGTGCGGCCGCCGGCTGGCGCTGCCCCGCCCGGGCTGGCGGCCGTGGCCGCCCGGCCGGTCAGGCCGGGAGCAGCTCGCGGGCTGCCGCGGCGATGTGGCCGGCAGAGATGCCGGCCGCGTCCATCAGCTCGGCCGGCGTGCCGGAGCCCGGCATGTCGCGCACCGCCAGGTGGCTGATCCGCGTGGGCCGCCCGGCGGCGTTGAACGCATCCAGCACCGCGCTGCCGATGCCACCCTCCGGCCAGTGATCCTCCGCGACCACGATCCGCCCGCCGGTGGCGTCGGCCGCGGCCAGCAGCCCGGCGGTGTCCACCGGCTTCACCGAGTACAGGTCCACCACCCGGGCGCCGATCCCCGAGCGGGCCAGCTCGTCGGCCGCGGCCAGGCAGTTGTGCAGGGTGACGCCCGCGCCGATGAGGGTGACCTGGTCGTCCGGGCCGGACCGGACGACCTTGCTCCCGCCGACCGGGAATTCCTCGTCCGGCCCGTACAGGACCGGGTAGGCGCCGCGGGTCGTGCGCAGGTAGCTGATGCCCTCCCGGTCAGCCATCTCCCGCACCAGCCAGGCGGCGCTGGGCGCGTCAGCCGGGTACAGGACGGTCGAGCCGTGCACGGCCCGCAGCATGGCCAGGTCCTCCAGCGCCATCTGGGACGGGCCGTCGGCGCCGATCTCGACTCCGGCGTGCGAGCCGGACAGCCGGATGCTGCGCCCGGAGATGGCCGTCATCCGGATGAAGTCGTAGGCCCGGGTCAGGAACGCGGCGAACGTCGCGGCAAAGGGTATGTAGCCGCGGGCAGCCATCCCGGCGGCGGCCGCGATCATCTGCTGCTCGGCGATGAACATCTCGAAGTAGCGGTCCGGGTGGGCCTTGAGGAACAGCTCGGCGAACGTCGAGTTGCCGACCTCGCCGTCCAGCGCGACCACTGCTGGGTCGGCCCCGACTGCGGCCAGCGCCTCGCCGAACGCCTTGCGGGTGGCCACCTTCTCTCCGGTCTCGTACCGGGGCAGAGTGACATCGCCGACGTCCCTGATCCGCGGTGCCTCGGGCTCGGGCCGCGGCCCCGTGACGACCATGTGCCGCTCGCCGCCCAGCTCGACGATGGCCCGTTCCGCCATGTCGGCGGGCAGCGGCCTGCCGTGCCAGCCCTCCCGGTCCTCGACCTCGTCGACGCCGCTGCCCTTCCGGGTCCGGGCGATGATGACCGTTGGCTGGCCGCCGCCCGGCGCGCCGGCCAGGGCCGCGTCGATTGCCTCGAGGTCGTGCCCGTCGATGACCACCGGCCGGGCGCCGAACGCCTGCACCCGGGCTGCGTAGGCGTCGGTGTCCCAGCCCAGCGCGGTCGGGCCGCGCTGGCCCAGCCGGTTCACGTCGATGATGGCGACCAGATTGTCCAGCTTGTAATAGGAAGCCTTGTCCAGGGCCTCCCACATCGATCCCTCGGCCATCTCGCTGTCTCCGCACAGCACCCACACCCGGTACGGCAGCTCGTCCAGGAACTTGCCCGCCAGCGCCACGCCCACGCCACCGGGCAGGCCCTGGCCCAGCGACCCGGTGGCCACGTCCACCCACGGCAGGACTGGCGTCGGGTGGCCCTCCAGCCGGGAGCCGAACTGGCGGTAGGAGTGCACGAGCTCGTCGTCGGAGACCACCCCGGCCGCCTTGAACAGCGAGTACAGCAGCGGCGAGGCATGGCCCTTGGAAAAGATCAGGTGGTCATTGGCCGGCTCGTCCGGCTTGCTCCAGTCGTAGCGCAGGTGCCGGGACAGCAGCACCGCCATCACGTCGGCGGCCGACATGCTCGAGGTGGGATGTCCCGACCCGGCCGCGGTGCTGCACCGGATCGAGTCCACCCGCAGCTGCTGCGCCAGCTCGCGTGCTTCGTCCAGGCTCGGCAGGGTCATGGCAGTCCTTCCTTCGGTGTTACCGGCAGCCTCCAGCCAGTTCCAGGCCTATGAAATACTGCCCCGGCAGGCCCGGAACCAACGTACTAGGCGCTCAGAACCGCAGACTGCCTGCACGGCTGGCCTGACCGTCCCGTGACCGTCTTTGCCCCGGCCAGCAGCCGGCCGCCGTCCATCTCGCGCCAGTTACGCAGGATCACTACCTATCGACGGCATAGGAGCCTGCGGCAGCTTCAGGCCGGGCTGCGGCTCAGTGCTGCTGCCGAATTCCGGCGGGAAACTCCACTCGGCAACCGAGCTGAAGTCCACAATGCCGCCTTCAAACCTGGAGTCCAGGACAACCCTTGCGCCGGTAAATCTAGCCTGCCTGAACGTGACAGCGCCCGGCTGCCCGCCACCGGGGACATCATCCCAGACGCGTGGATAACGGCGAGAGAATGCAGCGTTCTCGAAGCTCACCGTGCCGCCGGAGAACACTGCCTCCTCAAAGTCAATATTACCGCCGTTAAAATGTGCCGCGAATCGAACAGCGGCGCCGTCAAAGCAAGCCTGCTCGAAGCTGACAGTTCCGGCTACGTACCTGCCTCCGGCATTGTAGGTGCCTTCCCTGGGATGCCGGTAAAGATGACTCGTGCTCCTGGGCAGCAATGTGCTAGGACGGCCGGTAAACGTAGCGTGCTCGAAGCTGACGGTACCCCCGCTGAACCGGGCT
>DASUBV010000164.1:0-27297 GCA_035763085.1 Streptosporangiaceae bacterium | reverse complement strand
GTGGCTCGGACAATCCGAATTCGGATTGTCCGAGCCACCGCCCGCGCCTCAGGCCGGGGCGATCTCCCGGCTCACGATCCAGGCGTGCTTGCCGACCTGCCGCACCCGTGCGAACCCGTACTGCTCGAACAACTCGACAGTCGCGCTGAACAGGAACCGGCCCTGGGCCTGCCGGCCGGCGGTGGTCTCGGAGATCGCCTCGACCAGACCGCCCCCGGCGGCAGCGATCTGCCCGATCGCGCCCTCGAGCCCGGCTCGCGCGATGCCCTGGCCGCGGTGCCGCTTATCGACGAAGATGCAGGTGATCCGCCAGCGCGCCGGAGGCGGCGGATCCTTGCGGTACTCGCGGGCGTGCTTGAGGTCCAGCTCGTCCGGGCTGCCGTACTGGCACCAGCCCTGGGCGAGTCCCTCGTCGTCGAACACCAGGGCGGCATGCGCGTCGCCGGAACGCACCAGCTGCTCCTTCAGCGTGCGGGGGTCGCTGACGCCGCGCTGGTAAGCGGTGTGAAACCCGATGCACCAGCATCCGCCGAAGATCCCGTTGTTGCGCTCGACCAGGTCGGCGAACGCCTCCCAGGCGGATGCGTCGAGCGGCCGGGTCGTGTAGGCCGGCTCGGCGGCCGGCGGCGCCGCCCTGGACGCAGCTGCGCGGCGGTCAGGCATGGCCGGCCGCCTCGGCTAGCAGGCCGGCCAGCTCGGCCGGGCGGGTGAACATCGGCCAGTGCCCGGAGTCGATGTCGGCGTACTCGATGTGCCGCGCCCTGGACAGCTCGGGCACCTCGCCCTTGTCAATCCACTCCTTGGCCTGCGCCGGGGAGAACTCCGGGCAGATCAGCGTGACCGGCACGCTGAACCGCCGCTCGTCGCTGAGCTGCACGATCCCCTGTGCCACCGCGCCGGGAACGGCGATCGCCCCGGCCGCGATGGCGTCCCGCTGCTGCTTGCTCAGGTCGGCGGAGTCCGGGCCTTCGAACGGCCCCCACCCCGGGAACGGCATGACGCCGTCCACCACCTCGAAGAAACTGGCGTAGGCACTGCCGCTGTCGGACGGGAAGCCGCCGATCATCGCGACCCGCGCAACCTTGTCCGGCCTGGCGTCCGCGGCCATCCAGGCCAGCGTGCTGGCCGCGGAGTGACCCACGACCAGCACGCTGCCGTCGGCGGCATCGACAGCCGCCAGGACCGCGGCGTGCTGGTCCGCAAGCGTCGCTTCCGGTGGCGGTGCTCCCTGGCCGGGCAGGGTGACGGGCACCCCGTGCTGCCCGCGGGCCCGCAGTTCCGGAATCACCGCATCCCACGCAGAGCCGTCGAGCCAGAGCCCGGCGACGAGAATGATCTCCATCGTGATCGCTGCTCCCTCTCGGTGATGTGTGCCTCAGGCAGGCTGAGTTATCAGCCTCAGCCTGCGATCGTAGAGGCCTTACCGGACGATCTACTTCCGGTTAATCCGCGATTCCTCTACTCTCGGAGAACATGACGTCGACCGTCAGCCCTACGGCCCGGGCGCTGCAGACGCTCGAGCTCCTGCAGATCCGGCCCGGCACCACGGCTGATCAGCTCGCCGAGCGCCTGGGGGTCACCGAGCGCGCGGCCCGCCGGTACGTCGCGATCCTGCGCGAGGCGGGGGTGCCCGTCGAGTCGTCCCGCGGCCGGTATGGCGGCTACCGGCTCGGTCACGGGGCCCGGCTGCCGCCCGTGGTCTTCACCCAGGAGGAGGCGCTGGCCCTGGTGATGGCCGTGCTGGAGGGCCATCCGGCCGCGACCGACACCGCGGAGCTGGCCGGCTCGGCACTGGCTAAGGTCATCCGGGCGCTGCCCGAGAGCGTCGGCCGCCAGGCCGCGGCGCTGCGCGAATTCGCCGCCGCGGCACCCGACGGCCGGGCCGCCCACCCGGATCCGGCCGTGACCAGCGCACTCGTGGTCGCCATCGCCGCCCGCCGCCAGGTCCGGCTCACCTACCGGAGCGGCTCGGGCCGCGAGTGGGAAGCCGGCGCGGACCCGTGGGCGGTCGTGGTCCGGCACGGCCGGTGGTACCTGCTGTGCCAGTCGCACCGGGCTGGCGCGGTGCGCAGCTACCGGGTCGACCGGGTTCGCTCAGTCGAGCTGACCGGCCAGACGTTCACGCCGCCCGACGGGCTGGACCCGGTCGCGACGCTGGAGGAGAACCTCGGCAGCGGCTGGCCCTTCGCCACCCGGGTGGTCTTCCTGGCGCCGCTGGCCGAGGTGGCGCCGTGGATCCGCCCGCCGATGGGGCGCCTCGAGCCACACGAGTGCGGATGCGTGCTCACCGGGACCACCAACAATCCCGCCATGTACGCGCAGGAGTGGCTGGCGCCCGTGCCGTTCGGCTTCCGCGTCGAGGGCGGCGGCGAGCTGCGCGGCGCCGTCGCGGCGCTCGCGGCCCGCTGCGCCGCCGCCGTCTCTGACCTGCCCGGCTCGGTCTCGCTTGTCACTGACCCATCCGTCACTAACCCGCCCATCACTAACCCGGCCGCCAATGACACGACCGTCAAATGACATCGGCGTCACCGGCCTGCCCGTGGCCGGTCCGGCAGCGGGCGGCAGTGAGTGACACGGCCGGGCGCGGCGCGGCAGGCCGGGCTTCGGTTATGCTGACGGGCATGTACTCGCCGCAGGCCACGACGACGCCGGATGTTCTCCGGCGCTAGCACGCGGCACTGACGCTGACCCAGCCCCGGAGCACTGCTCCGGGGCTGATGTGTTCCCGGGCGGTGTTCCGAGGCCCGATCCGAGGAGCACGTGTGACCACCCAAGAACGCGGCAGCCAGCCACTCGACTACCGCGAGCTGAACCTCGACCTGTCCGTCTTCGCCACCGATCCGCTCATCGGCTCGGGCCTGCCGCTGTGGCTTCCGGCCGGCGCCGTCATCAGACGGGAGCTGGAGCAGCTGGCCTGGGAGATTGCCCGCCGTGATGGCTGCCTGTTCGTGTACTCGCCGGTGCTGGCCAAGCGCGCCCTCTTCGAGCGCTCCGGGCACTGGGCCAAGTTCAGCGACGACATGTTCCCGCCGATGCGCCTGGGCGGCGACGAGCTGGTGCTGCGGCCGGCCAACTGCCCGCACCACGCGGCGATCTACGCCTCCCAGGCCCACTCCCACCGCGAGCTGCCCATCCGGCTGAATGAGCTGGCGCCCATGTTCCGGTCCGAGCGGTCCGGCGTGCTCTCGGGCCTCAGCCGGGTCCGCCAGATCAATCTCGACGACACCCACGTCTTCTGCCAGCCGGCCCAGGTCGCTGCCGAGGTGGCCCGCGCGCTGCGGTCGGCGCTCGACGCGCAGCAGATCATGGGCCTGCCGGTCGACTACGTGCGCTTGTCCCGCCGCGACTCGGGCACCAGCTACCTCGGGACTGCCGGTCAGTGGCAGCAGGCCGAGAACGCCCTGCGGGCTGCCGCCGCCGAGGTACTTTCGGGGGGCACCGTGCCGGTCCTGGAAGCTGCGGGAGAGGCCGCCTTCTACGGACCCAAGCTGGACCTGCAGGTCCGGGACGGTCGCGGCCACGAGGAGTCCATCGCCACCGTCCAGCTGGACTTCAATCAGCCCGAGCGTTTCGACCTCACCTATGCCGCCGCCGACGGCACCCGGCAGCGGGTCGCGATGATCCACCGGGGGACCGTCGGCGCGATGGAGCGCGTCGTCGCCGCGCTGCTGGAGCGGTATCAGGGCCGGCTGCCGCTGTGGCTCGCCCCCGTCCAGGTGTGCGTGCTGCCCGTCGGTCCGGGGCAGGACCAGGCCGCCAGGATGCTCGTCGACGAGCTCGCTGCCGCCGGGCTGCGGCCCAGGTTCGAGCCGGACGGGTCGCTCGGGGCGCGCATCCGCGCCAGCAGGCAGCGCCGGGACGCGCTGATCGCCGTCATCGGCGCGAGCGAGGCGGCCGCCGGCACCGTCCAGGTGACCGACATCGGCGCCGGGTTCAAGGGCTGCGTGGGACAGCGCTCGCTGGCCGACATCCTGCGCGGCGCCTACGCCTCCCGTGCCGCCCGGATTACCTGGCCGGAACAGGCCAGCTGACCGGGCTGAGCTCTTCCGGCCATGAGCGCGATGCTGGTCGCCTGGTCCCGCAGCTCCGCGATGGCCGGCAGAGCGCTCAGATCGCATCCTCGTCGGCCGCCAGCCGGGGATCCAGTCCGGCCCGGCTGAGGCGGGCCGCCGCTTCGTCACGGGTGATGAACTGCTCCGGGCCGCCGTCGAGCGACTGGACCTTGGCGTCGACCACGCGCTGCCACAGCCCCGCTGCCCAGCTCGCTGCCTCGTCCGCGGCGGTCCAGTCACAGCCACGAGAACGCTGGTAAGCGGCGGCGAAGCCGGCACTGTCGTCGACGGTGGCCATGGTGGCCGAGTCCTCGATGCCGCGGAAGCTGACGGCCGCGAGCCCCACGACCGCCGGCTCCGGCTGGCAGATCACGCTGTCCCAGTCGTGCACGGCGACCAGGTCGGAGCCCCGCCACCGGAGGTTGTCCGGATGCCAGTCGCCATGCCCGATCACCGGAGTTCCGGCGTGGCTGCGCAGCAGGTCGCGGAGGGCGGCGGCGACGCGAGAAAGCCACCGCGGCTCAGCGGTGCCGTTAAGGTCGGCATCGAGTTCCTCCGGCGTGGGCCACAGACCCGGCTCGTCGTGATCCCAGCCGGTCCACGACGGCGAGGGCTTCAGGCTCGGCACCGATGCGGGGTCCGGCGCGAGCTCGATGAGGCGGGCGAGTCCAGCTGCGGAGCGGGCAGCCAGGTCACCGGATGGCGGTTCGTCGCTGCCGGGCAGGAGCGCCTCGGCGCTGGCGACGTCGCCGCCGAGCGGCTGCAGGTCCACGAGCGGCTCGGGGCACGGGAAGCCGGCCGCCCACAGCGACCGGTGGACCGCGGCGCAGCCGGCGAGCCGGGGGATTCCGGGCCGGACCTTGACGACGACCTCGCGGCCGTCCGTCAGCCGCAGCCCCTTGACGGCGGAGAGGAATCCGGCGTCAAACAACTCCGCTGCGGGGGGCGCGCCCAGCCATCGCACGCACCACTCGGCGAGCGCGCCGCTGCTGACCGCGGGGCGGCGGGACTCAGCCACCCGCTCATTCTGCCGCGGACGCGCCGCCGTGGCGAGTGTGCCGGACTCGCAACGCTAGAAGCGTCCCCGCGTCGCAGGGCGAGGGTTCGGCTAAGACGCATCAGGCCGACCTTCGCAGGCGGTTCTCAAATTCCAGTCCGGCCGCGAAATCCCTGGTAAAGCGACTGCTCCAGAACGTCGGAAAAGGCCGGCCAGCTGCGGACGGACCCCGAGGTTTGAGAATGCGCAGGGTTCCAACATGCGCGTGCCGCGCGGCGTCGCTGGGAGACTTGACAGCTCAGCCGCTCGTCTTCATGCTTTACCTATGTCGATAGATAAATCAGTAAGCGAGACGGGCGAGGCGTCGCCGATCGAGTTCCGTCTCGACCCGAACTCGGGCGTGCCGACGTACTTGCAGATCGTCCAGCAGGTGGAGCAGGCGCTCCGGCTTGGCTATCTGGTCACCGGCGACCGGCTCCCGAAGGTCAAGGAGGTGGTCGCCTCCCTGGCCATCAACCCGAACACGGTGCTCAAGGCCTACCGGGAGCTGGAGCACAAGGGCCTGACCGTCGGGCGCCCCGGCCAGGGCACGTTTATCGAGGGCGCCCTCGACCTCGTGCCGCTGAAGGATCAGCAGGCGCTGCGACGCGGGCTCGCGCGCTGGCTGACCCAGGCCACCGAGGCTGGTCTGGACGAAGAGGGGATCGCCGCGCTGTTCGCCAGCGCACTTCATGATCTCCGCCGGCAAGAAAGGGGGCTGACCGCCTGATGAACGCGATAGAGACCCACCGCCTCGGCAAGTGCTACGGGCGCACCTGGGCGCTGCGCGATTGCACGCTGGCCAT
Organism: Streptosporangiaceae bacterium; assembly: GCA_035763085.1. Lineage (GTDB taxonomy): Bacteria > Actinomycetota > Actinomycetes > Streptosporangiales > Streptosporangiaceae > DASUBV01. The sequence continues at coordinate 21,403 of DASUBV010000164.1, read as the reverse complement.
CCCGGCCGGACGGGTCGCCGCCCTGATCGGCCCGAACGGGGCTGGCAAGACCACCCTGATGCAGCTCGCCGTCGGGCTGATCGGGCAGAGTGCCGGCGAGATCGCGGTGCTCGACGGCGCCACGCCGGGCACGGCTGAGGCGCTCGACGGCATCGCCTTCGTCGCCCAGGACACCCCGCTGTACAACTACCTGAGCGTCGCCGACACGCTGCGCCTGGTCTCCAGCCTGGCCAACACCTGGGACGAGGCCCGCGCCCGCGCCCGGCTCGACGCGCTGAGCATCCCGCTGAGCCGCAAGGTGGGCAAACTCTCCGGCGGTCAGCAGTCGCAGGTCGCCCTGGCCGTCGCGCTGGCCCGCCACCCGCGGCTGCTCATCCTTGACGAGCCGGTCGCCGAGCTCGACCCGCTGGCCCGCCACGACTTCATGTCCACCCTCATGGAGGCAGTGGCCGAGGACGGCGTCTCGGTCGTGTTCTCCTCGCACGTGCTCTCTGAGCTGGAGCGGGTCTGTGACTACCTGGTTCTGCTCTCGCGCGGAAGCGTGCAGATCGCGGACGGGACCGACGAGCTCCTCGCCACCCACAGGGTGTTCACCGGGCCGGTGGAGCAAGCCGACGCGGTCGCAGCAGCCCTGCCGGTGATACAACAGCGGCGCGCCGGCCGGCAGGCCAGCCTTCTGGTCCGCACCACCAGCCACCCCGCCGTGCCCGCCAGTTGGCAGGACGACCCGAGCAACCTCGAAGAGATCGTGCTCAGTTACCTCCGCTCGCCCGACGCGAGCGCGCTTCCCGGACCCGACTCAGCCGACCGCGACATCCCGAAGGCGGTGACGGCATGAACGCCACAGCCACCAGCCCGACACGATCCCGTCCGCGCGTCCCGGCCGCGCGCGGCCTGGCCTGGGTAACCTGGCGCCAGCACCGTTTCGCCCTCGCCGGGGTACTGGTCGTGCTCGGCGGCCTCGGCCTGTTCCTGCTGTTCAACGGACTGGCCATACACCACGCCTACACCAGCCTCGGCCTGGGCAACTGCGGCACACTGGGCGGACCCGGCTGCCGGAGCCAGCTGACCGCCTTCCAGCAGGACTACCAGGGCTGGGCGGACCATCTGCCGCAGCTGCTGATGTTCCTGCCGGGACTGATCGGCGTGTTCGTCGGCGCGCCACTGGTGGCCCGAGAGCTGGAGTCCGGTACCTTCCGGTTCGCATGGACGCAAGGCCGTAGCCGGGTCCAGTGGATCATCACCAAGCTCGTCCTCCTCGCGCTGGTGCTCACAGCGCTCGCGCTGGCCTTCTCGGCGCTGTTCACCTGGTGGTACGGGCCGTTCGACGCGATCGCCAGCCGGATGTCCCCTAGCGGCGCTTACGAGACCTCCGGGCTCGTCTTCGCCGCCCGCACGCTGTTTGGCTTCACCCTCGGCGCGCTGCTCGGCCTGCTGATCCGGCGCACCGTGCCCGCGATGGCTGCCACTGCGGCCGCCTGGGCAGCCGTGGTGTGGCCGACCCTGATCTACCTGCGACCACTGATCCGGCAACCGATCACCACCCCGGGCGCGCCGGCGAAGGGACCAGCCAGCGGCAGCGGCGGAGTGCCCATCAACGCCGATGTCGTCAGCAACTGGATCCAGAACGCCGCCGGCCACCACTTCAGCTTCGACCAGCTCTTCGGCCAGGCAATCGCCGGCAACGGCGGCGCCATACCCTCCCCGGAACGGTTCAGCGCCTGGCTGACCCAGCACCATTACAGCCAATGGGTCTCCTACCGGCCGAACGACTGGTTCTGGCACTTCCAGACCGTCGAGGCCGCCGGCTACGCCATCCTCGCCATCCTGCTCGCCGTCGCCACCGTGCTACTGCTGCGCCGCCGGGCGGTCTGAGACATCCCCTGGGCGTGCGGTGTGGACGCGGCGGATGACGATGTTGCTCGGATAAAACCGCTGCGCCAGGCCTTAGAGCGGGCGATGAGCGCGCAACTGGCTGCGAAGATCACGGCGGTCCTGTTCTGTGATCCGCCGCGACCGGCGAGCGGGTCGGTGTCCTGCCCGGCCGCACCGCCGCCGGGCCAGGCTGCGCCAGAACGGAAAAAGCGTCCCGCCCGGACCCCCGCATCGTAGGACGAGGGCGCGGGCAAGACGCATCAGGTGGAGGTGGCGGGAATCGAACCCGCGTCCTTCAGTGCATCACCAGGGCTTCTCCGGGTGCAGCCTGCTGTGCTTTTCTCAGCCCCGGCAGTCACGCAGGCAAGGTGCCGACGGGCTCAGTCGCTGTTTGGTGTCCCGCTCAGCCCCGCGACCGGGCCAGGCGGTGGATCCTCCTAGCTGATGCCAGACACCGGGCCGGAGGAACTCCCGGGCTGACAACCCCTAACTCGCGGTCAGGCCGCGAGGGCGAGGTGAGTGCGCGTTGACTTGGCACTTATTAGTGTGCGGAACCTGGATTAACGAGGTAGATACCGCAACCCTCGACCCGCTTCCCCTGGATCAACCACCGAAGTCGAAGCCTGTCACCCCCTCGTGAGCTACCTACCCGGTAACGGTACCGGATCGTCTCACAGGGGTCCAACGACAATCGGCCGCCGGATATGCCCGCCCGGCCTCGCGGCAGCCCCACGGCAGAACGGCGCATACCGAGCACACCCGGCATGTGCCGCATCCGCGCCTAGTTGCGGAGATATCGCCGTGCGCAGCGCAGAATGCCCGATGGGTCGTCCGCAGAACGCGGATCCCATCGGGCATCCATTGGGTGATGAGGCCCCCGCGGGCGCTGGCGGTGGCCGAAGACGCGCCCACGGGGGTCGACCGGCAGGGTCGGGGCCGGTCCGAGGCCCCGGGCCTCCCCCGAGATGAGGCCCGGTTCTCATCACTGACTGGGCCGCAACCCCCCAAGCGGCACCCCAGTCACCTAGAAAGACGTCGCTACGTGGCCAGAAGGTTGCTCCCGGTACGAAAAAACCAGGTAATCAGCGAGTCACGATTAGTACCGCATCCGCGTTAGCCGCGTATCCCCCGCAGGAATGCGCCGGCAAGCGGCGCAGCCGACACATTGACCGACTTCGTGAACTCCACGGCCGCAAAGGCCACCTTGCCCTGATATCCCACGAACCATGCCGACCGCAGCCCCTTGCCCGCACTCAGCGGAGCGGAGCCGACCTGGCCGTAGACGGCACCGTGACCGACATCGGCCGCCCGCCCGGCGCCCTTGCGCACGGTGCCCCGCATGAGCTTGCGCAGCGAGGTCATGATCTCGGCGCTGAACGGGCGGCGCGGGGACATCGTCGGATCGGGCGGGCTGAGGACCAGCAGCGGCGCGTGCCAGGTCCCCGACTCGACCAGCCCGGCGGCCAGGGCCATGTCCAGCGGGCTGACCCGCACGCCGCCCGAGCCGACCGAGGCCGCCGCGATGTCGCCGAACCCCTCCGGGTTCCCGATCGTGCCCGAGTTGCTGGGCACCTGCAGTTTCCAGCCCGCGCCGATGCCGAAGGCCTCGGCCGCGGTGGTCAGGTCGCTGGAGTTCAGCCGCAGCGAGAGCCCGGCGAAGGCGGTGCCGCAGGCATGCGCGAAGTCAACGGAAAACGGCGGCTGAGCGCCCAGCCCGGTCTGGGCCGGGTGATTGGCGAACCGCCGCCCGCCCACGCTGTTCTCGGCACGGCACGGAACCGGCTTGGCCGCGTCGAATCCGGTCTCCTGCAGCAGCGCCGCGGTGGAGATGATCGTGAAGGCCTGGCCCGGCGCGTACTGCCCGGCCAGCGGGCTGACGGCCGGCATCCCGCCCGCGCGGCGGGCGGCCACCGCGAGGATCCGCCCGGTGCCGGGCTGAATCGCCACGATGGCCGCCGACCCGGGCACCTGCCGCAGCGCCTGGTTGGCGGCCCGCTGCACGCGGCCGTTCAGGGTGGTCCGGACCGGGCTGCCCTTGCTCCCCGTCCAGGTGTGCAGGGTGGCGACCTGGTGGCCGGCCGCGTTCTCCAGGACCACCTTAGTCGTCGGCGAGCCCGTGAGCGTGTGCTGGTAAGCCTCCTGCAGGCCAGTCAGGCCGACCGTGGCCCCGGGCCGGTAGGGCACGCCGTCGGTACGCAGGATCTCCGCCGTCTCCGTGCCGACCGATCCGGCAATAACGGGCGCGATGCTCTCGAACAGTCGCTCCGAGCGCTCATGCATCTGCAGGCCGGGCACCCGGTCCAGCCGGGCGCGCATCCGGTCGTAGCTAGCGGGCCGCAGCCGGATGAGGCTCAGGAACGACTTCGACGGCGCGGCGATGATCTGGCCGTACACCTGCGAGGCGTCCAGCACCCCGCCGGTCGCCGCCGCCAGCGCCGAGGCGGTCTTCCGCGGGCTGGCCAGCCTGCCCGGCCGCACGCCGGCGACCCAGACCTGCGACGGGACGGCCAGCGACCGCCCGGACGCGTCCTGGATCTGGGCCCGGCCCGGCATGCCGGTCAGCACGGCCAGCCGGTCGCCTTCCCGCAGGCCGGGCACGATGACCGACGGACTCCAGAGCACCTGCCAGCCCGAGCCGGCCCGGCGCATCTCGAACGACCCGTGATACACCCAGCGCAGACCGCCGCTGCCCAGGTCCACCGAGGCGAGGAACCTCGCGGTGGCGGAATCCCCGTGCTGGGTGATACTGCTCATCTGCAGCACCAGGTCGGCGGCGTCGAGCTGGCGGTAGGCCCCGGCCAGGGCGGCGGTCACCGCCTCCGGGCGGCCGGTGGTCAGCCCGGCGGCCGTCTTGTACTGGCCGTTCTCCCAGGCCAGCAGGAATGCCCGCACGGTGGGCTCGGCCGAGGCCCCGCCCCCCTGGACGAGTCCGGCCACGACGATGCCGGCGACCACCACGCCCGCAGCGATCTTGCCGACCAGAGCCCGCGGCAGTCCTGCCAACCTGCTCCCCCCGACCTGCCTGTCCCCGTCCCCGGCTCCCCTGGCCCGGGTTCCTCGCGCCGGCGGCCTCGGCCGCGGCGGGCCGGACCTCGGAGCGCGATGAGCGGCGGCGTGCGCACCGCGGCTACGCGTGCGCGGCGTCATCCGCCACTCCGCTATCTCCGGCGCCGCAAAGCACGGTCAACCTCTCTGGCAGCGTCCCGCTCGGCCAGGTCATGACGCTTGTCGTAGCTGCGCTTGCCCCGTGCCAGCCCCAGCTCGACTTTGGCCCGACCATCTTTGAAGTACAGCGAGAGCGGGATGAGCGTCAACCCCCGCTCCCGGGTGGACGCTGCCAGCCGGTCGATCTCCTTGCGGTGCAGCAGCAGCTTACGGGTCCGGCGCGGCTCATGGTTGGTCCATGTGCCCAGCGTGTACTCCGGGATGTGCACTCCGTGCAGCCAGGCCTCGCCATCGGTGACCTGACCGAAGCCATCGGTCAGCGAGGCCCGCCCGGCCCGCAGTGACTTCACCTCGGTGCCGGTCAGCACCAGCCCGGCCTCGACGACGTCATCGATGTGATAGTCGTGCCGGGCCCGCCGGTTCCTGGCGATCACCTTCCGGTCCTGCTGCGCTGCCATGTTGACCGTGCTTCCCGTCCTTCGCGTGCTTATCCCGTGCGCGTGCCGCCCGGGAGCGTCACACGCGCAGGTAGCGCCGCAGCGTCAGGAAGGACGTGGTCCCGCACAGCAGCAGGCCGATCGCCATGGCGAGGATGACGACCTCGACGAGGTCGGTGGTGCTCAGCTGGACGTTGAACGGGAAGTACTGCTGCAGCCCGTCCAGCCACAGGGACTTGACGGTCACCAGCAGGCCCGCGGCGACCGCCCAGCCGATCAGCCCGGCGATCATCCCCTCCACCAGGAAGGGCAGCTGGACGTAGAAGTTGGACGCGCCGACCAGCCGCATGATGCTGGTCTCCCGGCGCCGGTTGAAGGCCGACAGCCGGATGGTGTTGGCCACCAGCAGGATCGCGGCCACGATCAGGATGATCGCGATGATCACTACCGCATTCCGCGCGCCGTCCAGGAGCTTGTAGAACTTGGTCAGCACCGAGGAGTCATCAACAATCTGGTAGACGCCGGGAGCCCCGTCGATGACCTCGCTGACCTGGGCCGCGTCGGCCTGGGTGTTCTTCAGCTTGACCTCGAAGGAGGCGGGGATGTCCCCGGAATTGACCGAGTTGACGAACGACGGGTTCTGAGCGAACTCCTGCCGGAACTGCTGGTAGTTCTGCTGTGCCGACTGGTAGAAGACCCGCGACACGTCGGGGTTGCTCTTGAGCTCCTGCTGGATCTGCGCCAGCTGGGACTGGGTGACCGGCCCGTTCTTGGCGCACTGCGAGCTCACGCTCGTCTTGCCGCACAGGTACACCGACAGCTGGACCTTGCCCTGCCAGTAGGTTCTGGTGTTGCTGACCTGCTTGACGAACAGCAGCCCGGTGCCCAGCAGGGACAGGCTGATGGCGACGACGACGATCAGCGCGATCGTCATGGTCAGGTTCCGCCGCAGGCCGATCCAAACCTCGTGGAAGACAAATTGCGCGCGCATGTCGCTAGATTCCTTTGGGTAGCTCGACTGCGCAGGCTTAGTAAGCCTGCCCGTAGACCCCGCGTGACTGGTCGCGCACCACCTTGCCGTACTCCAGCTCGATGACGCGCTTGCGCATGGAGTCCACGATCGCCGCATCGTGCGTGGCCATGACGACCGTGGTGCCCGTCCGGTTGATCCGGTCCAGGACCTTCATGATGCCGATGGACGTGGCCGGGTCGATGTTCCCCGTCGGCTCGTCCGCGAGCAGGATCATCGGCCGGTTCACGAAGGCCCGGGCCATGGCGACGCGCTGCTGCTCGCCGCCGGACAGCTCGTCGGGCATCCGTTCCCGCTTGCCCTCCAGGCCGACCAGCTCGATGACCTCAGGCACCACCTTGCGGATGAAGCGCCGTGGCTTCCCGATCACCTCCAGGGCGAACGCGATGTTCTGGTAGACGTTCTTGTTCGGCAGCAGCCGGAAGTCCTGGAACACGCAGCCGATGCGGCGCCGCAGGTGGGGCACCTTCCAGTTGGTCAGCCGGGCCAGGTCTCGCCCGGCCACGTGGATCCGTCCGCCGGTCGGCCGCTCCTCCTTCAGCACGAGCCGCAGGAAGGTCGACTTACCCGAGCCGGACGGGCCGACGAGGAAGACAAACTCGCCCTTCTCGACGTCAAGGGTGACGTTCTCCAGAGCCGGGCGGCTCTGGTTCGGGTACGTCTTGGTGACGTTTTCGAAGTGGATCAACGGGGGCCTATTCACGCGCTCTCGGTGAGTTGCTGGCAGGCTTAGCCAGGGAACCGGGGGGTATCTATCAGTGCCCTGGGTTGGCCACGGGCCAGTCTAGGGGGGAAACTGGGTTGGAACGTCCAACATCGTCGAAGTGACCGGGTAGGCGCCGGCCCCGGAGGAACTTAGATGAGCTGCGAGCATCTGATCTGCGCCCACTGTGCCGGGCCAGTCTCTGAGGGCCGCTGCCCGGCGTGCCGCAGTGCCCGCGAGCACGTGCACCGCTCCAGCCACCTGCCCGGATTGCCCCTTTTGCTGGCCGCAGTGCTGGTGGCCCTGCTGCTCACCCTGGCCGCGATGCACCTGGCCTGACGGTACTTACTGACCCAGGGGGCCACCCCCTGGAACCCCCAGTACCGGGGCCGGCCCCCGGACCTGTACTGACCCAGGGGGCCACCCCCTGGAACCCCCAGTACCGGGGGCCAAGCCCCGGGGCCCCAAGAGTTACTGGCCCTGCTGGCGCAGCCAGCGGATCTCGGCCTCGATGAAATCATCGATCTCGCCGTCCATGACCGCCGCGGTGTTGCCCGTCTCCAGGCCCGTCCGCAGGTCCTTGATGTTCTGGTAGGGGTGCAGCACGTAGTTGCGGATCTGGGTGCCCCAGCTCCGGCCGCCGTCCCCGCGCAGCTCGTTGAGCTTGGCCGCCTGCTCCTCCCGCTTGCGCTCCAGTAGCTTGGCCTGGAGCACGGCCAGGGCGCTGGCCCGGTTCTGGATCTGGCTGCGCTCGTTCTGGCAGGACACCACGATCCCGGTCGGCAGGTGGGTGATCCGCACCGCCGAGTCGGTGGTGTTGACGCCCTGCCCGCCCGGCCCGCTGGACCGGAACACGTCGATGCGCATCTCGTCCTCAGGGATCTCGATGTGGTCGGCCTGCTGGACCACGGGGAGGACATCGACGCCGGCGAAGGAGGTCTGGCGGCGGCCCTGGTTGTCGTACTTGGAGATACGGACCATCCGGTGCGTTCCGTGCTCGCCGCGCAACGTCCCGTAGGCATAGGGCGCCTTGACGGCGAACGTCGTCGACTTGATCCCGGCCTCCTCGGCGTAGGAGGTGTCATAGACCTCGGTCGGGTAGCCGTGCCGCTCCGCCCAGCGCAGGTAGATCCGCCGCAGGCCCTCGGCCCAGTCGGCCGCGTCGGCCCCGCCCGCCCCGGCATTGATGGAGATCAGCGCCTCGCGGGCGTCGTACTCGCCGGACAGCAGGGTCCGGATCTCCAGCTGGTCGATCTCGACCCGGATCGCGGCCAGCTCGCGGGTGGCCTCGTCCCTGGTCGGCTCGTCGTGCTCGCTCTCGGCCAGCTCGAACATCACGCCGACGTCCTCGAGCCGCCGCTTCAGCCCGTCCAGGCGGGACAGCTCGCCGTCCAGGTAGGACAGCCGCCGGGTGACGGCCTGGGCCTGCTCCTGGTCGCTCCATAGCTCGGGATCGGCCGACCGCTCGCGCAGGCCATCCGCCTCTTTGCGCATGGCGTCCGGGTTCAGGACGGCCGCTACGCTAGCGAGCTTCGACACTAGTTCCGAGATCTCGCCCGCAGCGTCGGTTGCCATGCCAGAAGCCTACGCGAGCCGGGCGATAGGCCAGCATCAGGTGGCCCAATAAGTGCCCCGTGCAGCCGTCTTGTGCGGTTGCTCCTTGCATGCGCCCGTGCGGGTGACCCGTGCAGCCGCACGGGTCACCCGCCTGGCCCTCAGGCGGGCAGGCTGCTGGTCGCGACCAGGGTGCGGACCGCCCGGACCGCCACCGACAGGGTGGCCACGCTGAAGGAGTTGCTCTCCCAGATCTCGGTGAGCGTCTGCGCCGCCCGGCGGACCGCCGAGTCGTTGCGCTTCTCCCAGGCCGCCAGCCGCTCGGCGGGCGTGCCCGGCTCGGTCACGGTCAGCACGTCCCTGGCCAGCGCCGCGTGCGCGGCGTAGAGGTCATCGCGGATCGCGCCGCGGGCCATGGTGGTCCACCGGTCATCGCGCGGCAGCGCGGTGATCATGTCCCGCAGCCGGGCGATCTGCAGCCGGTCGGCCATGTCGAAGTAGACCGCCGCCGCCTCCACCGCCGGGCGCTGCGTGCCGCGGGCGATGTCCACGATGTCGAACGCCGAGTAGGCCGGCACCATCGAGGCCAGCCGGTTGGCCAGGGCATCGGGCACCCCGCGGCTGGCGAACATCTCGAACCGGTCCTCATAGCCGGCCAGGTCCCGGCCGGCCAGCAGCCCCGGCAGGCTCTGGCCCACGGCCAGCACGCCGTCGGCGAAGTAGTCGATGGTCGACGCGATGTCGAACGGCGGCCGCCGGGCGTGCAGGATCCACCGGGCCGCCCGCTCGGTCAGCTTGCGTCCCTCCAGCAGCGCGGCGATCTGGACGGAGGTCTCCACCTTGCCGTCCAGCGCCGCCAGCTCGGTCCAGAATCCCGCCAGGTCGAACACGTGCCGGGCGACCAGCCAGGCCGCGGTGATCTCCGGCACCGACGCCCCGGTCTCCTCGTTCAGCCGGAAGGTGAAGGTGGTCCCGGACCGGTCGACCATGTCGTTGACCACCACGGTGGTGATGATCTCCCGGTGCAGCCGGTGGTCACCCATCTGGGCCGCGTACCGCTCGCGCAGCGGGGTCGGGAAGTAGTTGACCAGCACCCGGCGCAGGTACGGGTCGTCGGGCAGCTCGCTGGCCAGCATCTCCTGGGCAGAGGCGATCTTGGTGTGCGCCAGCAGCACCGAGAACTCCGGCACCGTCAGCCCGGTGCCCGCCGACCGGCGCTCGGCGATCTCCCGGTCGCCGGGCAGCACGTCCAGCCGCCGCCGGATCCGCCGGTCCCGCTCCAGCTTGCGGATGTAGCGGGCGTGCACGTGCAGCATCTGCACGTCCTGGGCGCGGGAGGCGGCCAGGGCCCGGTTCTGCTCGTAATTGTGGTGCAGGACCAGCGCGCCGACCTCGTCGGTCATCTCGTGCAGCAGGGCGTTGCGGTCGGCCTGGCTCAGGTTCCCGTCGCGGACCTCGCGGTCCAGCAGGATCTTGATGTTCACCTCATGGTCGGAGGTGTCCACGCCCGCGGTGTTGTCAATGAAGTCGGTGTTCACCAGCCCGCCGGCCAGGGCGTACTCAATCCGCGCCTCCTGGGTCAGGCCCAGGTTGCCGCCCTCGCCGACCACCTTGGCCCGCAGCTCGGTCGCGTCCACCCGGACCGAGTCGTTGGACCGGTCGCCGACGTCGGCGTTGGACTGCGCGCTGGCCTTGACGTAGGTGCCGATGCCGCCGTTCCACAGCAGGTCGACCGGGGCCTTCAGGATGGCCGAGATCAGCTGGTCCGGTGACAGGCCGGAGCCGTCCGCCAGGCCCAGGGCCTCCTGAGCCTGCGGCGAGATGGGCACCGACTTGGCCGACCGCGGCCAGACGCCGCCGCCGGCAGAGATCAGCGCCGGGTTGTAGTCCGCCCACGACGACCGGGGCAAGACGAACAGCCGCTGCCGCTCGGCGAAGCTGGCCGCCGGGTCCGGGTCGGGGTCGATGAACACGTGCCGGTGATCGAAGGCGGCAACCAGCCTGATGTGCTGCGACAGCAGCATGCCGTTGCCGAACACGTCCCCGGACATGTCGCCGATGCCCACCGCCGTGAAGTCGTCGGTGCCCACGTTGACACCCAGGGTCTGGAAGTGGAAGACCACCGACTCCCAGGCGCCGCGGGCGGTGATGCCCATCCCCTTGTGGTCGTAGCCCTCCGAGCCGCCCGAGGCGAACGCGTCGCCCAGCCAGAACCCGCGGCTGATGGCGATCTCGTTGGCGGTGTCGGAGAAGGTGGCCGTGCCCTTGTCGGCCGCGACGACCAGATACGGGTCATCGCCGTCGTGCCGGACCACCCGGGCGGGCGGGACCACGCGGCCGGCCTCCAGGTTGTCGGTGACATCGAGCATGGCGCTGATGAACATGCGGTAGCAGGCCAGCACCTCGGCGCCGACGGCGTCCCGGTCGGCCGAGTCGGGCAGCTGCTTGCAGACGAACCCGCCCTTGGCCCCCGACGGCACGATGACCGAGTTCTTGACCTCCTGGGCCTTGGCCAGGCCCAGCACCTCCGTGCGGAAGTCCTCCCGCCGGTCCGACCAGCGCAGCCCGCCGCGGGCCACGTCGGCGAACCGCAGGTGCACGCCCTCAAACCGGGGCGAGTACACGAACAGCTCGAACTTGGGCCGCGGCGCGGGCAGGTCCGGCACCGCCGCCGCGTCGAGCTTCACCACCAGGTAGGGAACTGCGGTCACCGCGGACTCGCCGGCGCCCGGCGCCAGCAGGCCGGGCCCGCCGAACGCCCCGGCAAAGTAGTTGGTCCGCAGCGTGGCCGCGATCAGCCGCCAGTAGGTGCGCAGGATCCGGTCCTCGTCCAGGCTGGCGACGTCGTCCAGCTCACCGCGGATCTCCTCGGCGATGGCCTCGCTGCGCTCCTGCTCGCCGCCCTGGTGAGCCGGGTCGAACCGGGACTCGAACAACCGCGCCAGCAGCCGGGTCACCGTCGGGTTGGCCCGCAGCACGTGCTCGATGTAGTCCTGGCTGAACGCGGTGCCGGCCTGGCGCAGGTACTTGGCGTAGGCCCGCAGCACGGCGACCTGCGGCCAGCTCAGGTGGGCATCCAGGACCAGCGCGTTGAAGCCGTCATCCTCGATGACCCCGTGCCACAGCGCCGCCAGCGCACCCTCGACCTGCTCGCGGACGGCCTCGACGGAGATGCCCGGGTCGCCGGCGGCCACGTCGGCCGAGCTGCGGCGCAGCCCGAAGTCATAGATCCAGAACGGCTCGGCCGCGTGGAACTCATAGGGGTGCTCATCCACCACGTCCACGCCCATGTGCTGCAGCCGCGGCAGCACGTCGGTGAGCGTGATCGGGCTGCCGGTCCGGTAGATCGTCAGCCGCCAGACCCGCTTGCCCGCCTCGGCCGGCGCGGCACCGTCAGCACCCGGCTCGTCGTCGATCGGCACGCCGCCGACGTAGTCCTCCGACTCCCACAGCTCGAAGGCGACGTCCTCGCCCGACTCCCGCAGCTGCATGATCTTGGCCAGGTCGGAGCACGCGGCCGCGGCCGGGACGTCGGTCTTGTAGTTCTCCGGGATCGAGCTGCCGACCATCGCCAGCAGCGTCCGGGCGCCCTGCACGCCGCAGGCCCGCGGCGCCTCGTCGGCCAGGTCGTCGTCCCACGACCGGGCGGCCGCGGCCACCGCCCGCTCCAGCTCGGCACGGTCCATGTCGGGCAGCAGCCGGCCGCGCTCGGCCCGGACCACGACATGCAGCCGGGCCACCGGCGACTCACCGATCAGCACGCTGTAGTCGACCTGCGAGCCATTCAGGCCGCGCTGGAGTATCTCCTGGGCACGCAGCCGGACACCGGTGGTGTACCGGTCCCTGGGCAGGTAGATCAGGCAGGAGATGTACCGGCCGTAGGGGTCGCGGCGCAGGAACAGCCGGGTCTGCCGCCGCTCGCGCAGCCGCAGCACCCCGGCGGCGACCTCGGCCAGCTCCGGCACCGAGGTCATGAACAGTTCCTCGCGCGGGTAGTTCTCCACCACCTCGGCGGCGTAGTTGCCGTCGTGGCTGTCGGCGGCCAGGCCCAGCGTGGCCAGCACGCCGGCCAGCTTGCGCCGGGCGATCGGGATGCTGGTGACGCTCTCGGAGAAGGCCACGTGCGTGTACAGGCCGAGGAACCGGTACTCGCCGACGACCTTACCTGCGGCGTCGAGCCGCTTGACGGCGACATAGTCCAGGTAGCTGGGCCGGTGCACGGTGGACCGGGAGTTGGCCTTGGTGACGATCAGCCGCTGCCGGGGGTCCAGCGCGCGGGCGCCGGCCTGGTCGGGCAGCTCGGTGAACGAGCCGGGGTCGGGGTGGTCGTGGCGCAGGATGCCCAGCCCGGTGCCGGGCACGGCGCGGACCAGGGTGGTGCCGCTGCCCGGCTCCAGCTCGTACTCGCGGTAGCCCAGGAAGGTGAACCGGCCGTCGGCCAGCCAGCGCAGCAGCGCGGCGATCTCCTCGTGCTCGTGCGGCTCGCCGCCCGGCTCGTCAGCCAGCTCCTGGGCCAGGTACAGCGCCTTGGCCCGCATCCGGCTGGCGTCCTCCACGGCCACCCGGACATCGCCCAGCACCCGCCGCAGGTCATCGGCGAGCGCGGTGGCCTCGCTGTCGCTCAGCTTGGCCACCTCGATGTGCGTCCACGACTCGGCCAGCTCATCGTGGGTGGGGTCGGCCCCGTCGACCACCCCGGCCACCTCGCGCATGGCCCCGCTGACGTCGCGGCGGACGCGCAGCTGCGGGTGCACCACCAGCCGCCCGGCCAGGCTGTGCCGGGTCAGCTCCATCGTGATGGAGTCCACCAGGTGCGGCATGTCGTCGGTGACGATGTCGATCGTGTCCGAGGCCGGGTCCAGCGCCGCCTCCCCGCCTGGCCTGACCTCGACGATCGCCCGGCCCTGCGGCCGCGTGGCGGCGAGCCGGGCGTGCTGGCCGGCCACCGCGGCGATGCGCTGCGGTCCCGCGGCGGTCAGCTCGTCGGCGGCCACGTGCCGGTAGTAGGCCCCCAGGTAGGCCGCCACGTCGCCGACCCCCGGCAGGTCGCCGACCGTCTTGGCCGCCGCGGCAAGCAAGTCGCGCGTACCGTCGTCCGCCCAGTCCTCGGGGGCACGGTCGCTAGCACGGGTGCCGCCAGCAGTTTCCGACATCGATCCTTCACTCCTTAACGGGTGCCCGCTGTCCGGCGGGCCTCACAGGCAGTCGCGCAATTCCCACAGCAGCGGGTAGTACCGGAGCGGAACGCGCCGGCGCAGGTACGGTGCCCCGGTGGACCCGCCGGTCCCGGACTTGGTGCCGATCTGGCGCTCCACCATCTGCACGTGCCGGGCCCGCCAGAGTCCGGCCAGCTCGTCATGGGTCAGCAGGTCCTCGGCGAGCTGCCAGAGGTCATCATGCTGATCCCGGTCCCTCGCCACCTGGACCAGCGCGGCCAGGACCTGCTGATCATCGCCGATCGGCAGCCCCCGCGCGGCGAGCAGCGCGAGATAGGAGTCCCACAAGGACGGCTCGGCCAGCCGGCGGTCCAGCCGGGCCCGCTCGAGGTCGGTCAGTGACCGGAACCGGCGCAGGAAGCCGGGATCCTTGGCCCCGGACAGGAACTCCAGCTCCCGGAACTGCACCGACTGGAATCCGCTGGCCGGGGCGAGCGCGGCCCGGAACTCCAGGAAGTCCTGCGGCGTCATGGTCTCCAGGACATCGATCTGGCTGATCAGCAGCCGCTCGATGACGTGCGCCCGGCGCAGCAGCTGCCGCGCCCGCCACAGCTCCCCGTCGCTGCGCGAGGGCACGGCGCCGCCCGGCGACGCCCCGGGCCCCGGTGACCCGGAACCCCCCGCCGGACCCGCCGCGCCGGGGGTCATGCAGTCCCGGACCGCCGTCAGCTCATGCAGCAGCTGCTTGAACCACAGCTCGTAGGCCTGGTGCACGGTGATGAACAGCAGCTCGTCGTGGACCGGCGGCGAGACCTGCGGCTCCTGCTGGGCCAGCAGCCCGGGCAGGTGCAGGTAGCTGCCGTAGGTCACCAGGCCGCCTTCCTCGCCGAAGCTGCGGCCCGTGCTGACGGCTTCTTTCCCGATCATGCGCCCCTCCCGCCCGGCTGGAAGTAAGCCAGCACCTCCGGATTGGCCAGCGCGTCCGGGTCCGCGGCCTCGGTCACCGGCGTGCCGAGCAGGATCTTGCGCACCGGTACCTCGAGCTTCTTGCCCGACAGCGTCCGCGGGATGCCGGGGACCTGCCGGATGTCGTCGGGCACGTGCCGCGGCGACAGCGCGGCCCGCAGCGCCCTGGTGATCCGGGCGGTCAGCTGCTCATCGACTGACTGCCCGGCCGCCGGGACGACGTACAGGATCAGCTGGCCGTCCTGGCCCAGCTGGCCGGTGTCCACGACCAGGCTGTCGGCCACCTCGGGCAGCCCCTCCACCACACGGTAGAACTCGCTTGTGCCCATCCGCACGCCGCCCCGGTTCAAGGTGGCGTCGGAGCGGCCGTAGATGACGCAGCCCCCGTCGGCCAGGATCATGATCCAGTCGCCGTGCCGCCAGACCCCCGGGTAGTCGGCGTAGTAGCTGGCCCGGTAGCGCTGGCCGTCCGGGTCGTTCCAGAAGCCGACCGGCATGGACGGCAGCGGGGCGGTCAGCACGAGCTCGCCGACCTCGCCGGTCACCGGCTGGCCCGCAGCGCTGAAGGATTCCACCCGGGCACCCAGGCACGGCCCGGGGATGATCCCGGCCCGGACCGGCAGCAGCGGGCTGGGGCCGACGAACCCGGTGCACACGTCGGTGCCGCCGGACAGCGAGCCGAGGATGAAGTACGGCGCGCGCGACCCCGGGGCCACCTCGTCGTAGACCCAGGTGAAGCCCTCGGGGGGCAGCGGCGAGCCGGTCGACCCGACCCCGCGCAGCCGGGACAGGTCGTGCCCGGCGGCAGGCCGCAGGCCCTCCTTGCGGCAGGCCAGCAGGTACGGGGCACCGGTCCCGGCGTAGGTGACCCCCTCGGCGGCGGCCAGCCGCCACAGCTGGTCAGTGGCCGGGTGGACCGCGCTGCCGTCGTACAGCACGATGGTGATCCCGGCCAGCAGCCCGCCGACCAGGTAGTTCCACATCATCCAGCCGGTCGTGGTGTACCAGAAGAACACGTCGACGTCGCCGGTCTCGGCATCCACGCCCAGGTCCTGGTGCAGGCACAGCGCCTTGAGGTGCTCCAGCACGATCCCGCCGTGCCCGTGCACGATCGGCTTGGGCAGGCCGGTGGTGCCCGAGGAGTACAGCACCCACAGCGGATGGTCGAACGGGACCTCGTCGTACTCGGGCTCGGCCGCCGCCGGCTCGCCCCCGTCGGCTGCCGTCAGCTCGGCCCAGCTCAGCTGGCGCACGCCGGGCGGGCCGGCCGGGCCGGCCGGGCCGGTTCCCAGGTAGTCCACGGTGACCACGGCCTGCAGGCCCGGCAGGGCGGCGGCGATGGTGGCCACCTGCTCCCGGCGGTCGAAGCGCTTGCCGCCGTAGACGTAGCCGTCGATGGCGATCAGCACCTTCGGCGAGATCTGCGCGAACCGGTCGATCACGCTGGTGGCCCCGAAGTCTGGCGAGCAGGACGTCCAGATCGCGCCGAGGCTGGCAGCGGCCAGCAGCCCGATGAGCGCCTCGGGGGCGTTAGGCAGGTAGGCAGCGACCCGGTCGCCGCGGCCGACGCCGAGTGCCCGCAGGCCAGCCTGAGCGCGGGCCACCGCCTGCGCCAGCTCGCCGTAGCTGAGCCGGCCTTCGCGCCCCGCCTCGGAGCTGTAGCTGACCGCGGTCCGGCCGGGGTCGGTGGCCGCCCAGCGCAGGGCGTTGCGCGCGTAGTTGAGCGTGGTCCCGGCGAACCAGGTCACGTCGGGCATCGGCCCGCCGGTCAGGACCGGCCCGGTACCGCGCTGGCCGAGCACGCCGAAGTAGTCCCACACCGAGGCCCAGAACGGGCCGGGCTCGGTCACCGACCAGCGCCACAGGCTCTCGTAGCCGGGCTCGAGTGACACGTCCCGCGCGGCCGCCAGCCAGCGCGCGTACTGGCTGATCCGGGCGCAGGAGATGGTCTCGGGGTCGGGGGCCCACAGCGTGGCGCCGTAGTCGCGCCCGGCTGCCGCCGCCGTCTGGCCGGCCGTCGTGACCTCGGGGGCCACGGCTCCGTCCTGGGTACTGGTGTGGTCGTTTGGCATAGCGATCAGCATCCGCTGTCTGGCTGCCAGCCGCAACGCAGGCACGACGGCCGGGGCCTGGCCGTGCGCATCCCGCTGGTCCTCCGCGACGTGCGCATCATCGCGTAGCCCGCCCCATCCCGCAGTTCCTGTCGCCGTTGACTGGACTGTTATATCCCAGTATGCGCTCGCGCCATCTGACCCACCCGGGCGGCATGGCGACACAAGGCAGCAACACTAGGCCAGACCGGCCGGGCGCGGGGCGAGTGCGGGCAACAAACCCGTTACTGAGAAACGCCGGATTCGCCCGCAGCCGGGCGCGGCGGCCGGCCGGCGGACGGCACCGGCCGGCGGACGGGACAGCGGGCAGACGAGACCGGCCAGCGCAGGTGCGGGCTAGCAGGGGTGCCGGCTAGCGGGCGTCGCTAGTGACTGGCGGGCACGCCGGTGAGCCGGTCAACCGCCCGCACCACCTGGGCGACGTCGGTCAGGTCGGGCAGCACGACGTCAGCCCCGGCGCCGCGCAGGTCGGCCATGGTGGACCGGCCGCTGGCGACGGCGATGCAGCGGACGCCGCTGATCCGGGCCGCCTCGACGTCGCGGCCGGAGTCGGCGATGTAGACGGTTGCCTCGACCGACAGCGGCACCTGGTACTTCTCGGCCGCCCTGGACCGGCACATGAGCAGCTGCGAGCCCTTGGGGTAGACGTCGGAGCCGTAGCCGCCGATGTCCAGGTCGAAGTAGCCGACCAGGCCGAATGCATCCAGTTTCTCGGCTGCGTTGGGCTTGATGGTGCCGGTCATGACGGACTGGACGACACCCGGCAGGCCGGCCGTCGCGCGGACGCTCTCCTCCGCGCCGGGCAGCAGCCGGCCGTTGGTGGTGACCTGATCGCGCCGCGCGCTGAAGGCGGCCGCCAGCTCCCACGCGTACCGGGCCAGCAGTTCCTGGCCGCTGTGCTCGGAGGTGTCCGCCTCGACGTCGTTGAGGGCCAGCGACTCGAAGAAGATCTCCGAGTCGCTGCGCCCGGCGACCTGCGGCAGCGCCACCAGCGGGCGGCCGGTGACACGCCGGAAGGCCTCGGCGTAGGCATCCCGGGAGACCCGGGCGACGTCGACCAGGGTCAGGTCAATGTTCCACAGGACAAGGCGGTAAATGGTGCGGCCTCCGGGACGAGCATGGGGCAGGACAGCCAGGCCCCGGCGCTGGTGCGCGGGCGTCATCCAGAGCGTACCGCCGTAAACCAGGACAGTCTGCACTCCCGGGATTCGGGTAAGAATTCCGGAAGAAGACGCGCCGCCGGGACGGTTCGCTCCGCGGGCCAGACCAGCGCGCCAGCCCGGCCCGCAGGCCCGGCGGGTCAGCCCATGTGCGGGTAGCGGTAGTCGACCGGCGGGACGAACAGCTCCTTGATCGTCCGGGTGTTGACCCAGCGGATCAGGTTGAAGATCGACCCGGCCTTGTCGTTGGTGCCGCTGGCCCGTGCGCCGCCGAAGGGCTGCTGGCCGACCACCGCGCCGGTGGGCTTGTCGTTGATGTAGAAGTTGCCCGCCGAGAACCGCAGCGCATCGGTGGCCTGCGCGATCGCGGCGCGGTCCTGGGCGATGATCGAGCCGGTCAGCGCGTACGGCGCGATGTCGGCGGCCTGGGCCAGCACCGCCGCGTAGTCGGCGTCCTCGAAGACGTGCACGGCGAGGATGGGGCCGAAATACTCGGTGCTGAACATCTCATCGGCCGGATCGGCGGACTGCAGCACCGTCGGCTGCACGAAGTAGCCGTTGCTGTTGTCAGTGCCGCCGCCGGTAAGCACGCTGATGCCCGGACGGGTGCGGGCCCGCCCGATCGCGTCGGTGTGCTTGGCGAACGCCCGGTCATCGATCACCGCGCCCATGAACAGGGACAGGTCGGCGGAGACGTCGCCCACCGTGAGCGACTCGATACCGCCGATGAGCTGGTCACGGACCTGGTCCCAGACGCTGCGCGGCAGGTAGGCGCGCGAGGCGGCCGAGCACTTCTGGCCCTGGTACTCGAACGCGCCGCGGATCAGCGCGGTCGACAGTACGCCCGGGTCGGCCGAGGCATGGGCGATGACGAAGTCCTTGCCGCCGGTCTCGCCCACCAGCCGGGGGTAGCTGCGGTAGCCCGCGATGTTCTCCCCGACGGTGCGCCACAGGTGCTGGAAGGTGCTGGTCGAGCCGGTGAAGTGGATGCCCGCCAGGTCGGGGTGCGGCAGCGCGACCCGGGACACGGCCTGGCCGCTGCCGGTGACCATGTTGATCACGCCGGGCGGCAGGCCGGCCGCCTCCAGCAGCCGCATCAGGTAGTGCGCGGACAGCTGCTGGGTGGGTGACGGCTTCCAGACCACGACGTTGCCCATCAGGGCTGGCGCGGTGGGCAGGTTGGCCGCGATCGAGGTGAAGTTGAACGGGGTAATGGCCAGCACGAAGCCCTCGAGCGGGCGGTACTCCAGCCGGTTCCAGCTGCCAGCTGCGGAAAGCGGCTGCTCGGCCAGCAGCCGCCGCGCGTAGAACACGTTGAAGCGCCAGAAGTCGATCAGCTCGCAGGCAGCGTCGATCTCGGCCTGGTAGGCCGACTTGGACTGGCCCAGCACGGTGGCGGCGTTGATGGTCTGCCGCCACGGGCCGGCCAGCAGGTCGGCGGCCTTGAGGAAGATCGCGGCCCGGTCGTCGAAGGACAGCTCCCGCCAGGCCGGCGCCGCCTGCCGGGCAGCCTCGATGGCGGCCGCGACGTCGGCGTCGGTAGCCTCGGCGAACTGCCCCAGGACGTGCCGGTGGTTGTGCGGCTGGACGACATCGACGCGCTCGCCGCCGCCCATGCGCTGCTGGCCGCCGACGGTCATGGTCAGCTCGGCACGCTCGCCGCCGAGCTCCTTGAGCTTGCTTTCCAGCGCCGCCCGCTCCGGGCTTCCCGGCGCGTAGCCCTTGATGGGCTCGTTCATCGGCACGGGCACGTTGGTTACGGCATCCACGACGGCTTTTCTCCCTGCTTGACCCGACATCACCGGCGGTTCTGTCTCATCGTTGCATGCACCCGAGGGTATTCCCGGGGCCGGGTGGGCGAGCCAGGCCAGCCGGCCGGCCGACGGTCATGCCGGCGGCCTCGCCGATGGCCTGGCCAGAGTGATCTCGCGGACGGCCGGGCAGGCGAGCACGGAGCCGGCCTGCCCCGGGGACTACAGGCGATCTAGCAACCCCGCGGACGGCCGGGCAGGTATCTGGCCGCCCCGCGGACTATCGGGTAGGCGGCTAGCCGGTGATGTGCCGCAGTTCCTGGGTGGCGTACCAGAGCAGTTCGTGGCCCTCGGCGCTGTCCACCGCGAACTGGGCGTCATCGTCCCCGCGGTCGGCGGCGGCCAGCGCAGTCACCGCGGCGGCGATCTCGGCCATGGCGGCGGTGTCGTCGACATGCCCGGAGGCGACAAACTTCAGCGGCACCGGCTTGTGCACCTCGACCAGCGCGGGCTCCTCGAAACCGGTGTGGCTCACGATCAGCTCGGCGGGCACCTCGGCGGCCAGCACGACGCGGCGCCGCGGCGCCGCCGGGTCCTCGGCCAGCAGCCGCAGCGAGGCGCGGGCGGCGTGGAGCAAGGCGATGTACTCCAGTTCCTCCATGTCCCCGCTGGAATAGGCCTCGCGGAGCGCGGGCGTGACAGCGAACCCGCGCACGGGCGGCTGGCCGACCTCTTCGGCCAGCAAGAACCGGCCCAGAGCCGGAAGAGTGGATGGCAGGTATACGCGCATGACTTCCCCGCAGCGCAGAAGAATAGGGTCTGAGTCTGCCAGCCGGAGGCCCGGCTAGTCAGGTAAATCGGCCGCATTCCGGGATCGCCGGCTACCCCGGTGCAGCGTCGGCCGGGCCGGGGGCAGCCGGCGGGCCGCCTGATGCGGCCGGTGGCCCGGAGACGACCCCCGGCTGGCCGGAAACGGCCGGCGGATGGCCGGGCGTGATCCCTGGCCGGCTGGCGGCGGCCGGCGCCCCGCCGGGCATGGCCGGCGGGTGACCGGGCAGCGGGCCGACCGCCGCGACGACCGCGGCGACGGCAGCGTCCAGCGGGACGTGCTCCCAGATGCGCACCACCTGCCAGCCCGCCGCCTCCAGGGCGGCGTCGGCGGCCCGGTCGCGCTCGACATTGCGGGCCAGCTTGGGTCCCCAGTACCAGGTGTTGTTCGCTGGCTTGGTGCCGTGCTCGGGGCAGACGTGCCAGAAGCAGCCGTCGACGAAAACGGCGACCCGGCGGGCGGTGAACGCGATGTCCGGCCGGACCCTGGCCCCGTCCAGGTCGATCCGGTAGTCCTTGCGGTAGCGGAAACCCTGCCGGTGCAGGGCACGCCGCAGCGCCATCTCGGGCTTGGTGTCGGTCCGCCGGTTGGCGCGCATGTTGGCCGATCGGCCCGGGTTCAGCGGGTGCGGATAGTCAGCCACAACCATCCAGGCTAGGCCAGCGC
>DASUBV010000163.1:0-17470 GCA_035763085.1 Streptosporangiaceae bacterium | reverse complement strand
GTGGTGATCGCCTCCAGGGTGGACTGGTAGACGAACCGCTCCCGCTTCGGGCTGGCCAGGAACCGGGCCGCCGCCGCGATCGGCGCGGCGCCGGCCGGGCCGGCGCCCAGCGCCCGCGACTCCTGCACCGCGGCCTGCGCCGTCTTCACCACGTGCGCGACCATGATCGGCGCCGTCGAGTGATCCTGCGCCGCCGCGGTGATCAGCGCCCGCTCCAGCTCCTCCCGCGGCCCGGTGTACCCGCCGGCCAGGGCCAGCGCCGCGTCCGGGTCGCGGCGCGCGATGGCCTGGTGCACCTCGCCGGCGTCCGCGGTGGGATGCGGCGCGGGCCGGCCGTGCGCTGCCCCGGCGCCGCGCACGTCGAACTGGCCGGTCCACTGCACGAACCAGGCAGCATGGAACAGCCCGCGCAGCACCTGCGGTGAGGGGTCCGCCGACCAGGCCCAGCGCAGCGCGCTGAGGTAGGTCAGAGTGTGGGTGACATCCAGCCAGCCCCACTCGTTGGTGTCATCGAGGTCCAGCTCGATGTCGAAGCGGGCCAGCCGCTCGGCGGCGGCCCGGCCGGTGGCGTCGATCACCGCGGTCACCGGCGTGCCGCCCTCCAGCGCCGTCACCAGCGCCGTGAGTGCCTCCTGCGGTGACCCGTCGGTCAGCGCCCGCTGGTAGCCGGCCATGCCGGGCGCGCCGGCGGCAGCCCGCGCGGGCCCGCCCGCGCGCGCCGCGCGGGCCAGCGCGGCCAGGTCCGGCCCGGCCTCCTGCCAGGCCCGCAGGAACTTGCGCATGTAGGGCAGCTTGTCGTAGCGGGTGCCCAGCACCATCTCGGGCACCAGCGGCGACAGCACCGCGTCGGCCTCGGCCCAGCCGATCTGGTCCAGCAGCTCGAACGCCTTCTGCACGAAGATCATCGAGTGCCCGTAGGCCAGGAAGTGATCGGTCACCGCCGACAGCAGCGCGTGCCGCAGCTGCGCCCGCGGCGTCCCGGCCGCGATCAGCCCGCGCAGCAGCGCCTCGGCCTCGCCGGCCCGCTCGCCGTCCACCAGCTCCGGGTAGGCGCGCAGCGCCGCGGCCGCCGAGCCGTAGCCGGCGACCGGGTCGGCCGGGTCGGGCCGGCGGCGGCCGGGCAGCCGGACCTGGTCCTGCGCGGCTACCGAGAGCCCCTGGATCACCGGCAGCGCGCGCAGCGACTCGGCGAAGAACTGGCTCATCCGCAGGCAGTCCGCCAGCGTGGCCAGCGAGTGGTCCCACCCGTACTCCGCGCGCGGTGCCGCGTACCGGACGCCCTCGCGGATCACGTCGGCCAGCGGCGTGCCGATCCGCTGCAGCCGCATCGTGTCCCGGGCCATCCGCCCGGTGTCCAGGTCGCCCATGGCCGCGGTCAGGCTCTGGAACAGCTCGGGCCGGATCGTCTCGGCCGGCGGGTCGGCGATGTCGATGAACACCTGCCCGTCCCGCAGCTGCACCGGGTAGGTCCGGATGTTCTCCCCGCCGTGCCGGCAGGTGCCGCTGGCCAGGTCGAATTTCCAGTTGTGCCACGCGCAGGTCAGCTCGCCGTCGCGGACGTCGCCGCGGACCAGCGCGTAGCCCTGGTGCGGGCAGCGGTTGTCGCAGGCGAAGATGCCCCGCCGGGTGCGGAACAGCGCTATCCGCTTGTCCAGGTAGGCGAACGACCGGGCGCCGCCGTCGGTGATGTCGTCTGCTGCTGCCGCGCGCACCCAGGTCGCCACGCCTGCCTCCTGCCTGAGGGAACTCTGCTGCCGCGACGCTACGACTTCAAGCCGGCTTGAAGTCAAGGGCAGTCCCGGCAGCCCCGGCCGCGGGCCGGTGATTTCCCGGGGCCGCCGGCGGCAATAACAGCGGCAGCGAGCGGCGGCGGAGCAGCAGGCGAGCAGCGGGGAGCGATTGTGACCGACATCGACCAGGCAGCGCGCGACTACATCGACCGCATCGGGCCCGGCCAGCGCCCGCTGTTCGACCGGGTGCACCGGCTGATCCTGGAGGCTGAGCCGGACGCGCGCGTCGTGCTGTCCTACCAGATTCCCGCCTATAAGGCCGGAAAGCGCCGGCTGTACCTCGGCGCGTGGCAGCACGGCGTGTCCCTGTACGGGTGGTCAGAGGGCCGGGACGGCGGCTTCGCGGCCCGCCACCCGGGGCTGCTCGCCGGCAAGGCCACCATCCGGCTGCGGCCCGAGGACGCCGCGGGCATCTCCGACGACGAGCTGCGCGACCTGGCCCGGGCGGCCCTGCGGCCCTGACCGGGCGGCGCCGCCGGCCGCCCGGGCACGGCCAGCCCGCGGACAGCGGCCCGGACGGCCGCGGTGCCTGGCCGGCCTGCCCGGCGCGCTTCCGCGCCGCCCGCCCCGCCGCGCGCGGCCCGGCACGGCAGAATAGGCCGCGGCGAGAGGAGCGGCTGCGTGCGGGTGACGGTGTTTCTGGGCAGCTCGGCGGGGACCCGGCCGGAGTACAAGGCGGCCGCCGCGGATCTGGGCACCAGCCTGGCCGCGGCCGGCGCGGGTATCGTCTACGGCGGCGACACCGTCGGACTGATGGGCGTCCTGGCCCACGCGGCGCTGGCCGCCGGCGGCGAGGTGATCGGCGTCATCCCGCGGGCCATGGCCGAGGCCGGGATCGCCGACCCCGGCCTGACCCGGCTGGAGGTCGTCGACAGCATGCACGCCCGCAAGGCCCGGATGGCCGAGCTGGGCGACGCCTTCGTCGCGCTGCCCGGCGGCCTGGGCACCCTCGACGAGCTGGTCGAGATCCTCACCTGGCGGCAGCTGCGGCTGCACGGCAAGCGGGTTGCCCTGCTCGATGTCGGCGGCTTCTGGGAGCCGCTGCTGGCGCTGCTGGACGCGCAGGTCGCGGCCGGGTTCGTCACCGCCGCGAACCGCGCCCTGCTGCTGCGGGTGACCAGCCCGGCCGCCGTGCTGGCGGCCCTGACCCCGGCCGGCCCGCCCGCCGCCTGATCCCGGCCGCCCACCAGCAGCCGGCCAGCGCCGCGGTGGCCAGCAGCGCGGTGCCCCCCGCCAGCAGCGCGTGGTGCAGCCCGGCGGTGAACAGCTGCCGCTGCGCCGCGTCCAGCGGCCCGGCCGCGGCGCTGCCCGGCAGCGCGGCGTAGACCAGGGCGCCGAGCACCGCCACGCCGAAGACCTGGCCGAGCTGCCGGCTGGCGTTCAGCACGGCCGAGGCCATCCCCGTCCGGCCCGGCTCGATGCCCGACATCGCCAGCGTGGTCATCGGCGCGCCGCACAGCCCGATCCCGCCGCCCAGCAGCGCGAAGTTCCACCAGATCGCGGTCAGCGGCGTGCCCGGCTCCAGCCGCTGCAGGGCGAGCATGGCCAGGCCGCTGACGACCAGCCCGGCCAGCAGCGTCGCGCGCTCGCCGAGCCGGCTGACCAGGCGCCCCGACACCGCGGCGACCGCGGCGTAGGCGACGCCGAGCACGCCGACAGCCAGCCCGGCCGCCGCCGGCGAGCGGCCCTGCCCCTGCTGGAAGTAGGCGCTGAAGTACACGATGGCCCCGACGAAGGAGAAGAACACCGTCAGCGCCGCCAGGTTGGCCAGCGCGAACGACGGCCGCGCGAAGAGATCGACAGTAATGAACGGGACGACCGGACCGCGCCTGCGCGGCCGGGGCCGCCGGCGCCGGTCATCCGGCCCGCCCGCCGCCGGGCCCGGCACCGCCGGCCGGCCTGCCCGGCGCCCGGCCCCGGCCAGCCGGAGCTCGGCGGCGGTGAAGACTGCCAGCAGCCCGGCGCCGGCCGTGAACGCGGCGATGACCGCGGCCGAGGCCCAGCCGCGGGCCTGGCCCTCGATCACCCCGAACGCGAGCAGCGCGAGGCCGGTCATCGAGGTCAGCGCGCCGGCCCAGTCGAACGGCCCGCCGCCGCCGCGCGGCAGCCGCGGCGCCCAGCGCAGCGCGGCGGCCGCCACGGCGGCGGCCAGCGGCACGTTGAGCGCGAACACCCAGCGCCAGCCGGGCCCGGCGACGATCAGGCCGCCGAGCGCGGGCCCGGCCGCCATGGCCACGCCGGAACTGGTCGACCACAGCCCGAAGGCCACCGCCCGCTGCCGCGAGTCCGGGAACACGGCCCCGACGATGGCCAGGCTGGCCGGGATCAGCAGCGCGGGCCCGGTGCCCTGGGCGACCCGGGCGGCGATCAGCAGCCCGGTGCCGGGGGCCAGGCTCGCGGCCAGCGAGCCCGCCCCGAACAGCGCCACGCCGGCCGCGAAGATGCCGGTCCGGCCGCGCCGGTCGCCGGCCACCCCGCCGGCGATCAGCAGGCTGGCGTAGGTCAGCACGTAGGCATCGACGACCCACTCCAGGCCGGCCGCGCCGGCGTGCAGGCTGGCGCCGATGGCCGGCAGCGCGACGCTGACGACCGTGGTGGACAGCACGGCCAGGAACAGCCCGGCCGACATGATGAGCAGCGTCAGCCACGGCGACGCCGGCCGCCGGGACCCGGGCCGCGCCGCCGGGCCCGCGCTGGAGGTTTCCGCCATCGCTAGGCCGGCAGCTCGGGCCGGTCGATGATGCGCAGCCAGCTGCCGTCGGCCTGGCGGCGCACGACCTGCACCCGGCCGCCGGTCCCGTCGGCCGCCCGGGTGGAGGTCAGGGCCAGGTTCTCGAAGCGCACCGTGGGCAGCGGCTGCTCCGCCCCGAACCGGACCCCGGCCGCCACCAGCTTCCGGCAGGCGGCCAGGATCGCCGCGCGCCCGGTCACCTCGCTGCCCGGCGGGTAGGCCAGCACCGCCTCGGGCTCGTACAGGGCGGCCAGCCCCTCGGCGTCC
This sequence comes from Streptosporangiaceae bacterium, assembly GCA_035763085.1. Classification (GTDB taxonomy): domain Bacteria; phylum Actinomycetota; class Actinomycetes; order Streptosporangiales; family Streptosporangiaceae; genus DASUBV01. Next base: position 12,682 of record DASUBV010000163.1, on the reverse strand, counting down.
CCGGCGCTGGCCCGCTCGACGAACAGCCTGGTAATGTCCTCGGGCTCTCGTGCTGTCGCATGCCCGGCCATGTCACTGCCTCCCTGGTGATGTTGTCTGCTTCCGCCAGCTCCAGCATCACGGCGGTCGTGTTATAAGTCCAAGAGAGGTTCCTTCTGACAGCCAGAAGCGCTCGTTATGAGTCCAGGCCCCGGCGGGACCCGGCGGCCGCCGGGTGATGGTTATTCAGCTTTTTAGCTGGTATCTACAAGTTCCGGCGCGCGGCCCTGTCGGCTGCGGCATTCACCAGACGGCAGTGTTCAGTGTGAGAGTGGATGTTCCAGTCCCGTACCTGTCTGCAGGAGGCTCGGTCGGTGTTCAGTCGTGTCGCTATCGTCAACCGCGGGGAAGCCGCCATGCGGCTCATCCATGCTGTCCGGGAGCTCTCCGCGCAGACCGGGACGCGAATCGAGACCGTCGCGCTCTACACCGGCGCCGACCGCAGCGCCACCTTCACCCGCGAGGCCGACCTGGGCTATGACCTGGGTCCGGCGTCCGCCCGGCCGTACCTGGACCTGGCCGTCCTGGAGCGGGCGCTGCGCGAGACCGGCGCGGACGCGGCGTGGGTCGGCTGGGGCTTCGTCGCCGAGGACCCGGCGTTCGCTGAGCTGTGCGAGCGGCTCGGGGTCACCTTCGTCGGCCCGACCCCCGAGGCGATGCGCCAGCTCGGCGACAAGATCGGCTCCAAGCTGATCGCCGAGCAGGTCGGCGTCCCGGTCGCGCCGTGGAGCCGCGGCGCGGTCGACGACCTGGACGCCGCCCTGCGGTCCGCGGCGGAGATCGGCTACCCGCTGATGCTCAAGGCGACCGCCGGCGGCGGCGGCCGGGGCATCCGGGTCATCCGGTCGCCGCAGGAACTGCAGGAGGCCTACGAGCGCACCCGGCTGGAGGCCGAGCGGGCCTTCGGCAGCGGCGTGGTGTTCCTGGAGCGCCTGGTCACCGGCGCGCGCCACGTCGAGGTGCAGGTGATCGCCGACGGCCAGGGCACCGCGTGGGCGCTGGGCGTCCGCGACTGCTCGGTGCAGCGCCGCAACCAGAAGGTCATCGAGGAGTCCGCCTCGCCGGTGCTGACCGGCGCGCAGGCCGGCGAGCTCAAGGCGGCCGCCGAGCGGCTGGCCCTGGCGGTCGGGTACCGCGGCGCGGGCACGGTGGAGTTCCTCTACCACCCCGGCGAGCAGCAGTTCGCCTTCCTGGAGGTCAACACCCGGCTGCAGGTGGAGCACCCGGTCACCGAGCTGACCACCGGGATGGACCTGGTGAAGGCACAGCTGCACGTCGCCGCCGGCTGGAAGCTGGAGGGCCGGCCGCCCGCCGAGGCCGGGCACGCCATCGAGGCCCGGCTCAACGCCGAGGACCCCGACCGCGACTTCGCCCCGTCACCGGGCCGCATCGTCGCCCTCGGCCTGCCCGCCGGGCCGGGCATCCGGGTGGACACCGGCGTCAGCGCCGGCGACGTGATCCCCGCCGACTTCGACTCGATGATCGCCAAGATCATCGCGCACGGCCGGGACCGCGACGAGGCGCTGGCCCGGCTGCGCCGCGCGCTGGCCGAGACCACCGTGATCATCGCCGGCGGCGCGACCAACAAGAGCTTCGTGCTCGACCTGCTGGATCAGCCCGAGGTGATCGACGCCAGCGCCGACACCGGCTGGATCGACCGGGTCCGCGCCGAGGGCCGGCTGGTGGCGCAGCGCGGCAGCGCGGTCGCGCTGGCCGTGGCCGCGATCGAGGCCTACGAGGACGCCGAGGACCTGGCCCGGCGGCGGCTGCTGACCACCGCGCACGGCGGCCGCCCGCAGGTGCAGCTGGACACCGCCCGCCCGGTCGAGCTCAGGCTGCGCGGCGCCGCCTACCGGGTGCACGTCGGCCGGGCCGCGCCGCACCGGTTCCGCGTCGCGATCGCGTCGGGCGCCGGCCAGCCGCACGCCGCCGACGTCGAGCTGGAGCACTTTGACCAGCACACCGGCCAGGCGCTGGTCAACGGCACGCGCTTCCGGCTGGTGACCAACGTGCACGGCCCCGCGCACCTGGTCGAGGTGGACGGCGTCGCGCACCGGATCAGCCGCGACGAGGGCGGCGTGGTGCGCGCGCCCGCCCCGGCGCTGGTGGTCGCCACGCCGGTGGCCGCCGGCGCCGTGGTCGAGGCCGGCGCCCCGGTGCTGGTGCTGGAGTCGATGAAGATGGAGACCGTGCTGCGCGCGCCGTTCCGGGCGCGGCTGCGCGAGTGCCCGGTGACGGTGGGCAGCCTGGTCGAGACCGGGGCGCCGCTGCTGCGGCTGGAGCCGCTCGGCGACGGCGCCGGCCCGGCCCCCGAGCAGGACACCGCCGGCGCCGACATCGACCTGCCCGCCGGGCCGGGCAGCGTGCCCGCCGCCGAGCAGGTCGCGGCCGGCTTGCGCGAGCTGCGCGGCCTGCTGCTCGGCTTCGACGCCGACAGCCGGGACGAGCGCCGGGCGCTGGACGGCTACCTGGCCGCGCGGGCGCAGGCGGGCCGGGACCACGGCCTGCCGGTGGCCGGCGAGATCGAGCTGCTCGAGGTGTTCGCCGACCTGTCCGAGCTGACCCGCAACCGGCCCGCCGGCCCCGACGCCGCCGCCGATACCCAGGTGCACAGCCCCCGCGAGTACTTCCACGCCTACCTGCAGAGCCTGGACGCCGAGCGGGCCGGGCTGCCGGAGGCGTTCCAGCACCGGCTCACCCAGGTGCTGCGCCACTACGGGGTGACCGACCTGGAGCGCACCCCGCAGCTGGAGGACGCGGTCTTCCGGATCTTCCTGGCCCAGCGCCGCGCGGCCAGCGACGTGGCGGTGGTGACCGCGCTGCTGGGCCAGTGGGTGACCGAGCCGCCGCCCGGCGAGCCGCTGCGTGAGCGGGCCGGGCTGACCCTGGAGCACCTGGTCGCCGCGACCCAGCTGCGCTTCCCGGCCGTCGCCGACCTGGCCCGCTCGGTGGTGTTCCGCTGGTTCGCCCAGCCGCTGCTGCGCCGCAGCCGGGCGCAGGTCTACGCGGGCGTGCGCAGGCACCTGCGCTACCTGGACGCCCATCCGGACGCCCCGGACCGCGCCGCGCGGATCGCGGAGATGGTGGCCGGCTCCGAGCCGCTGGTGCGGCTGCTCGGCCAGCGGATCGGCCGGCCCGGCGCCGGGCTGGCGCCGCTGCTGGAGGTGCTGACCCGCCGCTACTACAGCAGCAGCACGCTGCACGACCTGCGAGCCCGGCAGGCGGCCGGCTACACCGTCGTCATCGCCGAGTACACCGGCGCCAGCGGCCCGTCGGCGGTGCTGACCTCCGGCGCGGACTTCCCGGCGCTGGGGGCGGCGGTGCAGGCCATCGGCGAGCTGGCCCCGGACGGCGATGCGGCCGCCGACATCTACCTGACCTGGGACGGCCAGCCCGACGACCCGGACGAGATGGCAGCGCAGCTGCGGGCCGTGCTGGCCGCCCGGCAGCTGCCCGCCCGGCTGCGCCGGATCACCACCACGGTGGCCGGCCGCAGCGGCGCGGTCATGCACCACCACTTCACCTTCCGGCCGTCACCGGGCGGCATCACCGAGGAGCGGCTGATCCGCGGCCTGCACCCGATGATCGCCCAGCGGATGCAGCTGGAGCGGCTGCGCAACTTCGACCTCACCCGGCTGCCCTCCGCCGACGACGAGGTGCGGCTGTTCCGCTGCGTCGCGACGGACAACCCGGCCGACGAGCGGCTGGTCGCGATGGCTCAGGTGCGCGACCTGACCCCGCTGCGCGACAGCGAGGGCCGGCTGGTCGCGCTGCCGGCTGCCGAGAACATCCTGGCCGGCTGCCTGGACGCGGTCCGCAAGGCGCAGTCCGGCCGCCCGGCGGCCCGCCGGTTCGACACCAACCGGATCCTCATCTACGTGTGGCCGCCGAGCGAGGTCACCAGCACCGAGCTCAGCGCGATCGTGCAGCGCGTCCTGCCCACCACGGCCGGGGCCGGGCTGGAGGAGGTCATGTTCCTGGCCCGGCAGCGCGATGCGGTCACCGGCGAGCTGGCCGACATCGCGGTGCGCATCGGCTACGACGCCGGCTCGGGGATGCGGCTGGAGATCGGCGAGCGGCCGACCGCCCCGGTCGAGCCGCTGGATGACTACCGGCTCAAGGTCCTGCGGGCCAGCAGCCGCGGCACCGTCTACCCCTACGAGCTGACCGGCATGCTGGCCGGGCAGGGCGGCACCTTCACCGAGCATGACCTCGACGAGGCCGGCCGCCTGGCGCCGGCGGACCGGCCGCGCGGCCGCAACACCGCGGCGCTGGTCGCGGGCGTAGTCAGCACTCCCACCCGGCTGCATCCCGAGGGGGTCACCCGCGTCGTGCTGCTCGGCGACCCGACTAAGTCGCTCGGCGCGCTGTCGGAGGCAGAGTGCGCGCGGGTCATCGCAGCGCTGGACCTCGCGGCCGAGCGCGGCATCCCGGTGGAGTGGTTCGCGCTGTCGGCGGGCGCGCGGATCTCGATGGAGTCCGGCACCGAGAACATGGACTGGGTGGCCGCCGCGCTGCGCCGCATCGTGACCTTCACCCAGGCCGGCGGTGAGATCAACATCGTGGTCGCCGGGATCAACGTCGGCGCCCAGCCGTACTGGAACGCCGAGGCCACGATGCTCATGCACACCAGGGGCATCCTGGTGATGACCCCCGACTCGGCGATGGTCCTGACCGGCAAGCAGTCCCTGGACTTCTCCGGCGGCGTCTCGGCCGAGGACAACTTCGGCATCGGCGGCTACGACCGGGTGATGGGGCCCAACGGCCAGGCCCAGTACTGGGCGCCGAACCTGGGCGCCGCCCGCGACGTGCTGATGGCCCACTACGACCACACCTACGTGGCTCCCGGCGAGCCGGGCCCGCGGCAGGCGGCCAGCACCGACCCGCATGACCGGGACATCTCCGCCTACCCGCACTCGCTGGCCGGCAGCGACTTCACGACCGTCGGGGAGATCTTCTCGGCGGCCGCCAACCCGGACCGCAAGAAGGCCTTCGACATCCGCACCGTGATGCGCGCGGTGGCCGACCAGGACCACCCCGTGCTGGAGCGCTGGGCAGGCATGGCCGACGCCGACACCGCCGTGGTCGCCGACGTGCACCTGGGCGGCCGGCCGGCGTGCCTGCTGGGGATCGAGTCCCGGTCGGTGCCGCGCCGCGGCTTCCCGCCCACCGACGGCCCCGACACCTACACCGCGGGCACCTTGTTCCCGCTGTCGTCGAAGAAGGCGGCCCGGGCGATCAACGCGGCCAGCGGCAGCCGGCCGCTGGTGGTGCTAGCCAACCTGTCCGGCTTCGACGGGTCACCGGAGTCGATGCGCAAGCTCCAGCTGGAGTACGGCGCCGAGATCGGCCGGGCCATCGTGAATTTCGCCGGCCCGATCGTGTTCTGCGTGATCTCCCGCTACCACGGCGGCGCGTTCGTGGTGTTCTCCAAGGCGCTCAACCCGGCCATGACGGTGCTGGCCGTCGAGGGCTCCTACGCCTCGGTGATCGGCGGGGCGCCCGCGGCCGCGGTGGTGTTCACCGGCGAGGTGAACCGGCGCACCGCGGCCGACGGCCGGGTCGCCGGCCTGGAGGCGCAGCTGGCCGGGACCGAGGGCGCCGAGCACGCCGAGCTGACCGCCCGGCTGGCCGAGGTGCGGGCCGCGGTGCGCGCGGAGAAGCTGGCCGACGTGGCCGCCGAGTTCGACCGGGTGCACAGCATCCACCGCGCCGTCGAGGTCGGCTCGGTGGATGAGGTGGTCAGCGCCGCGCAGCTGCGGCCGAAGATCATCGAGGCCATCAGCAGGCACTGACCCCGGCCCGCGGGCGGCGGGCGGCTGGCGAGCCCTGCCTGCGGCAAGATCGCTCGCCGCCAGATCGCTCAGCCGCCAGGCCGGCGGCCGGTAACAGCAAGAGGTGATAACAGCAAGAGGCAGCCGGGCTGACCGTGATCAGGCGTGCTGGCCGCCGGGATCCCGGCGGCCAGCACCGGCCGGGCTGGGGGTCAGGCGCCGGCGGGCGTGAGCTCGCCCATCAGGCCGAACCCGGTGCCTGGCACCTTGACGTTGATGATCTCCGGCGTGGTGGCGATCACGTCCGGCATCCACCCCATGGCGGCCTTGAAGTGATCGGAGCCCACGTGCGCGGCGCCCGCGTCGTCGTCGGCGAACGCCTCCAGCAGCACGAACTGGTCCGGGTTGTCGACGCTGCGGGACCAGTCGAAGAACAGGTTGCCGGGCTCGGAGCGGGTGGCCTGAGTGAAGGCGGAGACCAGGTCCAGCCACTCGGCGCTGCGCTCGGGCCGGATTTTGAACTTGACGACAATGAAGATCACGGCAGGCTCCTTGGCTCCGGGCGGGCAGGACGGTCGCGCAGGCCGCGCCGGCCGCTCCGGCCGCCGGCGCGGCCTGCCCACGACGCTACCGAGTTCATCATGACCCGCGAGTCTCAATTTTCGCCCCGCCAGCCCCGGCCGGACGTGCGCCCGCCTCTCCGGCCTCCGGGGCCCCCGTCAGAAGGGCGCGGCGACGCCCGGCCGGGGCGCAGCGGCGAGGGGGCATCGCGACTGAGCGTCCCTGCTGCCCCCGGGGCCGGCCAGTCAGGCGACCGGGTCGAGGATCTGGGCGAGGGGCGGGCGCTCGACCAGGCCGGTCAGGTGCTCGTCCAGCCGCAGGCCGTTCTCGGTCGCGACCGCGTGCAGGTAGGTGGGCTGGCCCAGCTCGGGCACGCCGGGGTGCAGGTCGCGGCCGCGCGGCGGCACGCCGGGCTGGCGCCGGGCCATCGCCTCCAGCACCGCCGAGCTCATCCGGGTCAGGTCGCGCAGGTGCTGGTGCTGGTTCTGCCGGGAGCCCAGGTCGACCTGCGCCATGGCCGCCAGCCCGGTCTCCCGCAGGATGTCGATGAGCAGGGCCAGCTCCACCCCGTAGCCGGTCATGAACGGCAGGTGCGTCAGCAGGTCGCGGTGCGCCGCGAACTCCCCGGCCAGCGGCTGCACGAACCCGGCCAGCTCGGGCCGGTAGAAGTTGAGCAGCGGCTTGGCCATCAGCTCGGTGACCCGGCCGCCGCCGTCCACCACCGACTGCCGCTCCTGCTGGGTGAACGGCCGCCGGTAGGCGGCCTTGACGAAGGCGATACCGGGCATGGTCAGGATCGGGCCCAGCGTCCCGTACAGGAAATGCTCGCCGAAGTCGGCGGTGTCGGCGTCGGCGAACATCACCACGTCGCCGCGGGCCACCGACAGGCTGCGCCACATGGCGTCGCCCTTGCCCTGGGCGGGCCCGTACTCGGGCAGCAGCTTGTTCTCCGAGTAGACCTCGGCGCCGCTGGCCCGGGCGATGTCCGCGGTGCCGTCGCCGGAGTCCGCGTCCACCACGATGACCTGGTCGATCAGCCCGGACCTGGCCCGCACCTCGGCGACCGTGGCCAGGATCGGGCCGATGGTGGCGGCACAGTTGCGGGCGGGCAGGATCAGGCTCACGCGCTGCCGGCCCTGCGGCCAGCCAGGGCTGGCCAGGGCGCGGAAGTCCTGGTGACGGAAGGACCGGGTCTCGAACCAGTCCCGGACGGTCATGTCCATGGCGCTGCCTTTCGGTCAGGCCCGCGGAGGGCGGGTTCTGGGCGGCGAGCACGGGCATCCCGGCCAGCGGCCGGGTCCTGCAGGAACTAATCGGGCACTAACGTCCAGATCCACGGGATGATATAACGCTGAGTAACTGATGTTGAGCTGTCCGTGTACAGCGCGCCTCAGCCTGGTTGTTCCCCGTGGGCCGGGCCGAAACCGGCCGTCAGCGGTGCCAGGGGCGCCCGGGGAGCCGGGGGAGGAGCAGGCGTCAGCTGATGTCGGCGCCGAGGCCGGCCAGCTTGGCCTCGAAGTTCTCGTAGCCGCGCTTGATGATGTCGATGCCGTGCACCTTGGAGGTGCCGTCGGCGGCCAGCGCCGCGATGAGGTAGGAGAACCCGCCGCGCAGGTCGGGGATCTCCAGCTCGGCCGCGTACAGCTTGCTCGGCCCGGAGATGACCGCCGAGTGCACGAAGTTGCGCTGCCCGAACCGGCACGGCAGCCCGCCCAGGCACTCGGGGTAGAGCTGGATGGTGGCGCCCATCGCGGTCAGCGCGCTGGCGAAGCCGAGCCGGTTCTCATACACCGTCTCGTGCAGGATCGACAGTCCCGAGGCCTGGGTGAGCGCGACGGCCAGCGGCTGCTGCCAGTCGGTCATGAAGCCCGGGTGCACGTGAGTTTCCAGCGCGATGGCGCTGAGCTGACAGCCGGGATGCCAGAAGGCGATGCCGTCGTCATCGATGGCGAACTCGCCGCCGACCCGGCGGAAGACATTCAGGAAGGTCATCATGTCGGCCTGGCGGGCGCCCTGCACGGTGACGTGGCCGCCGGTGGCCAGCGCCGCGCAGGCCCAGGACGCGGCCTCGATCCGGTCGGGCAGCGCCCGGTGGGTATAGCCCCGCAGGGCCGGCACGCCGGTGACCCGGATCACCCGGTCGGTGGAGACCTCGATGATCGCGCCCATCTTCTGCAGCACGGCGATCAGGTCCATGATCTCCGGCTCGACCGCCGCGTTGGACAGCTCGGTGACGCCCTCGGCGCACACGGCGGTCAGCAGGGTCTGCTCGGTCGCGCCCACGCTGGGGTAGGGCAGCGCCAGCTTGGTGCCGCGCAGGCCGTCCGGCGCGGTGATGTGCAGCCCGTCGGCCGCCTTGTCGACCACCGCGCCGAAGCGGCGCAGCGCGTCCAGGTGGAAGTCGATGGGCCGGTCACCGATCCGGCAGCCGCCCAGGTCGGGGATGAACGCGCGGCCCAGCCGGTGCAGCAGCGGCCCGCACAGCAGGATCGGGATGCGGCTGGAGCCGGCGTGCGCGTTGATGTCGGCGACGTCGGCGCGCTCGACGTCGGCCGGGTCCATGACGATCTCGCCGGGCTCCTCGCCGGGGCCGACGGCCACGCCGTGCAGGGCCAGCAGGCTGGACACGATCCCGACGTCGCTGACGTCGGGCACGTTGCGGAGCCTGCTGGGGGTGGTCCCCAGCAGGGCGGCCACCATGGCCTTGGACACCAGGTTCTTCGCGCCGCGTACCGTCACCGTGCCCTCGAGCGGCCGTCCGCCGCGTACCGCCATCGCCGTCATGGCGTCCAGTATGGGATACCTGAGCGGTTATGGGGCGCAAGTGGACAACTGCCCAGGTAAATGAGTGTGGCGCGGCGTACCGGGCGGTGCGCGGCAGGCTACTCCACGGTGACCGACTTCGCCAGGTTGCGCGGCTTGTCGATGTCGTGGCCCAGGGCCAGGGCGGCGTGGTAGGCCAGCAGCTGCAGCGGCACGGTCAGCAGGATCGGGTCCAGCTCGCGCTCGTTGCGCGGCACCGTGATGGTCTGCGCGCCGGTCACCTCGCCGGTCTCCACGCCGGGATGGGTGACCATCACCACCGGGCCGCTGCGGGCCAGGATCTGCTGCACGGCGGCCAGGTTGCGGTCGGTCAGCTCGTCGTCGGGCAGGATGGCCACCGTCGGCAGGTCGGCGCAGATCAGCGCCAGGGGCCCGTGCTTGAGCTCGCTGGCCTGGTAGGCCTCGGCGTGCCGGTAGGAGACTTCCTTGAATTTCTGCGCGCCCTCGCGGGCCACCGGGAAGGCCCGGACCCGCCCGATGAAGAACAGGCTCGGGGCCTCGGCCAGGTTGTGAGCGACCTTGAGGATGGCATCCTCGTTACTGATGATCTCCTCGATCTGGGCGGGGAGACTGCGCAGGCCGGCGATGATCCGCTGGCCCTCGGCGATGGACAGGTCCCGCACCCGGCCGAGGGTGAGGGCGAGCATGGCGAAGCCGATGGCCATGTGGGTCAGCGCCTTGGTCGAGGCGACGGCGATCTCGGGCCCGGCATGCAGGTAGATGCCGCCGTCGCTCTCGCGGGCAATGGTGGAGCCGACGACGTTCACCAGGCCGATGACCTGGCCGCCCTTGCGCTTGACCTCGCGCACGGCGAACGCGGTGTCGGCGGTCTCGCCGGACTGGCTGACCGCGATGTACAGGGTGTCGGGCTCGATGATCGGGTTGCGGTAGCGGAACTCAGAGGCGGCCTCGGCATCGGCGGGGATGCGGGCCAGCTCCTCGATCATCGAGGCGCCCATCTGCCCGACGTAGTACGCCGACCCGCAGCCCAGGATCTTCACCCGCCGGAAGCCGCGCAGCTCGCGCGGGCCGAGGTTGAGGCCGTCCAGGCGCGCGGTGCCGAACCGGTCGTCGAGCCGGCCGCGCAGCATCCGCTCGATGGAGGAGGGCTGCTCGAGGATCTCCTTGTGCATGTAGTGCTGGTGGCCGTCGGTGTCGGCGTCCAGCACGTCGAGGTCGATGCTGGTGGGGGACTTGCCGGTGTCGTCTTCCTCGCGGCTGAAGGTGCGGAACTGCGTGGCGGTCACGGTGGCCAGCTCGCCGTCGTCGAGGTGCACGACCGAGGTGGTGTGCCGCACCAGCGCGGACAGGTCGCTGGCCAGGAACATCTCCCGGTCGCCGATGCCGAGGATGAGCGGCGAGCCGTTGCGGGCGGCGACCAGCCGGTCGGGGTGCGCGGCGTCCATGACCAGGATCGCGTAGGTTCCGTTGATCTTGGACAGGGCCTCCAGGACGGCGGCCTCGAGGGTGCTGGCCGCCGACCGGGCGATCAGGTGGGCGATGATCTCGGTGTCGGTCTCGGAGGTGAACGTCACGCCCTGGCCGGCCAGCCGGTCGCGGAGCACGGCCGCATTGTCGATGATGCCGTTGTGCACGACGGTGATCCGGCCGTCCTGGCTGGTCTGCGGGTGCGCGTTCGCCTCGGTGGCGGGGCCGTGGGTGGCCCACCGGGTGTGCCCGATGCCGATCTTGCCGGTCAGCCGGCGGGGCAGCGCGGACTCCAGGTCGCGGACCCGGCCGACCCGCCGGAACACCTGGGTCCCGGCGGCGGTCAGGACCGCGATCCCGGCCGAGTCGTAGCCGCGGTACTCCAGGCGCGACAGGCCCTCCAGGAGGACCGGAACGGCGTTCCGGCCGCCGACGTAACCGACAATCCCGCACATAGCTTCTCCGCTCCCGGTTGTCTGGTGCTGCCTGGTTTTCGTGGTCGTGACGAGCCTGGCGCCGCCCTGCGCCAGGCCGTTCTGGCTGGCCTGACGCAGGGCGGCTACCCGTAGACGATCCGGCGGATCTTGCGCTCGGACAGCCGCGGGGCGGCGACGACGCGCTGGCCCAGCTCATCGGCGATGAGCGGGTAGATCTCGGCGTTGCGCCGGCCGTACAGGTGGTGATGAGCGTGGCGGCGCCGGACGTAGTCCTCGACCGGCTCGCGGTACCACGCCAGCACGTCCTCGATCACGCGTGCCGCCTCGGGGTGAGACAGGCCCGTGGAGGCCGCGATCCGGTCGACGAGTTCGGTGTCCACCCGCCCCATCGTTGCCCCAGACGGGCTGGCTGCCAAGTTCCTGCCCGGAATTGGGCAGAACTTGGCCACTGACGGGGCCGTTATTGGTAGCTGAGCTACCCCAGCTGCAGGTTGCCCGGAACATACCGGGTGATAACAGCAAGACGCGGCACTGACACCAGTGGCCGCATCCGTGCGCGATAATGCCATCTCCCCGACGCCCCTGCCGCCGCGCCCGGGACGTCCGGCGGGTGAGCTGAGCATCGGTGTCCCCCCGGTCCGCCCCTGGGCCGGCCGTCACGGGCCGGGTACCGCCGCCTGTCGGCACCTGGCCGCAGCATCGGCCGCATCGCCAGGGCACGGAACCGGCTTGACCCTCACGTTGCGTGAGGCCGGAGGGTGGGGTGCATGACTGACTACTACAACGCGTTCGAGATGAGTCCCGTGCCTGCTCCCGGCCCGGAAGCGGTCGCGCCGGAGCCGTTCCGCGGCATCTACGGCATGCCGGCGTTCGTGACGATCCCCACGAGCGATCTGGCGGCGTCGGCGGACTTCTGGATTCGCGGGCTCGGGTTCTTCGAGCTGTTCAGCGTCCCCGGCACCCTGGTGCACCTGCGCCGGTGGGCGTTCCAGGACGTGCTCCTCGTCTCGGCGGCGCGTGTTCCGGAGCAGCCGCCGGCGATGAGCTTCAGTTTCGCGGGCGTGCTCAGCCAGGCCGACTCGGTTGCCCGGGCATGCCGCGCGCTGCGCCCGGACTCGGTCGACGGCCCGCGGGACACGCCCTGGAACACCCGCGGCGTGGAGGTGATCACCCCCGAGAACGCACGGATCGTCTTCACTGCGGCCAGGCCCGTTGATCCGGCCAGTCAGGAGGCGCGCAACCTTGCGGCCATAGGGATCACCCCGCCGGCCGCCGGCCGCGGCGACAATGGGGAGCATGCCTGATGCCGCTGACGCCGGCGGCCTGACTGTCGGTCAGGTCTCGGCGCATCTGGGCGTGACAGTCCGCGCGCTGCACCACTGGGACGAGATCGGCCTGGCGCGGCCGTCGCTGCGCACGGCTGCCGGATATCGGCTCTACACCGCTGGTGACCTGGAACGCCTGCACCGCATCGTCGTCTACCGCGAGCTCGGTCTGGGCCTGGACAGGATCCGGGCCATCCTGGACGACCCGGCCGCAGAAGCACCCGGCGCACTGCGCGCGCAGCGCGCCCGGGTCGCGGAACGGATTGACCGCCTCCGCCAGCTCAGCGCCGGGCTG
>DASUBV010000162.1:0-24413 GCA_035763085.1 Streptosporangiaceae bacterium | reverse complement strand
AGCCCGGCGGGCCGGCGCCGCAGCGCCCATACGGCCGGCGCCAGGCCGGCCAGCTCGGCGATGGCCAGCGCGCCCAGCGCGGCCAGCCCGGCCTGCTGCCACGGGATCACCAGCTGCGTCCCGGACGACACCCCGGCCAGGCAGAACCGCACGCCGAGGAGGGTCGCGGCCGTGGCCACCGCGGCCAGCAGCAGCCCGATCGCGGTGCCCAGCCAGGTCTCCCAGCCGAGCATGGCCAGCACCTGGGCGCGGGTCGCCCCGGCCAGCCGCAGCGCGCCGAGCTCGCCGCGCCGGCTGGCGGTGCCCATGGCCGCGGTGTTGCCGATGGCGATCCACGAGTACAGCAGGGCCAGGCCGAGCACGGTGGCCAGCGCCGCGTCGTTGCGCCGCTGCTGCTGGGTGGTCACGGCGGCCAGGTACTGCCGGGTCGGCACGGCCTGGCCGCCGCCGGCCGCGGCGGCCGCCCGGACGCCGGCCAGGCTGGCGCCGGGCCGCATCCGCACGTACACCGAGGTGGCCAGCGGCGCCGCGGCGTGCCCGGCCTGCAGGCCCCACGGCAGCAGCACGGTGTTCCCCAGGTCGATCTGGCTGGCGTAGACGGCCACCACCCGCAGCCGGGCCGGCGCGGAGTCATCCAGCCAGATCTGCGCCGTCTGGCCCAGCCGCCAGGTCCCGGCCGGGACGGCGATGGTGCCGGTGCCGGTGAGCCGGGCCAGGCTGCCGGCCACCACCGGCAGCCGCAGCACCTGCCCGATGCCAGGCCCGGCGTACTGGGCGCTCCAGTCATCGGGCTCATCTGAGGACCGGACGTAGATGGTGGTGGCCGCCACCGGCACGGCGGCGCTGACACCGGGCGCCGACCGGATCGCGGCCACCGTGCGGCTGCTCAGCCCGGCCGGCCCCGCCGTCACGGTGACCGGGGCGCTGACCCGGCCGGCCGCGGTGACCTGCTGGGTCCGGTAGAGCGTGTCGTTGCCGGCCAGCAGGGCGCCGGCGAATCCCGCGGTGAGCACCACCGGCGCGATCACCGCCGCGGTCCGCCGGACGGCGGTCACCGCGCTGCGGCGGGCCAGCAGCCCGGCCGCGCTGCCGCCGCCGGCCAGCGGGGCCAGCAGCGCGGCCAGCGGCCGGACGGCCAGCGGGGCGAGCATGACCAGGGCCAGGATCAGCACCATCGCGGCGGGCAGCACCAGCGCCGCCCCGTCGGCGGAGTGCACCGCCGCCAGGGCGGCCAGCAGCGGGACGACCCCGGCCAGGGCCGCCAGCCCGATGATCCACCGCGACAGCGGCATCACCCTCCGGTCAGCGGCGGCCTCGCGCAGCGCCTCGGCGGGACCGATCCGGCCCGCCCGCCTGGCCGGCGCCAGCGCTCCGGCCACGCCGATCAGCACGCACGCCCCGGCCGCCGCCGCGACTGGCCACAGGGCCAGGTGGGTGGCCAGGCCCGGCGGCCCCACGCCCGCGCGGGCCATGTAGCGCGACAGCGACGCGGCGGCCAGCGCCCCGGCCAGGCCGCCCGGCAGGGTGGCCAGGATCGCGATCAGCAGCGCCTCGCCCAGCACCAGCCGGCGCAGCTGCCCGGCGGTGGCCCCGGCCGCCCGCAGCAGCCCCAGCTCACGGCGCCGCGCCGTCACCGACTGGGCGAAGGTCCCGGACACCACGAAGATGGCCATGAAGGCGGCCAGGCCGGCGGCGGTGCCGAGCACGGCGATGGCCATCGCGGCCAGGCCGGCGTCCGGGCCGGGCTCGGCCGCGGCCCGGTCCCGGCCGGTCAGCACCTGTACCGGCCAGCCGCGGGTGGCCTGCCGGGCCTGCCGGGCCAGCCCCGCGGCGCCGGCCCGGGGCAGCAGCGCGATGGCCGCGATCCGGTTCCCGGCCAGCCGGGCCGCGACCGGGCCCGCGGCGTACAGGGCGGCCGGGGCCGGGGTGGCGATCACGCCGCTGACCTCGAGCCGCCGCGGCCCGGCGGTGGTCTGCACGGTGACCTGCTGACCCGGCCGCAGCCGGGTCGGCGCGGTCAGCACCACCTGGCCGGCCGTGGCCGGCGGCCCGCCGGCCACGAACGAGTAGCGGTGCAGCGCGGCCGCGGCCCACGGGTGCACGGAGGTCCCCGGTGCCCCGGCCGCGTGCGCTGGGCTGGCGTAGTCGGCGATCACCGGCACCCCCAGCGCCCGGAGCCGGGCCGCCGCGGCGGGCGGCACCGCGCGGGCCGAGCCGGCCCGGACGGACTCGGTCTCCCGGTCGCCGCCGGACCCGCTGGTCACCCGGACGGTGCCGGTGCCGGCCACCACCACGGCGGGCCGGGTGTACCAGCGCGGCTGGCCGGCCCCGTACTCCGCGTCGGCGATCATGTTGATCACCACCGCCGACAGCAGCGCCGTGCCCAGGGCCAGGGCGATGAACGGGCCGGCCAGCGTGCCCGCGCGGGCCCGCGCCGTGCGGGCGGCCAGGGCGATCATGCCGGCGCCTCCCGGCGGTCCGGCAGGCTGGCCGCGGTCCGGTCGCCGGCGGCCAGCTCCAGGCGGGTCATCGCGGCGGCCACCGACGGCGCGGCCGGCTCGTGCAGCTCGCCCGCCAGCCGGCCGTCGGCCAGGAACAGCACCCGGTCGGCGGTCGCGGCCGCCACCGGGTCGTGGGTGACCATGATCACCGTGGCCCGGTCGGCCAGCCCGCGCAGCAGGCCCAGCACCTGGCGGCCGCTGGCCGAGTCCAGTGCGCCGGTGGGCTCGTCGGCGAACACCACCGCCGGCGTGCTGAACAGGGCGCGGGCGATCGCCACCCGCTGCTGCTCGCCGCCGGAGAGCTCGCCCGGCAGGTGCCGGGCCCGGTCGGCCAGGCCCACCGCGGCCAGCGCGTCGCGCACGGCCCGGCGCGGCGGCCGCTTCCCGGCCAGCCGGGCCGGCAGTGCCACGTTCAGCTCGGCGGTCAGCGACGGGATCAGGTTGAACGACTGGAACACGAAGCCGATCTGGTCGCGGCGCAGCCGGGTCAGCTCAGCCTCGCTGAGCGCGGCCAGGTCCTGGCCGGTGACCCGGACCGTCCCGGCGGCGGGGCGCTCGAGGCCGGCCGCGCAGTGCAGCAGCGTGCTCTTGCCCGACCCGGACGGGCCCATGATCGCGGTGAAGGTCCCGGCGGCGAAGCCGGCGGTGATCCCGCGCAGCGCGGCGACCGCGCCGCTGCCGCGTCCGTAGGTCTTGGTCACGTCGCTGAGCTGGACCGCCGTGGCCAGGCGGGCCCGCGAGCCGAGCATGGCGGCGCCGCCGGTCATGACGGCCGCCGCCCGGCGATCAGCTGCGCCGCGGCCGGGGGCGGGCTGGCCGCCCGCCGCCTGCCCGGGCGCGGCAGGTACCAGGCCCGCTCGCCCAGCATGGCCAGCGCGGCCGGCAGCAGGATGCCGCGGACCACCGTGGCGTCGATCAGGACGGCCGCCGCCAGGCCCACGCCGAGCATCTTGAGCTGGATCAGTGACAGCGTGGCGAAGATCGAGAACACCGCCACCATGATCAGCGCAGCGCTGGTGACCACGCCGGCGCTGCTGGCCACCCCGCCGGTCACCGCCTGAGCGGTGCTGGCCCCGCGGGACCGCAGCTCGCTGATCCGGCTGAGCAGGAACACGTGGTAGTCCATGCTCAGCCCGAACAAGAACACGAACATGAACAGCGGGACCCACGGCACGATGGCGCCGTAGCTGGCGAAGTTCAGCACGCCTGCCAGCCGGCCCTGCTGGAAGATCAGCGTGATCAGGCCGAACGCCGCGCCCGCCGACAGCAGGTTCAGCCCCACCGACAGCAGCGCGATGGGCAGCGACCGGAACGCGACGAGCAGCAGCACCAGGGCCAGCACGGCGACCACCGCGAATACCAGCGGCGTCCGCGAGTCGAGCGCCGCGATGTCGTCGTGGGTCGCCGCGGTGTTGCCGGCCACCGCGACGCTGACCCCCGGCACCTGGCCCAGCGTGCGGGGCAGGATCGTGCCGCGCAGCTGTGCCAGGGCGTGCATGGAGGTGTCGCTGGTGCCGTCGCCGGCCAGCGGGACGCTGACGATCAGCGCCCGGCCGCCGGCCACCGGATCGACGGTGACCGGCCCGTGCACCGGGCCGCCGGCCGCCGCGGTGGCCCGCAGCCTGGTCAGGGCATCGCGCATGGCCGGGCCGGTCAGCCCGGCCGGGGTCCTCGCGGTGACCACGACCTGAGCCGGGGCCGGGTGGCCGGGGAACGCGCGCTGGATCTGGTCCAGCGTCCGGATGACCGGCAGGCTAGCCGGGAACCCGCCGTCGGGCGGGTTGCCCAGCCGCAGGCCGGCCGCCGGGATGGCCAGCGCCACCATGGCCGCCAGGGCGACGGCGCCCCAGGCGGCCGGGCGCCGCACCACGCGGCTGACCAGCGCCGCCCACATCCGGGATGGCCGGGCGGCGGTGCGGCGGCGGCCCAGGACCGGGATCCGGCCGCGATCGGCCCAGCTGCCCAGCAGGGACAGCAGCGCGGGCAGCGCCGTGACCGACCCGGCCACGGCCACGCCGACGACCAGGATGGTGCCGATCGCGACGCCGGTGAAGACCGCGTACCCGGTCAGGAACAGCCCGGCCAGGGCGATCATCACGGTCAGCCCGGACACCACGATGGCCCGGCCCGAGGTGCCCGCGGCGATCGCCAGGGCCCGGCCGGTGCTGGCCCCGGCCGCCCGCTCCTCACGCTCGCGGCGCAGGTAGAACAGCGAGTAGTCGACGCCGACGGCCATCCCGATGAGGAGCACGACCTCCGAGGTGCTCGACCCGACCGGCAGCCAGTGGCCGGGGATGGCCAGTAGCGAGATCGCGGATATCACCGCCGAGGCAGCCAGCAGCAGCGGGATGCCCGCGGCGATGAGCGCGCCGAACGCGAGCAGCAGCAAGAGCAGCGTGACCGGCACCGAGGTCAGCTCGGCCTTCCGGAAGTCCTGGCTGAGCTGGGCGTTGGCCGCGCGGTCGGTGCTGGCGTCGCCGGCCTCGGCGATCCGCAGGCCGCGATGGCGGGCCGCGACGGCGGCCACGGCGCGCAGCGCGGGCGCGACCCGGCTGTCCTGGTCGGCTACCGGGCCCGGCACGGTGAAGGTCACCAGCGCCGACCGGCCGTCAGCCGACACCAGCGCGCGGTCGCTGAGCGGCGACCGGACTCCGGCGGCTGAGCGGGGCAGCGCGCGCAGCGCGGTGACGACCTGCGCCGCCGCCTGGCGCATCGCCGGGTCGGTGCGCCAGCCGCGGCCCTGGATGAGCACGCTCTCGGCGGGCGGCGTGGTGACGCCGAGCCGCTGCAGGGTGTGCTCGGCCTGGCCGGACTGGCCGGGGTCATACTGCGGCAGGCTCGGCGAGCCGAGCAGCTGGCCGACGGCGATCGCCGCGGCGACCATCACCAGCCAGCTCACGACAGCGAGCTTGCGGTGCCGGGCGCTCCACCCGGCCATCCGCTCGACGACGGGCGCACGGCGGGGCGCGCTGGGCACCGGGGGTGAATCAGGCAATACTGAACTCTGCGGCTGGCGCATCGTAGCCTTCCTTGCGAACGGGAGCTGGGGTGCTGGGCCGTTTCGCCCTCGCCCGTGAGCTGGCACTCAGGGGCGGGGGCACTTGCGTGTCAGGAGGTGTTCAGCGGCGGGAGCGGGCCGGGCCGGACCAGGACGTCCCTGGCCGCGGCCAGCGGGTCGGCGGGCGCCCGCAGCAGCGCGCGGGCCACCCGGCCGTGCGCCCGGGCGGTGAGCACCACGACGTAGCTGAACAGCAGGAACAAGATCAGGAACACCAGCGCCGCGAGCAGCGCCTTGGGCAGCGAGTCGACGAAGTAGCCCCAGGCGCCCGGCCCGTAGGGGCCATGCGGGAAGTAGCCGTAGGCGATGCCGTGCACCGGGGCGCCGTTGGTGTAGCCGATCGGGCTGATCTGCACCGGCGCCCAGTACCACAGCGGGATGGTGACGCCGGCCAGGAACGTGAGCCAGACCGTCAGCACCGCGGTGTCCAGGGCGAACAGCGGTGCCCACAGCGCGACCAGGTAGGTGAGCGCGCGCCAGGTGGCCGGGTCCTTCCAGCGAGCGCCGGCCTGGGCGAGCATCCCGCGCGGCGGCACCGGCCGGTAGCGGCCGCGCACCGGCTCGGCGAACACGTCGCGCAGCCGGCCGCGCTCCACCGCCGCGCAGCCGCGCAGCACCCCGGCGGCCGCGCTGAGCAGCGGGATCCCGGCCAGCGTCACGGCGAAGACCACCGCTGTGGTGACGACCGTGAACGCCGCGCTGAACAGCACCCAGCCGGTGCCAAACACATACACGAGCAGGTACCGGGCGCTGCGCCACAGCCCGCCGGAGAAGGCGAGCCGCAGCGGGTTGGCGGTCAGCTGGCCGCCGGCCCGCCAGGTGACCGTCATTACCCCACCTCTCGCATCAGCTGCTCGACCGAGCGCACGTGCTCGGTCAGCTGCGCGAGCTGCTCGCGCAGCTGCTGCTGGTTCGCGACGGCCTCCTCGGCCAGCTTGCGGTAATGGGCCATCGCCACCGCGTCGGCCCGGTGCCGCTGCAGCCGGAAGTAGGACCAGACGATCACCGCGATCGCCACGCAGACCGCGACCGGGATGCCCAGGCCGATCGTGATCGCGGTGTAGTTCGTCGGGCCGCTGGCCAGGACCTCGGTCATCTGCTACTCGCTTCCATCGTTGCCGTGCCTTTCTCAGATGTCAGTCGTCGCTGCCAGGATCCCCGGCCCCGGCCCGGACCGCCGCGGTGATCGCCTCGGGCGTGAGCCGGATGTCGAAGGGAGCCAGCTCGAAGTACTTCATCGCCTTGCCATCCGCGGACAGCTCGAGGTGCCCGACCACCAGGCCGGCCTTCTCCAGCCGGTCCAGGTGCATGTACAGCAGCGGCCGCGACATTCCCAGCCGCCGGGCCAGCTCGCTGACGTGCACCCGGCCATCCGTGAGCTCAGCCACCACCCGCATCCGCTGCGGGTTGGCCACCGCCGTCAGCACGGCCAGCAGTCCAGCGTCGTTCGTCAGCGTCGGACCCCTTCCGGGTTCTCTCTTTCACCTGTAAGTCAGAACTTACATGTGGAGCCCTGGGCCGTCAACTGAAAACTCGGCCAGCGCGGAGGGCCGGTGCGGAGGGGCCGGCCTGGGCCGGCGGGGCGGCCCAGGGGTGAGGACCGGGCCGGGTTAGGAAAGGATGCAGCCATGAGCGAGCTGATCCTGCTGCGGCACGGCGAGACCGAGTGGAGCCGGTCCGGGCGGCATACCGGCCGGACCGACATCCCGCTGACCGGCCGCGGCGAGGCAGCCGCCGCCGCGCTGGCCCCGGCCCTGGCCCGCCGCGACATCCGGGCGGTGTTCTCCAGCCCGGCGCACCGCGCCGTGCGCACCGCGCAACTGGCCGGCCTCGGGGACTCGAAAACCGATCCTGACCTGCAGGAATGGGACTACGGCGGCTACGAGGGGCGGACCACTCAGCAGATCAGGCAAGAGCGGCCCGGCTGGTACCTGTGGCGGGACGGGGTCATCCCCGGCGACGCCGCCCATCCGGGCGAGACCGTCGCCCAGGTGGGCAAGCGGGTGGACGCGGTGCTGGCCAGGGTCATGCCGCTGCTGGCCGAGGGGGATGTCGCGCTGGTAGCGCACGGCCACTCGCTGCGCATCCTGACCGCCCGCTACCTGGAGCTGAACCCCGCCGACGGACGGCTGTTCCGCCTGGACACCGGCACGTTCAGCACCCTGGGCACCGAGCATGGCCGCCCGGTGATCAGCTCCTGGAACGTGCCGCCGGGCGCGGGCTAACCACCTTCAGCCAGCGCAAGCTGGCGCCGGGCTTGCTCGTCGCCGGCAGCTGCGCGCTGCCGCAGTTCGTCGAGCAGGCCGCGCCGGGCCAGCCACCGCGCAAGCTGGCGCATCGCGTCATCGTCTCCCAGGTCGGCGAACACGCGTACCACATCCATGTTGCCCAGCCGGGTCCGCCACGATGCCAGCAGCTGCGCGGCGCGGCCTTCCCGGGCGCTGATGAGCTGACGTAGCTGATCAATGCGGTGATGTGCCGCCAGCCACTCGGCTAGCTCGGCCAGGGCGTGGACACTGCCCGCCTCCGCGCGCTGGCGCAGTTCACTGACCTGATCGCACTCAGCCAGCCAGCGGGCCAGCCACAGCTGGGCGATGTCCTCGCCGGCGTCGGCCAGCGGGCGGATCAGGGCGGCCGCCTCCGGCGCCCGTCCGCGCTCGGCCAGCCAGCTGGCGAGCTGGCGGCGCGCGTGAACGTCGCCGGAGCCGGCACGCTGGCGCAGCTCATCAGCCTGGTCGTTCTCGGCCAGGCAGTACGCCTCCCACCACCGGGTGGCGTCGGCTGGGTCAGCAGCTGGCGAAGCGGGCACTATGACCTCCCGGACTCACCCAGACTAGGCCAGCAACACGGCAGCCCGGCAGCGGGCTTTAGTGCCAGGCCGCCTCCCGGCGGCCGATCCGCCGCCGGGCGCGCACGGCCACCGACACCGGGACCTCGATGACCTGGCGCGGGATCCGGGCGGTGGACTCGTGTGCCGCGCGCAGCGCCAGCGTCGCCGCCGCGTCGGTCAGCGGGCTTCCCGGCGTCCCGTACATCCGCCGCGCCCAGCGCGGCAGGCTGGCGAAGGCCAGCGTGTTGAGCGGCGGCACGGCCAGCCGCAGCGCCGCGAACTCCAGCGGGATCTGCGGGGTGAACGAGCGCCGCAGCGCCTGCCGGGCCTCAGCGGTGACGTGCAGCTGGGGCCGGATCGCGGCGTAGTAGTCGTCCAGCTCAGCCATGCTGGCCGGCACGGCCGCCGGGTCCAGCCCGACCACGGCGGCGCTGCGCCGCTGCTCGTCGACGAAGGTGTCCAGCTCGGCGGCGGTGACCCGGGCGCCGCAGCGCCGGGCGATGTCGGCATACGAGGCGATCTCGCCGCAGTGCACCCACAGCAGCAGGTCCGGCTCGTCCAGCCGGAAGACGCGCCCGTCCTCGGCCACGCCGGTCAGCGAGGAGTGGATCTTGCGAAGCCGCCGGCCGGCCCGCTCCACCTCGGCCATCGAGCCGTAGGTCCGGATCCGGACGAACTCGGTGGTCCTGACGAACCGGCCCCAGGCCTGGGTGCGGTCGGCGAACGAGGTGTTCTGCCAGGTGCCGCGCATCACGGTGGGGTGCAGCGCCTGCAGGTACAGGGCCCGCAGCCCGGCGACCCACATCATCGGGTCGCCCATGACTCGCCAGGTGACCGAGCCCGGCCCGAACAAGCCGTGGTCAGCGCGATCAGCGGGACTGGTCATGGCGGCCCCCTCAGCACCCCGGGCGGCCGGCATGCTCACTCTGGGCGGGTTTCGTCCTCTACCCAGCTTAGATACGCTTCCGAGCCGGCGACGATCGGAGTGGCCACGATCTCGGGCTCGTCGTAGCTGTGCCGCTCGGACAGGAACTGGGCTAGCTCCTCGAACCGGTCGGCGGGCAGCTTGAGCAGGATCAGCCACTCCTCCGAGCGCTCGATGGTGTCTTCCCACCAGTAGCTGCTCGCGATCGGGCCGGCTACCTGCGCGCACGCGGCAAGCCGCGCGGCGACAGCGGCATGGCCGAGCTCAATGGCCTCAGCACGCGAGTCAGTCGTCGTCTGCACCTGAAGAAACTGCGGCTCGGTGCCGGCCGCGGGGCTGTTGCCCGGCATGAGCATGATCGTACGCCCCGGGTCGCCCGCCGGCAGGCCCGTGATGCAGGCGTGATCATGCGCTAATCTGACCGCCCCGCCGAAGGAGAACCCCGTGTCCGGGTCGCTGAGCCTGATCGTCAACCCCGCCGCTGCCCGCGGCCGGGCACTGCGCATCCTGCCCGAGGTGACCGCCGAGCTCGACCGCCTCAGCGCCCGGTATGAGGTGACCCGGTCGGCCAGCCTGGACCACGCCAGGGAGCTGGCCGCCGCCGCGGCCGCGGCCCGCCGGGCGGTCGTCGCGGTCGGCGGCGACGGGATGGCCGGGGCGGTGGCCGGGGCGGTCGCGGAGACCTACGCCCCGTTCGGCATCGTCCCGGCCGGCCGCGGCAACGACCTGGCCCGGGTGCTGGGCATCCCGGTGCAGCCGCGGGCCGCAGCCGCCGTGCTGGCCGCCGGGCACACCCGGCAGGCGGACCTGATCAGCGTGACCGCGCCCGGCCGGCCGCACATGGTGGTCGCGGGCAGCGTGTACATGGGCATCCCGTCGGTGGCCGGTGAGATCGCCAACGCGGCCCGGTGGCTGCGCGGGCCGGCGGTCTACCCGGTGGCGGCGCTGCGCGCGCTGGCCGCCTGGCGGACCGTGCGGTTCGCGGTGGACGGCGCCGGGCCGGCCGCGCGGTTCCCCGGCTGCGCGCTGGTGGTGGCCAACACGGCCTACTTCGGGGCGGGCATGAAGGTCGCTCCCCCGGCCCGCTTCGACGACGGGGTCCTCGACGTGATCGCGCTGCACGAGGTGCCCAAGCCGGCCTTCGTCCGGGTGCTGCTGAAGATCCGGGACGGCTCGCACCTGGCGCTGCCCGGCGTGACGGTGAGCAAGGGCAGGGCCGTGACCGTGACCATGGACCGGCCCGTGCCGGTCGCGGCCGACGGCGAGACGCTCCCCTGGGCCGCGCCGCTGCCGGCCGGCACGCCGCTGCGCATCGCCGCCATGCCCAGCGCCCTCACCGCGCTGGTCCCCGGCTAGCCTGGCCCGCCTGGCGCAGCCGGGTGCATGATGTGAGAAGACGCGTTCGGAGGCCGCCATGACCCGCAGCCCGGCACTGGCCGACCGGCAGTTCCAGCCCATCGCCGGCCGGCCCACGAACCTCGACCGCTGCACCCGGTGCGGCCTGCCCCGCGCTGCCCACGGCATCGACTGGACCTGCACGAAATCAGCCACGCCCGACCCGACGCGCCTGGTGGCGGTCATCGTCGCCGTCGGCATCGCGGCCCTGGCGGGCGTCGCCCTGCTGACCCTGACCAGCGCCACCGCCACGACGGCGGGCTCGATCGGCGCGGCCGTATGCCTGGCGGCCCTGGTCGCCCTGATCTGCGGCGTCACCGCCACCGGCCGCCGCTAGCCCGCTACGCGGGATCGTAGTAGTGGGCGTACTGCCAGACGCCCTTCTCGATCAGCTGCTCCTGCGTCAGCGGCCCGAACCGGCCCGGCGCCAGCGCGCTGATGTCCAGCCGCCCGGGCATGTCGGCGATCCAGCCCGCCAGCGCCTCCCCGATCGCCAGTGACGAGGAGAATCCCGACCCGTTGCAGCCGCTGGCCACCCACAAACCGGGCACGTCCGGCACCGGGCCCGCCACGAACCGCCCGTCCGGGCTCATCGTGAACATCCCGCCCCGGTGCTCGGCAACCAGCCCGGCCGGCTCTGCTGCGATCCGCCCGGCCAGCGGTACCTCGGCCGCGACCTGGCTGGCCATCTTGGTCAGCACGGCCAGGTCCAGCGGCAGGTCGCCGGTCCGGAACGATGGCGGCTGCGCGGCCAGGTCGACCGGCAGCGGGTCGGCCTCGAACCCGCCCACCATCAGCCCGCCCCTGGCCGGGCGCAGGTACACCGCCACGTCCGCGACCCGGACGATCGGCCCGGCCGGGTCCACCTCGCCCGACGGCGCGGTGATCAGGAGCTGATGCCGGACCGGCGCCAGCGCCAGGTCCGTCCCGGCCAGCTGCGCGATCTGCCGGGTCCAGGCTCCGGCCGCGTCCACCACGATCCGGCTGGCGACCGAGCGGCGGTCGGTGTCCACCCCGGTGACCTCGCCCCCGGAGAGCGTCACCCCGGTGACCGCCTCGTGCTCGGCGAGCTCTACGCCGCGGGTCCGGCACGCCTTCACCAGCGCGCGGATCAGGCTCGCCGGCTCTTCGATGTACACGTCCTCCGGGCACCACAGCGCGAACTCGCTGCCGTCGCCGCGGAAGTACGACTCCGCCAGCGCGCCCGGCCCGGCCTCCCGGACGTCGGCGCCCCAGCCGGCCGACTGGCGCGCCTCGGTGCGCAGCATGGCCTCGTGCTCGGGGGTCCGGGCAACCAGGAAACTGCCGCTCCGGCGCACCTCCAGCCCCTCGCACGCCCAGTCGCCGAAGCTGACCGCGCGGCTGATGCTGCGCCGGGCCAGCCTGGTGCGCAGCTCGTCGGCCTGGACGGACTTGAACAGTCCCGCCGCCCGGCCCGAGGCCTGCGAGCCGGCCCCGTCTCGCTCGATGACCAGGACCGAGCGGCCCAGCAGCGCGCTGTGCAGGGCAGTGCTCAGGCCGAGTGCCCCGGCCCCGATGACCACGATGTCCGGCTTCATGGGGCCAGTGTGCCTGATCCGCGCGGGCCCGCAAAAGGGAGCGCCAGCCAGGGCCTGAGGCTGGTAGAAGGCCCTGACTGGCGCTGCTCAGCGGCTGATCCCGGGACCCGGGTCAGCCAGGCTTGTTAGTAGCCGTACCCGCCGCCACCACCGCCGGAGCCGCCGCCGGTGCTGCCGGACGGCTTGCCGCCCGAGGGCGTGATCGCGTACCACAGGCCGCCGTCATGGTTCAGGTTGTTGCCGTTCGTCTGGCCAGCAGCGGTGTCGCCGCTGTACAGGTACAGCGGGTGACCGTCATAGGTCGCCTGGGTGCTGCCATCCGGCCGGGTGATGGTCCCGAAGGTGCCGGGCAGGTTCGCCCCGGAGGCCTTGCTCGGGTTGCCCTTGAGCGGCGGCCAGAACTGGACGCAGCTGCTCGAGGTGCAGTTCGACTTGCCCGGCTTGTCGATCGCAAACATGTAAATCGTGCGGCCCTGCGAGGTGACCAGGACCGTGCCCACGCTGGTGCTGGTCGTCTTGATCCCGGACGCCGACGTGCTGGCCGTCGTGCTGCCGGTCTGCCCGCCGCCCGAGCTGGCCGCCGGCGGCGCGCTGTTGTTGCTGCCCCCGCTCCCCGAGGTGCCCGCGCCGCTTCCGCAGGCGGCCAGCAGAGCCACGGCGGCAGCAGCGCCGGACGCCGCCCACCATCGGTTACGCATATCGGTATCTCCATTCGATCGCGAGCCCGGTTGTTAGCCCCCACTGTCTGGATCACGTAAACCGGGCCGGGATCGTTCACCGACGGCGCAGCCGCCTGGCTGTCAGTCAGAAAGCCGCTGACACAGCCAGGTCAGCGACATCGGGTAGCGGTACTCGATAGCCATGTGAGTGCCCTCAAATAGCTCGAACCTGACAACCTCATCCGATACCCCGATATCAGCGAGCGCGGCCCGGAATGCCTGCGCCCCGAGATCGAGGTAGAACTCGTCGGCGGTGCCCGCGTCGATCCAGATCGCCGTCAGCGAGCGCAGCGCCTCGGCGTACCGGGGCACCATCCGGACCGGGTCCCAGGCCAGCCAGCGCTCCCAGACGTCCGGCCGGACCACCGAGGTGCGCGGGTCGAACGGCAGGTCCACCGAGCCGTCATCGCGGGCCGAGAAGCAGGCGGCCACGCCGAGCAGGCCGAGCAGCGTCATATCGGCCGGCTTGGTGAACGACACCCGTGACCGGAAGTCGTCCCACCAGCGCCAGATGTCGCCGTCGTAGCCGCGCAGCAGGCGCGCGGCGTCGCCGAACTCGCGCAGGTAGCACTGCTCGTACAGGGTGTCGCCGGCGTGCGTGGCCAGCGCCCCGAACAGGTCGGGCCGCAGCATCGGGGTGATCATGGCGCCGAACCCGCCGCTGGACTTGCCGGTGATGGCCCGGTGCGCCGCGTCGGCCCGGGTCCGGTACCGGGCGTCGACGAACGGCACGACCTCCTCGCACGGGTAGGAGTGGTAGCGGCCGGTGCCGGGCGAGTCGACGAACTGGCTGCCGCCGTAGGCGGTCCAGGCGTCGACGTAGACCACCAGCGCGGGCGGTGCCTCGCCGCGGGCGAACACGCCGTCGGCGGTCTCCGGGAACGGCTGCCGGAACGGCGACCGGTTGCGCCACATGCCCAGGTGGCCGGTGTAGCCCTGGATCACGTAGACCGCCGGGTAGCGCCGCTGCGGCTGGTCGTCGTAGCCGGGCGGCACGTAAACCCACAGCGGGCGCTGGCTCGGGTCACCGAGCGGGTTGCCGCGCAGTAGCTCAGAATCGATGACGTGCTCGTCCAGCCGGCCGGCGAGTTCAGCGGACCAGGGCAGCATGAGACCTCCGCGGGATCAGGAAACCGTCTGCTCTCATTTGATCACTGATGCGAAACGGGGTGCCGCCCCTGGCAGGGTGCCCGTGCGCGACTGTGCCCGGGCACCGTACCGTCGGACTATGACGGCGGAGCAGGCAGCAGCGCAGCGCACCGGCGAGCCCCAGCGTGACCCGGTCGAGAAGCACTTCGCTGCCGCCGTCCGCGCCCTGGCGCCGGTTGACCCGCCCGCTCCCGCTGACGCACGCCCGGAGCCGGCGGCCAGCGCCCCGGCCGCCTCCCGGCTCACCGTCGTCCCCGACGCGCCGCTGTCCCGGCTCAGCCCGGCGCGCTGCCTGGAGCTGTTCGACGCCCAGCTGGCCAGCCGCCACCTCGACATCGCGGCCCGGGTGCTGCAGTCCCGCGGGGCCGGCTTCTACACCATCGGCTCGTCGGGCCACGAGGGCAACGCGGGCGTCGCGGCCGCGCTGCGGCTCACCGACCCGGCCCTGCTGCATTACCGCTCCGGCGCGTTCTACCTGGTGCGGGCCGCGCAGGGGGGCCGGGACGGGGTGCCCGACGTGCTGCTCGGCCTGGTCGCCGCGGCCGCCGAGCCGATCGCCGGCGGGCGGCACAAGGTCTTCGGGCACGCCGGCCTGAACGTGATCCCGCAGACCTCGACCATCGCCTCGCACCTGCCCCGCGCGGTCGGGCTGGCCTTCGCGCTGGGCCGGGCGGCCAAGCTCGGCGGCAGCACCGCCTGGCCCGCCGACTCGGTAGTGGTGTGCAGCTTCGGCGACGCGTCGGTGAACCACTCCACCGCGGCGGGCGCGCTGAACACCGCCGCCTACTGCGCCTACCAGGGCCTGCCGCTGCCGCTGCTGCTGGTGTGCGAGGACAACGGCCTGGGCATCAGCGTGCGGACCCCGCCGGGCTGGATCACCGCCGCGCACTCGGGCAAGCACGCCATCCCTTACTTCCACGCCGACGGGAGCGACGTGGCCGCGGTGCACGACACCGCGCTGGCCGCCGCCTCGTGGGTGCGCGAGCACCGGGCGCCGGCGTTCCTGCACGTGCCGGTGGTGCGGCTGGGCGGGCATGCCGGCTCGGACGTGGAGAGCGCCTACCGCAGCGCCGCGGACCTGACCGCCGACGCGGCCCGCGACCCGCTGCTCGGCACGGCCCGGCTGCTGGTGGCGGCGGGCGTGCTCACCCCGGCGCAGGTGCTGGAGCGGTACGAGGCGTCGCGGGCGCGGGTGCTGGGCCTGGCCGAGCAGGCCGCCGGAGCGCCCCGGCTGGGCAGCGCCGCCGAGGTGATGGCGCCGCTGGCGCCGCGCCGCCCGCACGCCGTCGCGGCGGGCCTGGCGGTCCGGGCCCGGGCGCGCAGCGACTGGTCCCGGCACCGCACTTTCGACGGCAAGCTGCCCGAGACGCAGGGCCCGCTGACGCTGGCCCAGGCCATCAACCGCACGCTGGCCGACGAGCTGGCCGCCCGGCCGGGCATGATCCTCTTCGGCGAGGACGTGGCCCGCAAGGGCGGCGTGTACGGCGTGACCCGCGGCCTGCTGCGCGCGTTCGGCGCCGGGCGGGTGTTCGACTCGATCCTGGACGAGCAGGCCATCCTGGGGCTGGCCCTGGGCGCCGGGCTGGCCGGCCTGCTGCCAGTCCCGGAAATCCAGTACCTGGCCTACCTGCACAATGCGGCCGACCAGATCCGCGGCGAGGGGGCAACGCTGTCATTCTTCTCGCAGGCGCAGTACCGCAATCCGATGGTGATCCGGGTCGCCGGGCTGGCCTACCAGAAGGGCTTCGGCGGCCATTTCCATAACGACAACTCGCTGGCCGCGCTGCGCGACATTCCCGGCCTGGTGATCGCCTGCCCGGCCCGGCCCGCCGACGCCCCGGCCATGCTGCGCACCTGCCTGGCCGCGGCCGAGGTGGACGGCACGGTCAGCGTCTTCCTGGAGCCGATCGCCCTCTATCACGAGCGTGACCTGCATGAGGCGGGCGACGAGGCGTGGCTGGCGCCCTACCAGCCGCCCGCGGAATGGGCCGCGGGGCACGTCCCGGTCGGCCAGGCGCGGCTGCACGGGGACGGCACCGACCTGACCATCGTCTCGTTCGGCAACGGCCTGCGGATGAGCCTGCGCGCGGCCCGGCGGCTGAGCGCCGACGGCATCAGCGCCCGGGTGCTGGACCTGCGCTGGCTGGCCCCGCTGCCGGTCGAGGACCTGCTGCGCGAGGCCTCGGTGACCGGCCGGGTGCTGGTGGCCGACGAGACCCGGCGCTCGGGCGGGGTGTCGGAGGGCGTGATCGCCGCGCTCGCCGACGCCGGGTACACCGGCCGGGTGCGCCGGGTCGCGAGCGAGGACAGTTTCATCCCGCTGGGCGACGCCGCGTCCTCGGTGCTGCTGACCGAGGCCGCCATCGAGGCTGCCGCCTGGGACATCGTGCACTAGACGAGTAGATCCGTGATCCTTCCTGGGGCGGAGCTGCGGATCTACTCACACGGAAACCGGACGGTCGTATGCAGATCGTGCAGCGTGAACGTCGCGTGCAGCGCCACCGGTTCGCTCAGGCCTGTCCCGTGCCGGTGCTCGCGCTTGCACCCGCGATCGCCACCGCCTGCCCGCTCACTCGCACGCGGGGGTCCGCGGGGGATGCCGTGACCCGGAGCAGGCTGGGCCGGCCGAGATCTTCCCCCTGGCGGATGGTGAAGGCGCCAGAGGGCGGGAGGACGCCGAGGACGCGCAGGTAGCCGCCGAAGGCGGCGGCCGCCGCGCCGGTGGCCGGATCCTCGACGACACCGCCGACCGGGAAGGGGTCGCGGGCGTGGAAGAGCTCCTGAGTCTCGCGCCACACCAGCTGGAGCGTGGTCCAGCCGTGACGGTGCATCACCTCGGCCAGGGCGTCGAAGTCATAATCGAGGGCCGCGAGACGCTCGCGGGTGGCCGCGGCCAGGACCAGGTGCTCGTTTCCGCCGAAGGCGACGTGCGGCGGCAGTGCCGGGTCAAGGTCCTCCCGGGACCAGTGCAGGGCGGTGAGGGAGGCGTGCACCTCCGCTTCACTCGCCGGTCGGGAGCGGGTGGGGACGCTGGTGAGCGTCGCCGTCACGGAGCCTCCGGGCGCTGTCGAGGTGTCCATGGCGATCTCACCCGCTGGCGTGTCGAAGACGAGCGGGCCAGGGCCGATCTGCTCGGCCAGGGCCACCGCGGTGGCGACGGTCGCGTGACCGCAGAATGCGACTTCCGCAAGCGGGCTGAAGTAGCGCAGCCGGAACCGGCGCGCCGCCTGGTCCGCGGCGGTGACGAACGCAGTCTCCGAGTAGCCGACTTCGGCGGCGGTCGCGAGCATGGCGGCATCGTCCAGTGCGGCCGCGTCGAGCATGACGCCGGCCGGGTTGCCGCCGGCGGGGTCGGTGGTGAAGGCGGTGTAGCGCAGGGGGTCGGGGCGTGTATTCAGGCTCATGCCCCTACCGTGGCACCGCACAGGCATCCAGACAAACGATGGATTCCGATCCTTCCCATCGCCATCTACGATGGCCGAGAGTTATCGTCGGGGCGTGGACACCCGACTGCTGCGCACCTTCGCCACCGTCGCCCGGACCGGGAACCTCACTGCCGCCGCGGAGCGCCTGCACCTCGTCCAGTCCACCGTGACCGCCCAGGTGCAGGCGCTGGAGAAGGAGCTCGGCCTGCGCCTGCTCGACCGGCTGCCGCGCGGTGTGGTGCTCACCGGCGCCGGACGCGAGGTGCTGGCGCAGGCCGAGGCGGTACTGGAGGCTGAGTCCCGGCTGCGGGCCGTCGCCACCTCGGCCGGCGGCGCGGGGGGTCAGGTGACCGGACGCGTGGTGCTCTCGGCTGGTGAGACGCTGGTGTCCGCGCGGCTGCCGGGAGTCATCGCCGTGCTGCGGCGCAGCCACCCGGCGGTCGAGGTGGACCTGCGCACGATGGGGACCGCAGCCGCCGTCGCCGCGCTCCGCTCTGGCGAGCTGGACCTGGCCCTGCTGCTAGAGGACGAGGCGGCTTTCCGCGACATCGAGTGCACGCCGCTGGCCCGCGAGCCGCTGGTGCTCGTCTGCTCTCCCGAGCACCCCGCCGCCGCCCGCAGCGCCACCGACTGGGCGGAGCTGGCCCGCGAGGACTACTTCCTGCACGAGCAGGGCTGCTCCTACAGCGACCGCTTCATCGAGCGGCTGCTTGCCGCCGCCAAAGGCGCGCCGCCCCGGCTCACGCGCTTCGGCAGCCTGGAGGCGGCCAGGTCCTGCGTGGCTGCGGGCCTCGGCCTCAGCCTGCTGGCCCGCGCCAATGTCGCGGACGCGCTCGCGTCGGGCCGCCTCACGCAGGTGCCCGGCCCGCAGTTCCCCGACGTCACCGTCCAGCTGGCCCGCCACCGCCGGCGCTGGCTCTCCCCCGCGGCGGCCGCGCTCACCACGGAGCTGCCGCACCACTTCCCGCACTGAGTCCAGTTGCGCCGACGGGCGGCGGGCCCAGCCGCGCGCCCGGCCGGCCAGTCACTCATCGCGTTCGACCAGTGATCACTTCGGATCTACTCGTCTAGTGGAATCCGGCCAGCCAGCCCCGGCGCGCCGCCCGCCTCTTGCTGTTATCGGCGCACGGGCGAGTGAGCCAGGCCTTTCGTTCCTGATGATCGTCCTCTTCACCGGCATTGATGAAACTGGCTACGCCGGCGTCACCGGCAGTTCATGCCGTTTATGCAGAATCGGGGCATGCCCACCGATGAGCGCAGGCCGTCAGATCTGACTAACCCCTCTCGCCGGCAGGTGCTGGCCGGCGCGGGCGGCGCGGGACTGCTCGCTGCCGCGCCTGCGCCGCTGGTGCTGGAGCGGCCCCGGCGTCAGCGCGCCGCCTCGCCGGATGGCACTCCCGAGCAGATCCACCTGACCTGGGGCGGCGACCCGGCCACCAGCGTCGCGGTGTCCTGGGCCTCACCCGGCCCGGCCGTCGCGCCGCGGGTGCTGGTGTCGGGCCCGCACGGCCGCGCCCGGGTCGCCCCGGCCGTCCGCCGCTCGTACACCGACGGCCTGACTGGCGAGACCATCTGGACCTACCACGCGCAGCTGGGCGGGCTGGCGCCGGGCACGACCTACCAGTACGCCGTGACCTCGGACAACGACAACTCGGGCGAGCCGTTCAGCGCCAGCTTCAGTACAGCGCCGCGCGGCCGGACGGCGTTCCGGTTCACCAGCTTCGGCGACCTGGCCACGCCCAACACCGAGTGGGTGCTGTCCTACGGGCAGGCCGCCTTCGCGGTCGCCGCGGTCGAGTCGTTCCAGCCGCTGTTCCACCTGCTCAACGGCGACCTGTGCTACGCCAACCTGAACCCGGCCAGCCAGCCGTCGGTGTGGCGGGACTTCGGCCGCAACAACCAGGCCTCGGCGGCCAGCCGGGCCTGGATGCCGTGCCCGGGCAACCACGAGATCGAGTTCAACAACGGGCCGCAGGGGCTGGCCTCCTACCTGACCCGCTACACGCTGCCCGACAACGGCGTGCCCGGCTTCCGCGGCCGCTGGTACTCCTTCCGGGTCGGCTCGGCGGTGTTCATCTCGCTTGACGCCGACGACGTGGTGTACCAGGACGGCGCGGCGTTCGTGGCCGGCCCCGGCCCGCTGGTCCCGGCCGCGGCCACCGGCAACCCGCCCATCGCGCCCGGCACCTCGTTCTATGTCCGCGGCTACTCCGGCGGCAGGCAGACCAGGTGGCTGGAGAAGACGCTGAAGCACGCGCGGGCCGACCGGGGCGTCGACTGGATCATCGTCCAGATGCACCAGGACGCCTGCTCCTCCTCGGCCACCGGGAACGGCTCGGACCTGGGCATCCGGCAGGAATGGCTGCCGCTATTCGACCGTTACCAGGTCGACCTGGTGCTGGCCGGGCACGACCACGACTACGAGCGGTCCTTCCCGGTGCGCGGCTTCGACCGCGGCGCCGGGCGGGACGCGGCGACCGGCGCACCGGTCGACACCATGCGGCCGCGGCCGGTCACCACCGCCCCCAGCAGCGTCTACGACACCAGCGAGGGCACCGTGCACCTGATCCTGGGCGGCGGCGGCACCAGCGCGCCGCTGGATGAGTACGGCGCCGACACCGGCGACGGGCTGCGCCAGGCCAAGGTGTTCACCAGGCCCGACCGCCCGGTGCCGGGTTCCGCGCCGGGCGTCTTCGCGCGCGCCGCCGCCGACGCGGTGGAGGACGCCACCTGGTCGGCCATGCGCGACCCGGCCACCGGGTACGGGATCGGCGTGTTCGACCTGCACCCCGGCGAGGTGCGCGGCGGCATGACCAGCCTGACGCTGCGCTACTTCCACGCGCCCGGCGCGGACCCGGTCAACCCGAACACCGGCCGGCCCGGTGCCCCGAACCCGGACTACACCGAGTTCGAGACGGTGACGCTGGTCCGGCACCGGTCGGACGGCCGCTAAAAGCGGTTGCCGCGGATGATGTTGCGGTGGCCGGTGTTGACCACGGGCCGCCCGCTGTTGGGCAGCGGCTTGCGCAGCCGGCTCAGGCCGATGAAGTTGCGCAGCACCCGGTTGCTGCTGGTGCCCGCCAGCAGCGTCACTCCGTTGCCGGTGTTGCCGCTGATGATGTTGACCGGCCGCCGGCCCTGGTAGCGGCCGATCCGGTTCCGGTAGGCGTGCCCGGCGACCAGCACGCCGCCCTTGCCGTTGCCCAGCGCCGTCGTGCCCAGGACCTCGGGGCCGATGAAGCTGGAGAACACCTGGTTGCCGTGCGCGTGGCCGGTGATGTGCAGGCCGTAGCCCTTGTTGCCGGAGAAGGTGTTCTGCGGGATCACCGAGCGCCGCGACCCGCCGATGGTATTGCCGTGCGCGTTGCCGCTGATCCGCACCCCGTCGGCACCGTTGGCCAGCACGCCGTCGCCCTTGGTGTTCAGGCCGATGATGTCCGGGTCGACCGTGACCCCGCGCGCGTTCCCGGTGATCTCCAGGCCGTTGCGCGTGTTGCCGGACAGCACGTTGGTGCGGGCCAGGTTGTTGCCGCCGGTGGAGGTGATCAGCACGCCGTTGCGGCCGTTGGGCGCGGCGCCGCCGAAGGCATGCAGGCCGCCGAAGGTGTTGAAGGTGACGAAGCCGCGCGCGGTGCCGCTCACCGCGATGCCGTTAAGGCCGTTGCCGGCGGACACGTTGCCGAGCGGGATCACGCCGCCGACCTGGGTGCTGGCGGAGTTGCCGTCGACCAGGATGCCGTTGCGGCGGTTGGGCACCACGGAGCTGTTGTTAGCCGCCGAGCCGAAGAAGTTGCCCTGCACGGTGACGTCGGGCGAGCTGGTGACGCGCAGTCCGTTGAGCCCGTTGCCGCTGATGACGTTGTAGTAGACGAACGGGTTGTTGACGAACTTGCAGCCGGTCAGCGAGTTGTGCCCGGCGCCGTTGACCCAGACGCCGTTACCGGAGTTGCCGAGCGCGCCGTTGCCGCTGGCCGTGGTGCCGATGAAGTTGCCGTTGAGGCTGTTGTGCCGGGAACCGCCCTGGATCCGCACTCCGGCCTTGTGGTTGCCGGAGACCTGATTGCCCAGCGGCGGGACGACAAAGACCGGCGTGGTGGTGCCCTTGTCGCCGGTGGGGTCGTTGGCCTGGCCGGTGGCCGGGTTCGTGTAGGCCGTGCCGCCGATCTCGTTGCCGTTCGCCGCCCTGGTCAGCAGGATGCCGCTGGCGCCGTTGCCCATGGCCCTCGAGCCGGACGGGTCGGTCCCGATCCGGTTGTCCTGCACCGTGTTGCCCGCCGAGCCGGCCAGGACGATGCCGTTGCCGCGGTTGGCGGAGATGACGTTGGCTACCGCCCCGGCGGTGTGGCTGGGATTGGCGCCGATGACATTCCCCGAGGAGCCCGGCCCGGCGTAGACGCCGGCGCCGGTGTTGCCCCAGGCACTCCCGGAGGGGCTGAGGCCAACGTAGTTGTAGTTCAGGGTGATCCTGGATGCCTGCAGGGTGACGCCGTTGCCGGACGCGCGGCCCAGCGACAGGCCGAGCAGCTGGGATCCGCCCGAGCCCGGGGCGAACTGCAGGCCGGCGCTGCCGCCGAAGCTCACCCCGACGACAGGCGCGCCGCCGGACTTGTAGCCGGGCGCGGTCTGGCCGTTGATGATCACGGTGCGGCTGATCGCGGGCAGCGCGCTGACCAGGGTGATGGTGCCGCTGACCTGGAACTGGATGAGCGCGGAGTATCCGGGGGCGCCGCTGTTGGCCTGCTGGATGGCCCAGCGCAGGGTGCCGGTTCCGGCGTCGGCCAGGCTGGTGACGCTGTAGGTGGCCGACGGGGTTGCGGCGGGTGCGGGGTCCGGAGGCGGGGCGGCTGCGGTCACCGGGGGCGCCGGCGCGGTGGCGGAGGTGGCCGCCGGGGCTGGCGCAGCGGATGCGGTGGTGGCCGGTGCTGACGTGGCGGCGGCGCCGGGCCGGACCTGCGGGACACGTGCGGCGGAGGCTGCCGCAGGGGCGGCGACCGCGCCGAGCACGGCCGCGACCGTAGCTGTCGTGACCAGGGCCTTGCGCCGGATGCCAGACAAGTTCCGGGCGCGCGTTCCATCACCGAGCATGCTCTGCCTGCTTCCTAACTCCCGTGCCGGATGTGCGGATCGCACAGAACAGGTAGCAGTATGCGACGATGGCGTCACGCTACGTAAACGGCCGGATGCACCGGGAGAGTCCGTTACCGGTCGCCACCATCCCGGACAGGCCCGCCATTCCGCGCGGGCTCCGATCGAAAGAAATTGTTGCTTGCGCGCTGGGGGCGGCGGCAGGCTGCCGGCGGCCGGGCGGGGGCTTGTTCTGCGCGGTCGTCTTGTGTGCGGTCAGCGCAGTGGCGTGACCTGTGTGTCGGCGGCGTGCAGCAGCTCACCGCAGTGGGAGCAGCGGATCTCGGCCGTTGTGAGGTGGCCGCAGTGGCGGTGCCGGAGCAGGGCGGGCGGCCCGTCTGCCGCCATCGTCCACTGGTCGCCCCAGGCGGTGATGGCGAGCAGGATGTCGCACAGCTGCCAGCCCTTGCCGGTCAGGACGTAGTCGAACCGCTCCGGCCGCCGGGAGTAGGCCCGCCGGGCCACGATCTGGTCGCCGGTCAGCCGGCTGAGGCGCGCGGTGAGGACCTTGCGGGACACGCCGAGGTGGGAGTGGAGGGCATCGAACCGGGTGATCCCGATGAACAGGTCGCGCAGGATCAGCGCGGTCCACGGCTCCCCCAGGATGGCCATGGTGCGGGCGATCGAGCAGTCGATGGTCTCGAACGAGGTTCTCGGCGGCATCCTTGCAGGATAGTTGCTCGGAGAAACTCGCTCGTAGTACGGTGAGTCTCTCCAAGTTACTAAGGAGGAGCCGTGCCGTCCGTACCGTCCGACCAGGAGTTCCTGGCCTACAACCAGGGCGTCATCAGCGAGTTCCGCGCCAATCACGGCGTCGTCACCCAGCCGCCGTTCCCGGTCCTGCTCCTGAGCACCACCGGGGCGCGGACCGG
Organism: Streptosporangiaceae bacterium; assembly: GCA_035763085.1. Classification (GTDB taxonomy): domain Bacteria; phylum Actinomycetota; class Actinomycetes; order Streptosporangiales; family Streptosporangiaceae; genus DASUBV01. Next base: position 856 of record DASUBV010000162.1, on the reverse strand, counting down.
GCGCCCGGCGACCGTGCCGCTCGGCTACGGGGTCGACGACAGCGGGCGCGTGTTCGTGGTGGCCTCCAAGGCAGGCGCCCCCAGCCACCCGGCCTGGTTCCACAACCTGCGCGCCGACCCGGCAGTGACGGTGGAACTCGGCGACACGACATTCCAGGCCCGGGCCGTCGTGACGCAGGGAGCCGAGCGCGACCGGCTCTACGCCATCATCACCGGCGGCGCCATCTCCGAGTACGAGAAGAACACCGACCGGGTCTTCCCGGTCATCGTCCTCGAAGGCGTTCCCGCCCCTGCCTGACCACCCCGCCCGCCACGATGAGAGGTCCCGTGCGGCAGCTGCCCAGTGCGGCACCGGGGATGAGAGCCTGCCGGAAGCCAGCGGCCGGGCTGCTGCCGGGGGATGCTGTCTCCTGCCGGTCCGGTGCGGGCAAGGAGGCGCCCAAAGAATTTTCTGACCAATTTCTGGCCGTAGCGCCCCTGAGCGACCCGCAATGTCAGACTCACCAAGTAACATGTCTATCGAACACACAAGCTAAATCATTGCTCCAATAGGCGGCCCGCCGGGAATGGCGGCCGGATGGCGCGAGGGAGGTCCGGGTTGCTCGAGCCAGAGCCAGGCCGCCCGGGCCAGCCGGCCACGCCTGGGCCCCAGCAGCAGCCTGGTCCGCCGCCAGCGTCAGGGCCGGCGGCCTGGCCGGGTCCGGAGCGGCCGGGTGCTGGCGAGTTCGCGGGGACGGCTGCGGCGCTGGCAGCGGTGCGGTCGGGCCTGGAGTTCCTGGCGGGCGCCGATGCCGGGTCGCTGCCCGACGCCGAGCTGGCCGGCTGCCTCAAGGGCCTGGAGCTGGCAGCCGCGGCC
>DASUBV010000161.1:0-2667 GCA_035763085.1 Streptosporangiaceae bacterium | reverse complement strand
TTCTGGGCATGATCCAGGTACTCCTCGAGGAAGTGACGGCGGATCCGCTGAGTGGCCGTGGCGAAATGGCGCCCGTCGAGATGGCGGATGAACCCGTCAATGGCCTCGCGGGCCGGCGTCTTGCTGTCTGCAGCTGGCACGTCCGAAGAATATCCATTCCGGGTGACATCGAGTCGGCCATTCCCCTCAGATAACAGCAAGATGCCAGAGCTGGCAGATCTCGCAGCCTGTCCCCTGGGTTGCGGGAGGTCCGGGACGGACCGAATCGGAACACAGCGTCTCGGTCCGGTCCGACCCGGACCATTAGCCAGCCGGGTCGTCACAGGCAGGGATGCCGGTGGGGCACTTCTTGCTGTTATCAGCATTTGGGCAGCGGGCAGCCGCGGGCTGCGCTCTTCACGGTGCTTTCAGCGCAGGCGGATCAGCCGGCCGGTCACCGGCCTGCGCGCCTGACAGAGACTCGCCTGGCTGGTCATCGCGGCAGCCGCGCCGCCAGGTGCCGGCGGCGCTCAGTGCAGGGCCGCGCGGGCCTGCTCGAGCTGATCGATGCTCACCGGCCCGGCCGCGGGCAGGCCCGCAGCCTGCCACGCCTCCTGGGCGCGGGTCACCTCGCCGCCGGCCTCCGCCAGGACCATCTTCTTCGCCGTGGCGTTCGGCACCGCGCCGTCACCGCCGAGGTCCAGCAGGTGCGCCAGCATCCGGACCGACTGGGTGCGCTGCCCGGCCATGCGCTCGTTGTACCGGTAGACCAGGACCCACCGGCCTTCCAGTGACCGGGCCCGCTCGATCAGCGCCCGGCCGCGGTCGGTGCTGGCGTGCTCGGTGCGGATCGGCTCGGTCTCCCCCGACGGCAGCCGCAGCGTGACCAGCCCGCGGCGGCTGGACTCCTCGATCTCGACCTTCTCCAGGAACGCCACGAAGGTCCGCGCTGACTCCAGCCGCTCGATGTCCTGGCGGGCCTGCTGGGCGATCAGGTGCAGGTCCACCGTCAGCCCGTGCACCCGGCGGCCCCAGGCCGCCTCCTCCCCCGGCGGGCACGGCCCGGCCGCCTGCGCGGCCGCCGCGACCAGGCTGTAGTGGCTGCTGTCCACGTTGCCCATTATCGCCGCGCGCCAGCGCCGCCGGGCCCGCCGCGCGGGCACCCCGCCCGGCATCACCCGGCCCGGCCGCCATCGCAGCCGGGCTGGCACTATTACACTTTCCGATGTAGTATTATTGGAGACAGTCAGGGAGGCGACAGCATGACCACAGAATCAATCCGCGGGTCATCCGACCGCAGTGTCCTGATCCTGACCAGCCTGGCCGGCTCACCCAAGCACGGCTACGCGCTCATCAAGGACATCGAGGACTTCGCCGGGGTCACGCTCGGCGCCGGGACGCTGTACGGCGCCCTGGCCAAGCTCGAGCAGGACGGCCTGGTCGCGGCCCTGCCCGAGCAGGACCGGCGGCGGCCCTACCAGATCACCCCGGCCGGCCGGGAGCAGCTGCGCGAGCGGCTGTCGGAGTCCGCGCGCATCGCCGAGATCGGGCTGCGCCGGATCGCGGCGGCGACGTCATGACCGGGCCGGCGGTGCGCGGCCGCCCACCGCGCTGGGTGCGCTGGCTCGTCGCGGTGTACCCGCGGGCCTGGCGGGCCCGGTACGGCAGCGAGGTCTCCGGCCTGACCGGCGAGCTGCTGCGGGCCGGCGACACCACGCCGCGGCGGGCCGCACTCGACCTGCTCGGCGGCGCGGTCGCCGAGCGCGGCGGCCGCACGGCCAGCCTGGTCATCCGCAACGTGGTATTCACCCTGGTGATCCCGGGCCTGGGCGGGGCCTGGCTGCCGTGGCGGATCCTGTCCGGCCAGGGGCACACCGTCCCGGTCGCGTGGGAGGCCACCGTGGTGATCGCCGCCGGGACCGCCCTGTACGGGTGGTGCGTCTGGAACTTCGCGGCCGTCGGCCGGGGCACGCCCGGCCCGTGGGACGCGCCGCGGCGGGTCGTGGCGGCCGGGCCGTACCGGTTCGTGCGCAACCCGATCTACATCGCCGCGCTGCTGGTCGTCGGCGGCGAGGCGTGGCTGTTCGGGTCGCCGCGGCTGCTGGCCTACGCCGGCGTCATGGCGCTGACCTTCCACCTGTTCGTGACCGGCTACGAGGAGCGCAGGCTGAGCCGGTCCTTCGGCGGCTCCTACCAGGAGTACCGGCGCGCCGTCCCGCGCTGGATCCCCCGCCCGCCGCGGCACGCCTGACCCGCGCCCGGCGGCCGGCCGCGAGCGCCGGGCACCGGGACCAGGGGCGCCGCCTGCACCGCGCTCGCTCACCACCCGTCACCAGCACCCGCTGCGCTGTGCCCGCCTGCCCCGAGCAGCGCGCCAGCCAGCCGGGGCACCCGGCCGCAGCGGCCGGGGCAATCGCAGTCAGTGAGGTAACTCAGATGAGCCTGGAAGCACGATCCTCAGCCGGGCAGGCCCCCGCCCGGGCCACGAGCCCCGCCGCCGCGACCCGCATGACCCGCCTGCGCCGGGGCAGCCTGGCGGTCCTGGTGCTGATCGTGGCCGAGTACGCGATCGGCATGTACGTGAACATCTATTCCGGGGTCCCCGGCGCGGACGCCGGCCACGGCCCGGGCACCGCGATCGCGCAGGGCCCGGCGATCCTCAGCGCCCATATCGTCCTCGGGCTGGCC
>DASUBV010000160.1:0-19478 GCA_035763085.1 Streptosporangiaceae bacterium | reverse complement strand
ACTTCCGCGCCGCGTTCGCTGGCTTCGACATCGCGGCCGTGGCCGCCTTCGGGCCGGCCGATGAGGCCCGGCTGCTCGCCGATGCGGGCATCGTCCGCAACCGGGCCAAGATCGCGGCGGCCATCGCCACTGCCCGTGCCGCCCGGGGCCTGCCCGGCGGGCTCGCGGAGCTCGTCTGGCGATATGCCGATACCCGCCGGCCGGCCCCGGTCACGCTGGACGACATCCCGGCCCAGACCAAGGCATCCCAGGCCCTGTCGGCCGAGTTGCGCCGGCATGGCTTCCGGTTCACCGGGCCGGTCACCGCCTACGCGACCATGCAGGCCTGCGGCCTGGTCAACGACCATCTCAAGGACTGCTTCCGGCGCAGCTGAACACCACGCGCTGCCGTCCTGACACGGTCGGTCACGCCGGATGGCGGGAGATTATCCGCAAGATGGGTATATCTCCCGGCGGAGGCGATATGTCGAAGATCGGCCGCCATGGCCACCACCCAGGCCGGGCAGCGGCGTTACCGCCCGCCGGCCGGGCAGGCGCCCATGGCACCAGCTGAGGCGACGCTAGAGGCGGAAACGCGGCTTGCCATGAGCGGGCCGATGCCGGGCGCCCTGGCCGGGCGTCCGGCCTGCCCTGGCGCATCCCTGCTGGTGGGGAGCCGGCGACGGCGGCGGGGCGGCCAGCGACTGCGGCCGCGCGTCCTGTGGCCCGGGTGCAAGGCGGCGCCAGCGTGGCCAGACCGGCGCACCGGGCACATCCGGAGAGCTACGATATGAACGCCCGCGGCAGAAGAATTCCGTTTCCTCGTCGCGGTTGCTGTCGGAAGGTTGCCGGGGTGCTGCGCTCGTCACGCACTGATGCAGCGTGAGGCCAGTGATGACCGGCAAGCCTGCGGGGGACCAAGACCGCCGGGACCGCATGCCCGTGCCGCGTGCTATCGCTCGCGCACGAACATGCCCGGTGCCGGTCAGGAAGCCGCGCGCCTGCAAGTTACGCGTGTTCCCCTGGGAGGCGAGATGACCGAGCGGCCAGATCACCGGATGGCGCCATGAGCCAGCCCGGTCAGGCTCGCCGCGGCGTCGATACCTCCCGGCCCAGCCCGGCCCGGCTCTATGAACGGTTCACACGCACTGTACTGCGGCGTCGCCCGCATTCCTGTCCATGACTAACCGCCGAACCCGCCCGCGCTGGCCCGGCCGCCCCGGCCCGGCTCCCGCGCCCAGCCATAAGGAGCCCACAGATGCCCGTTCCTGAGCAGGTCCCCACGATGCCCGACCCGGACCAGGTACCCGCAGGCGTCGACCCGACTACGCCGAGCCCGGCCCGGCTGTATGACTACTACCTGGGCGGGACCACGAACTTCGAGGCGGACCGGCAGGCCGGAGAGCGGCTGCGGGACAGCCTGCCCGAGCTGGCCGACGCGGCGTGGGCCAACCGCGGCTTTCACGGCCGGGCCGCGGTCTGGATGGCCGAGGAGAAGGGCATCCGGCAGTTCATCGACATCGGGCCCGGCCTGCCGACGCAGAACAACACCCACCAGGCGGTGCACCGGGTCAACCCCGAGGCGCGGATCGTCTACGTGGATGTCGACCCGCTGGTGGCTGCCTACGGCCAGCTGCTCCTGGAGGGCGACGGCACGACCACCCTCATCACCGCCGACCTGCGGGACGTCGACGGCGTGCTGAATCACCCGGAACTCCGGCGGCTGATCGACTTCAGCCAGCCGGTGGGCGTGCTGATGACAGCGGTCATGCACTTCATCGAGGACGCCGCCGATCCGTGGGGAATGGTCGCCCAGTACATGAGCGCGATGCCGGCGGGTAGTTACCTGGCGCTTTCGCACGCGACCTTCGACAAGCTCCCCCCGCGGGCGGTGCAGACCATCGATGAGATCTACAAGAACGCGACCTCCCGGATCTGGCTGCGGTCCCGGGCCGACATCGAGCGCTTTTTCAGCGGCCTGGAAATGGTCCCCCCCTACGCCGGCGCCAGCCCGGCCCTCACGTTCGTGGGCTCGTGGGGAGCGGAGGACCCCGAGCAGGCCGACAGCGACGGGTCGCGGGTGCTGTGCTGCGCCGTAGCCCGCCGTCCCTGAGCCCGCGGCCGGCGACCCGGCCGCGGCAGACGAAGAGCCGGCAAGCCGGCCTGGATGCCCTGGAGGCGAGATGACCGACGCGACGATGGCTGCGGGGAGCGGGCCGGCGCCAGGTGGCAAGCCCACCATCGAGAGCCTGGGCATCGACGTCGGTGCCCAGGACTGGCAGCGCTCCGGCAGCGGGGACGGGGCGATCGAGATCGCCATGGTGAGCGAGGGCCAGGCGGCCGACTGGGTGCTGATGCGGGTGTCGGGCGACCCGGCCGCGCGTGTGCTCGTATACGACCGCCACGAGTGGGAGTGCTTCCTGGACGGCGTCCGCGCCGGGGAGTTCGACACGGCCGCCAGCTGACCCGACCGTCCTGCCCGGGCGGTCCTGGCCGGGATCCGCGGGCTGCGAATCTGCATCCGGCCGGCCGCGGCTGACAGTCGGCCAGCTCGCTGGCCTGGCCATTTCCCCGTCCGCTCGCCCGGCCTCCCGGAACCTCCAAAATGGAGCCGCCAATGTTTGTGAATCACAACTTAAGTACCGCTATGCTAAATATCTGGTCCCGTCAAGGAGGCAATCGCGGATGAGCGACGATGCCTACGGGGCAACTGCCGCCAAACGGCAGCTGGCCCGTCGCCTTACCGAGCTGAGGCAAGCATCGGGCCACACCGCCAACCATGTGTGCGACCTGCTGAACTGGGGGCGGGGCAAGGTTGGCCGGTTCGAGGCCAACCAGTGGAAGCGGCCCGAGATGAGCGACATCCGGGACCTGATCCGGGTCTACGGCGTCAGCCCGGAGGGCGCCGAGGAGCTGGAGGAGCTGGCCGTCAAGGCGCGATCCCGGCCGTGGTGGCGTGACTACCAGGATGTGTTCGAGAACGAGTTCCCCGGCTTCGAGAGCGACGCCAGCCAGATCCGCACGTTCATGCCGCTGGTGCTGCCGGGGCTGCTGCAGACCCGCGAGTACATGGAGGTCGTGCTGCGCGCGGGGTCGCGCTCGCCGAACTTCGTGCGCCGGGCCAGCGAGGCGCGGATGCGGCGCCAGGAGATCCTGGACCGCACCGACGGCACGGCCCCCATGGTCAGCGCGGTCATTACCGAAGCATCGCTGATGTACCGGTGGGGCTCGCGCGGGGACCGGCGGGAGCAGATCGAGCACCTGGCCGTGCTCAGCCGCCGCGCCAATGTTGAGCTGCGCATCCAGCGCTTCGCCGATGGCCCGCCGATGGGCATGCATTCCATGGTCAACATTTTTGACCTGCCCGGCGACGGGCCGCGTCTGGTCTATGTCGAGACCGACGTGGCGATCCATGAGGTCAGCAAGCGAGAGGAGGTCAACAGCTACCTGGAGGGTTTCAGCCGTGCTCGAGAAGCGGCACTGGAGCCCGGCGACACCACGGCGTACCTGAAGTACCTAGCCGAACAACTGGAGTGAACATGATCGACCTGTCTCAAGCAGACTGGCGCAAGGCCCGCGCAAGCTCCATGAACGGAGGCTGCGTGGAGGTTGCTGCCAACCTGCCCGGCGTCATCGCGGTCCGGGACTCCAAGCGCCCGGAGGGCGGGGCGCACGTCGTCGGCCGGAGCGCGTTCGCCGCGTTCCTGGCCGACGCCAGGGCCGGGCGCTACGACCTGGACGCCCGTCCGTAGAAGTTCTGCACAGGTTATACACAGGAAGAATCCCCCGGGCTGTCCCCCCGGGGGATTCTTCTTATTGCTGCGCCTGTCTCAAGGGCCCGGCGGCCCCCGGGCGTTCTGCCCGGCCGCCACCGCGTGTGCGACTGTACCTGCACCTGAGCACCGCTGGCTACGGTCCTTGCCGAGGTTATGCCTGGCCCTGGGGCTACGGTTGGCTTACCTCCGGGCTGTCCTGGCCTGCCGGGCAGGCCAATCGGGGACCATTGAGGGTAATTTTTCCGTGAGTTTCCCCTGATCCCATTGCGGTAGTTTGCACAAGACTCATAATCTGTGCTTCACAGATGCTTAACTCGGGAAGTCGGAGGAGCATGCTCCCGTCGCCTGCCGACAGCGGCCGTAACGGCCGCGGCGGACCCGCCCCGGCTGCGGCTGATTCGGGGCTGCTGGCGGCACCGCTGGCTGAGGCGCTCGACCTCCTTCCCGGCACGCCCGCGCGGTTGCAGGACGCTTCTGTCCGCGGCGGAGGCTGTTTTGTGCGGCCGCTGCCGCTCGACCGGACCTGCTCAGGTGCGGCGCGCCGGTTCTTCCGCGAGGCCGTGGCCGGGCTCGACCTGCCCGGCGACCTGGTGCACGACGGCGTCACGATGGCCAGCGAGCTCGCCGCCAATACCCTGCACGCGCAGGGCAACGTGGAGTACAGCGGCGGGAACCGGCAGCGCGCCGTCAGCGGCATCCCTGAGTTCTGGCTGTACCTGCGCGGACGCGGCGCGCGCAGCGAGGTCGTCTGCAAGGTCTTCGACTCCGAGCCGGGCTGGGCGGTAGATGCCCAGCTCCAGCCCGGTAAGGCGCCGCTGGAGCAGGTCGGCGGGCGGGGGCTGCAGGTCGTCGCCGCGCTGTCCGCTGGCCAGTGGGGCGGCCATCCGAGCCGGGGACGGCTGGGTGCCTGGAAGGTGCCGGGTAAGGCCGTCTGGTTCGCGCTGCGCATCCCGCCGGGGGCCGAGTCTGCCCGGCACAGCCGTAGCGAACTGAGCCCTGAGCAGGCCGTTGACGAGCTGCAGGCGATGCTGGCCGACCGCGGACTGGGCGGCCGGCTGGTCCGGACGGACGAGCCGGCCGGGGACATGTCTGTCCTGTCGATCAGCCGCCACCTGACGGTCTGGCGGCACGGCAAGACGCTGACCTGGCGGGCCCACGAAGGCGAATACCGGCAGATGCATGTCGCCGACCTGGTGGACATCGCCGAGCAGATCATCTGCGCGCACGAGGAAGCCGTCCAGGCCGACACGATCATCGTCTGAGCGCTCGCCTGAGCCCCCGGGCAGCTGAGTGCTGCCTGCGTATATCCCCGGCATATCCCGCTATCAGCGGCTGTTCAGGTGCGTACACGTACAGATGTGCAGTTCATCTGCACGTGCAGCTGCGCTGGGCTCCGCTTGTGTGAGCGAGCCGGAGGGATGCCGGCGCCACCAAGGCATCCCGGAGGCGAGCGGGCTAACACAGCGAGCCGGAGGGATGCCGGCGCCGCCTGGACTGACGAGCTTGCGAGGAGGGAAGGCGGCGCCTCCCGGGCATCCCGCAGGCGAGCGGGCAATACTGCCTCAGCGACCCTCGAAGTCCGGCTGCTCCTTGCGCAGGAAGGCCCGGGTCGCCTCTTGATGATCGCGGGTCTGGCCGAGCATCTGCTGCAGGTCGGCTTCCCTGGCCAGCGACTCGTGCAGGCCGTGCCCGGCCCCGAACAGCAGGGCCTCCTTGATCGCCGCGTAGGCACGGGTGGGGCCGGCGGCCAGCCGGGCCGCCAGGCTGGCCGCGGCGCCGGGCAGCTCCTCCTCGGTCACCACGGAGTTCACCAGGCCCATGCCGAGGGCGGTCGCGGCGTCCACGGGCTCGGCCAGCATGAGCAGCTCGGCGGCCCGGGCAGGGCCGGCCAGTCGCTGCAGTGTCCAGGAAGCCCCGGTGTCGGCGCCTAGGCCCACCCGGGAGAAAGCCATCAGCAGGCTGGCCCCGCGGGCCGCGATCCGGAAGTCACAGGCGAAGGCAAGCGCCGCCCCGGCCCCGGCAGCAACGCCGTTGACAGCGGCGATGACCGGCTTGGGCATGCCTGTGATGCACATCACGATCGGGTTGTAGTGCTCCCGCACGGTCGACAGCGGCGCCGCCCCGGATTCCAGCTGCCCGGCATGCTCGCGCAGGTCCTGCCCGGCGCAGAAGGCCGGGCCGGCGCCGGTCAGGATGACCGCCCGGGTCGCCTCATCGGCACTGCAGTCACGCAGCGCGTCAAGCAGCGCGATCTTGGTCTCGGTGGTCAGGGCGTTACGCGCCGCCGGGCGGTTGATCGTGATGGTGGCCACCGCGCCATCGCGCTGGCGCAGGACGCTGTCGGTCATCACCGTCTCCTCATGCCGCCCGGTGCTAGCGACGGTACCGGAAACGGGGCCGCGGAACCGCAATCGCCGGCCCCGCCGGGCAAAATGATCCGGCGGCGACCGGCCGGAACGCTGATCATTACCACTCGCCGCCGCAACTGAAGGATAATAGAGGTACTGATCGAGATGCTTGTGGCTGGCCGGTCCCGTCACGCACCGTCGCTGCGGTGTGCGTGCCTCAGCGCGGTACCGTGCGGCCCCGAAAGCTGGGAAGGGGATGCAGCATGGCGGCGATGAAGCCGCGGACAGGTGACGGTCCGCTTGAGGTCACCAAGGAGGGCCGCGGCATCGTGATGCGCGTTCCGCTGGAGGGCGGTGGCCGGCTCGTGGTCGAGCTGACGCCGGACGAGGCGGGCGCCCTGGGCGAGGCCCTGAAGTCAGCTGTCGGCTGACCTTGCCGATCACGACTGACGTCGTCGCGCTGCCTGGCGCCAGCGCCCGCCCGCTTGCCGCCTATGTCGCCTCGCTCGCCAGCGGCGAGGCCGACCCGGCGGGCATGCTGTGCACGCCGGTGCAGCCCGATGGCCCGGACGGGCCTCGCGCGGACCCGGCACTGGACGAACTGCTCCCGGTCACGGCGGCCGAGGCCATCGCCGCTTACCGGCTGAGCGGCAAGGCCGGGGAGGCCGCCCAGGCCATGGCCACCATCGCCGGCCAGCCGGTCACCCTGCTGCTGCTCGGCGTCGGCGACCGCTCGCCGCGCGCGCTGCGCCGCGCCGGGGCCGAGCTGGGCAGGCGGCTGGCCGATGGCGGAACCGCCACCACCAGCGTGGTGGCGGCCGAGGACAGCGCGGGCGTCCAGGCCTTCGCCGAGGGCATCCTGCTGGGCGGCTACGGCTTCAAGCTCAGCTCGGGCTCCGCCCGGCTCGGCGGCGCGACCGCTCCCGGATCGCCGCCGGCCGGATCCCCGCAGGCCGCGCCGGGGCTGGCCCGGCTGCTGGTCAGCCCGGACGCCGATGGCCCGGCGGCGCTGCGCCGCGCTGCGGCCATCGCCGGGGCCGTGGGCGTCGCGCGAGACCTGGCCAATACGCCGTCCGCGGTCAAGAGCCCGCAGTGGCTGGCGGACGAGGCCGTCCGGGTCACCGCCGGCCGCGGGGTGCAGGCGCGGGTCTGGGCGGAGGACGAGCTGGCCGCGGCCGGGTTCGGCGGCATCCTGGCCGTCGGCTCGGGCTCGGTGCGGCCGCCGCGGCTGATCGAGCTCAGCTACCGTCCGGATGCGGCCCCGGAGGCGGCCCCGCACATCGTGCTGGTCGGCAAGGGGATCACCTTCGACAGCGGCGGCCTGTCGCTGAAGCCGAACGATGGCATGAAGGCGATGAAGACCGACATGTCCGGCGGCGCGGTCGTCATCGCCGTGCTCTCGGCGCTGGCGGCGCTGGGCGTGCCCTGCCGGGTCACCGGCCTGGTCGCGGCGGCCGAGAACATGCCGTCGGGCTCGGCCTACCGGCCCGGCGACGTGATCACCCACTACGGCGGGCGCACCGTCGAGGTGCTGAACACCGACGCGGAAGGCCGGCTGGTGCTGGCCGATGCGCTGGCGTATGCGGTGACGAGCCTGCGGCCCGACCAGCTCATCGACGTCGCCACGCTCACCGGCGCCGCCCGGGTGGCGCTGGGCACCACGCATGCCGCGCTGTATGCCACCGACGACGAGCTGGCCCGGTCGCTGACGGCGGCGGGCGAGGCCAGCGGCGACCGCGTGTGGCGGATGCCGCTGGAGGACGGCTACCGGAAGGCGCTCGACTCCGAGGTCGCCGACCTGGCCCATGTCGCCAGGGACAACACCTCAGCCGGCTCGATCGTGGCCGCGCTGTTCCTGCGCGAGTTCGCTGGCGGGCGGCCCTGGGCGCATCTGGACATCGCCGGCCCGGGCCGGTCTGCCGACAACAACGGCGAGCTGTCCAAGGGCGCCACCGGGTTCGGCGTCCGCCTGCTCCTGCGCCACCTGAGCTCGAGCGAGCCGGAGGGGCGCCGGCGCCGCCTGGACTGACGAGCCTGCGAGGAGGGAAGGCGGCGCCTTTCAGGCGCCCCGCAGGCGAGCGGGAAACACAGCTCAGTCGTCGCGCTTGACCGCGGCCAGCAGGCCGTTGGCCACCGGCAGCAGCAGCGGCACCAGGCGGTCGTCGTCGCGGACTGACTCGCGCAGCTCACTGGTGGCCGCGCTGTCGTCAGGCCCGTGCTCGGAGCCGAGGGCGTCGTCGATCACCACGACCCCGCCCGGCCGCAGCAGCCGCAGCGCGGCGGCCAGGTAGTCCGGGTACTCCTGCGGGTCCGCATCGCAGAACACCATGTCGTAGGCCGCGTCGGCCAGCCGCGGCAGCACCTCGAGGGCCAGGCCGCCGATCAGGCGGTACCGGCTGGCCGGGAAGCCCGCCGCCAGGAACGCCGCGCGGGCCAGCCGCTGATGCTCCGGCTCCACGTCAACGCTGGTCAGGACCGCTCCGGGTCGCATGCCCCGGAGCAGCCAGATCCCGGAGGTCCCGCAGCCCGTGCCGATCTCGACCACCGATCGCGCTCCCGTCGCGGCCGCGATGAACCGCAGCGTGCCCCCGGTCACCGGGCTGACCGGGGCCGCCCCGCCAACCTCGGCCGCGTTCCGGCGCGTGGTGACCAGGATGTCGTCCTCGGGGAGGAACTGATCCACGTAGGCCGCGGTGACGTCTGCTGTCGAGATGACTACCTCCCCGGGTAAGCCGAAGGTGAGCTGGGTATGGGACTTCTTCAGGGCGGCAGCCTAGCGGCAGCTCAGCTGACTCGGGAACTTGCCGGGTAACCTGGCCCGTTGATCCGGGTGCAGTGGAAGCATGCGGGCTCAAACGGCGTTGGAGGCTGTGAAACGGGTGAAGGGGGAAGCCGTGGACCAGGCCGTGACGCCGGACGGCAGCGAACTGGAAGCTGCCGCCGAGTGGACGCCGCCGACCTGGGAGGACGTGGTCCGGGAGCATTCTGCGCGGGTGTACCGGCTGGCGTACCGCCTGACCGGCAATTCCCATGACGCGGAGGACCTGACCCAGGAGGTCTTCGTCCGGGTGTTCCGGTCGTTGTCCAGCTACTCGCCGGGCACGTTCGAGGGCTGGCTGCACCGGATCACCACCAACCTGTTCCTGGACATGGCCCGGCGGCGGCAGCGGATCAGGTTCGAGGGACTGGGCGAGGAGACCGCCGCCCGGATCGGCGGCGCTGAGCCCACGCCTGCCCAGGTCTTCGATGACAACCACTTCGACGGGGACGTCCAGGCCGCGCTGAAGGCGCTGCCGCCGGAGTACCGCGCCGCGGTCATCCTGTGCGACATCGAGGGACTGTCCTACGAGGAGATCGCCGACACGCTGGGCATCAAGCTGGGGACTGTCCGCAGCCGGATCCACCGCGGCCGCGCCCAGCTGCGCGCGGCGCTGGAGCACCGCCGCCCGCGGCACCTGACCGTGGCGCCCATGCCGGCCCCGCGCATCGGCGCCGACCTGCCGCTCCCCCAGGGAGGGCAGCCATGACCCATATCGGCCAGCGGCTGTCGGCGCTGATCGACGGCGAGCTGAACGATGAGGAGCGCGACCGCGCCCTGGTGCACATCGCCAAGTGCCGGTCCTGCCGCGACGACGCCATCGCGCTGCGCGCCCTGAAGCGCCGGATGAGCGCGCTGAGCGCCGAGACCGAGACGAGCTCGGACCTGACCGGGCGGCTGATGGGGCTGGCCGGCCTCGGCCTGGACGGCCGAGGCCTGCCGATGACTCCGTGGTCGGCGATCCCGGTCGCGGCGCACTCCGGCCGGGGCTGGCCGGAGGGCCGCCCCGCGTGGTACCTGCTCGGCGGCGTGTTCACCGTCTTCCTGGCCGGGCTCAGCACGGCCGCCTTCATGGCCGGCGGCAGCCCGCAGCCGGAGCCGCACATCACTCCCTCGGTGGATGTGTTCGTTCTGCAGCACGACATGGTGACCGGTGAGATGCCGGCGGCCCAGCCCAGCCGGGGCCAGCCGGCGCCGGGCATGAGCTACAGACTCACGCCGCACCATCAGTGATCGGCCGCACGCGCTCGCATCACCGCCTCGCCACTGTGGCCGTGGCGGCCGGGCTGCTGGGGGCGTGCGCCGTGCTGGTTGTCCTGGTCGAGGCGCCGGGCGGGCACGGCGCGCCGCGCCGGGCCAGCCCCGGTCCGCGCCCCCGCCGGCTGGCTCCGGCTGCCCTCACCCCGTCCGCCCGCCACGGCCTGCGGCTGCTGCGTGAGGCCGCCACCGCCTGCCAGAAGGTGCCCTTTCGCGGGGTTCAGCTGGCGGCCTGGTGGGGCCCGGCGGGCGGCAGCGCGTCGGTAATCCAGGTCTGGCACCGGCCCGGCGGCGCCGTGCTGGCCCGGTCGTCCGGCACCGCCGCCGGCCCGGCGGGGGAGCGGCAGGCCGACCCCGGTGTCCTGCCGGACACCGACGAGGTCATGACGCTGACGCCGGCGCTGGTCTCGCGGATGCGCGCCAACTACGTGCTGTCCTACGGCGGCCGCGGCGCGGTCGACGGCCGGGCCGCCCAGCTCGTCGAGGCCCGGCGGCCGGGCGGCGGGCTGGCCGCCCGGTTCTGGATCGACGACGCCACCCGGCTGCCGCTGCGCCGGGAGCTGTTCGACAGCCACTCCGCGATCTTCAGCGAGGACGCGTTCGTCGGGCTCAGCACCGGCGCCGGGCAGCTGCGGAGCATGCCCGCCGCGGACGCGCAGCCGTGGTCGGGGGACCTGACGTCCGCCCGCCGGGCGGAGCTGCGCGCCCGGGGATGGCCGATCCCGGCCGCCCTGGCCGGCGGGCTGACGCTGTTCAACTCGACCGAGATGACCAGCCGCTCCGGCCGAGTGGTGGAATTGTCCTATTCCGATGGACTGTCGGTGATCTCGGTCTTCCTGCAGCGCGGCCAGCTGCCGCGAAACCTGCCCGGCTGGCGGCGGATCAAGGCCAGCGGCAGCTCGGTGTATGCCATCGACCCCGATGACCGCAGCCTGGCCTGGTCCTCGCGCGGCTTCGTCTACACGGTGATCTCCGACGCCCCGGTCGGGACCGTGGATCAGGCCATCCTGGGCCTGCCGCACGACAATCCGTCCGGCTTCTGGGAGCGGATGGACCGCGGGTTCAGGCGCATGGCTTCGTGGGCCAACCCGTTCCGCTGACCAGGCCTACTCGCGCCGGATATAGGGCAGGAATGCAGGCAACGGCGGCGAGCAGCGCAGCGAGGCCGCCTCGGGGAGGAGCGCGATGTCCGAGGGGCCATGGCGGTCAGGCATGGGCAATTCGCCCCGGCCTGAGCCCGCGGCCGAGCCGGATCCTGAGCCCGAGCCGGGGACCGCGGGAGGCCCCCAGCCCGCGCCGGGGACCGCGAGCGATGGTCCCCAGCCCGCGCCGGACTCCGCGCCCGTGGCGCCGGACGCCCCGCCTGCCCGGCGGGCCCGGCCGGCCGGCGGCTACCCGGACTTCCCCGTCAGCGCTGTCTACCCGGCTTATCCCTTTGACGGCCCGGCACAGCCCGACTACTCCCTGCCGCCCGGCCCTTTCCGACCCGGCGACCGGGACCCGGGCGGCCAGCGGGCCGGCCGGGAGGTGCCGGGCGGCCCGGGACCCAGCGGCGGCCAGCGTCCCGGCACCCGGCGCCCGGCCGGCCAGGGCCCGGGCGGTCAGGGCACGGGCGCCGTCGAGCCGCCCGACCTGGAGCGGGAGTTCTGGGGTCCCGACGAGCCGGAGCGGCGGCGCTGGCGGCTGGGCAGACGCGGCCGCCGGCTAGCGGCTGCGGGCCTGGCCATCGCCCTGGTGTCGGCCGTGGCCGGCGGTGTCGTCGGCGGCTACATCGTCAGCCGGTCGCAGAGCGCGGGCACCACGCCCGGCTACAGCCTGGGACCGGTGCCGCGGGCACCGCACGGCCGGGCGGCGGGCACCCTGGCCGGGGTGGCGCAGCGGGTGCTGCCCTCGGTGGTCATGATCCGCGTGAACGGCGGTGAGGGCACCGGATCCGGCTTCGTCATCCGGGGCGGCTACGTCGTCACCAACAATCATGTCGTCACCCTGGACGGCCATTCGGCCGGGGCCGCGCTGCAGGTCGTGCTCGGCAACGGCAAGGCCGTGCCGGGCAAGCTGGTCGGCCGGGACACCTACTCCGACATCGCCGTGATCAAGCCGCAGGGAGTGACCGGCCTGCCTGCCCTGCCGCTGGGCAACTCGGCCGGCCTGGAGGTCGGCGACCCGGTCGAGGCGTTCGGTGCTCCGCTCGGCCTGGCCGGCACCGTGACCAGCGGCATCGTGAGCGCGGTGAACCGGCCGGTGCAGCCGGGCGCGGGCAACGGGCCCGCCGCTCCGCAGGTTTACCTGGAGGCGATCCAGACCGATGCGCCGATCAACCCGGGCAACTCGGGCGGCCCGCTGGTCAACGCGCAGGGTCAGGTGGTCGGGGTGAATGCCGCTTTTGACACGCTCGGCGGGAACATGATCACCGGCCAGGGCGGCAGCATCGGGCTCGGCTTCGCCATCCCGGTCAATCAGGCGCGGCGGGTCGCCACCGAGCTGGTCCGGACCGGGCACGCGACCCACTCGGTCATCGGCGCGCTGCTGAACCTCAAGTACACCGGGACCGGCGCGCAGATCGCCGGCCAGCCGTCCGCGGGCAGTTCCCGGCCGGCATCCGCCGAGAGCGCCGGGCGGGCCGGCGGCGGGGCGGGCGCCAGCGCGGGGGCCACGCCGCCGATCACGCCGGGCGGCCCGGCGGCCCACGCGGGCCTGCACCCAGGCGATGTCATCGTGAGCTTCGGCGGCCAGCAGGTGTCCAGCGCCGCCACGCTGCTGGACGCGATCAGGGCCCGGTCGCCGGGCTCGCCGGTGCGGCTGGCCTACCGCCGCGACGGCGCCATCCGGCACGTGACGCTGCGGCTGGGCTCCGCCCCGTCCTGACCGGGGTTCCGGGCTCGCCGCCCGGCGGCATACCCTGGGTTCCAGCGGACCGGCACGCTCAGGAGGTCCATCGCTAGCTGGAGCGCCCGTTGTTTGATTTGTCCCTGGTCAAGATCGCGGTCCTGGCCGTCATCGCCCTGGTGGTGTTCGGGCCGGACCAGCTGCCGAAGATGGCGGCGCAGGCGGGCCGCGCGCTGCGCGAGGTCCGCCGGATGGCCGAGGGTGCCCGCGCCGACCTCCAGGAGCACCTGCCTCCTGAGCTCAGCGAGTTTGACATCAACGAACTGAACCCCCGCTACTTCGTCCGCAAGCACCTGCTGGAGCCTGCCGAGGACGGGGGGGCGAGCACGGCCGCCGGGTCCGGGTCCGGGATCGCCGGCCTGGGCGCCGGCTCCGACGGGCAGAACGCGGCCGGCCTGCTGGCGCCGGGGGAGAGCCCGCCCTACGACGCCGAGGCCACCTGACCGCGCCCGGCCCCTGACGGGGGACCGGGCCGAGCCTGCGGGCCGGCGCCGGGCGTGCTCAGACCGGGGTCAGGCCGAGCTGGCGCCCGGCCAGGCTGCGCGACCGCCCGCCGAGCTGCTCGGCGATCTTCCTGAGCTCCAGGGCCGCCGGGGAGTCCGGCGCCGAGACCACGAGGGGCTGGCCGGCATCGCCCGCCTCGCGCAGCCGGGTGTCGATCGGGATCTCGCCCAGCAGCGGCACCGGCGTACCGGTGATCTTCGACAGGGTGTCCGCCACGGCCTGGCCGCCGCCGGCGCCGAAGACCTCCACCCGCTCGCCGCAGTGCGGGCAGGGCAGGTAGGACATGTTCTCGATGACCCCGGCCACCTGCTGGTGCAGCTGGGAGGCCAGCGACCCGGCCCGCTCGGCGACCTCGGACGAGGCCAGCTGCGGGGTGGTGACCACGATCAGCTCGGAGCCCGGGATCAGGTGCGCCGAGGAGATCGCCACGTCGCCGGTGCCCGGCGGCAGGTCCATCAGCAGCACATCCAGGTCGCCCCAGAACACGTCGGCCAGGAACTGCTGCAGCAGCCGGTGCAGGATCGGGCCGCGCAGCGGCAGCGGCTCATTGGCCTTCTTCAGCATCCCGCTGGAGATGGCCCGCACCCCGTGCACCTCCGGCGGCATGATCATCTGCTCGACCTGCGTCGGCCGGGCCGTCACGCCGAGCATGCGCGGCACCGAGTGCCCGTAGATGTCGGCGTCCAGCAGCCCGACCGTCTGGCCGGCTGCGGCCAGCGCCACGGCCAGGTTGACCGTCACCGACGACTTCCCGACCCCGCCCTTGCCGCTGGCGATCGCGTAGACCCTGGTCAGCGAGCCCGGCTTGGCGAACGGGATCTCCCGCTCGGCCTTGCCGCTGGCCCCGCGCAGCCGGGTCTGCAGCTCGCGGCGCTGCTCCTCGCTCATGACGTCGAGCTCGACGCGGACCCGGCTGACCCCCGGCAGCGCGCTGACCGCGCCCTGCACGTCGCGGTTGATGGTGTCCCGCAGCGGGCAGCCGGCCACGGTCAGCCAGATGTCGACCCGGACGGTCCCGTCGGGCGCGACCTGAACGTCTTTCACCATGCCCAGCTCGGTGATCGGGCGGTGAATTTCCGGGTCGTTCACGCCCGCGAGCGCCTGGGTGACCTGCTCGACGGTCGGCGGTGGGTTGGACATGGCCCCATGCTACGGCGGCAGCGGCACTGCCCCGGTGCCGGCGGCTACGCTCAGGGCGTGAGCACCCGCGCATCCCGGGCCCGCCGGACCTGCCTGGCCGTCCCTGGCAGCAGCCAGCGGTTCCTGGCCAAGGCCCGGCAGCTCGCCGCCGACGAAATCATGCTGGACCTGGAGGACTCGGTAGCGCCGGCGCAGAAGGCCGACGCCCGGGCGGCAGTAGCCGCTGCGCTGCGCGCGGGCGACTGGGGCGGCCGGGTGCGGGCCGTGCGGGTCAACGATGTCACGACCGGCTGGGCCTACCGCGACGTGATCGACGTGGCTGAGCAGGCCGGGGACTGCCTGGACACCATCGTGCTGCCCAAGGTGACCGGCCCGGCCGGCGTCCGTTGGCTGGACCTGCTGCTGTCGCAGGTCGAGCAGGCGATGGGCTACCCGGCGGGCGCGATCGGCATCGAGGCGCAGATCGAGGACGCCGCCGGGCTGGCCGCGGCGGACCAGATCGCGGCCGCCTCACCGCGGCTGGAAGCGCTGGTCTTCGGCCCGGCTGACTTCATGGCCAGCCTCGGCATGCGGTCGCTGGAGATCGGCGCGCAGCCAGCCGGGTACGCCGGGGGTGACGCGTTTCACTACCCGCTGCTGCGGATCCTGGTCGCGGCGCGCAGCGCCGGCCTGCAGGCCATCGACGGCCCGTTCGCGGCCATCGGCGATGCCGCCGGCCTGGAGCGCAGCGCGGCCAGCGCGGCCGCGCTCGGCTATGACGGCAAGTGGGTCGTGCACCCGGGCCAGGTCGACATCGTCAACGCGGCGTTCTCGCCGGGCCAGGAGGAGTACGACAGGGCCGAGCTGATCCTGGCCGCCTGCGACTACTACGCCGGAGCCGGGAAGGGTGCCGCGCTGCTGGACGGCGCGATGATCGACGAGGCCTCGCGCAAGCTGGCCCTGGTCGCCGCCGCCCGCGGCCGCGCGGCCGGCCTGCAGCGCACCCGCGAGTTCCGTCCCGGCAGCTGAGCCTCCCCGCCCTGAGGCTAGCCAGCACCCCACGAGCGCAGCGCCGCGAGCAGGCCGGGGACCAGCTGCCCGGCTGCCTCCAGCTCGGCGATCTCGCCCGCGGTGGCCCACCGGGCGGCGGCCGCGTCGTCGCCGGCCGCTAGCTCGCCGCCGGTGACGACCGCGGCGTAGTCCCGGATGTCGATGACCGTTCCCGGCGGCAGCCCGGGCCGCTCGACCGAGCCCAGCAGGGCACCGCACCGCACCACGAGCGCGGTCTCCTCCCCGACCTCGCGCACCACGGCCTGCTCGTCGGTCTCGCCGGGCTCGATCCGCCCGCCGGGGATCGACCACAGCCCGGCGCCCGGCTCGTTTCGCCGCAGTATCAGCAGCATCCGCCCGGCGTCATCGCGGATGACCGCGCCGACGCAGGGGACCCGTTGCGTGCCGTTCATGCCCCTCCAGCTCGTCTGCCGCAGCGTTTACCGTTGGCGCCAACTGAGCAGGTTATCCCTAATATCGCCGCCAGCGGGGAGGTGCGGTTGAGCATCAAGGCCGACCCGACCTGCCCGCGCTGCGGTGCGGTGCTGCGCAGCCCGACCATCTGGTCCAGCTCCTGGCACTGCGACCAGCATGGCGAGGTCTACCCGCTGCGGCCCGCGCTCAGCCCGTCCAGGGCGGGGCTGGTCGGCCTGCTGCGCGGGACCCGGGTGCCGGTCTGGCTGCCCTGGCCGCTGCCGCCCGGCTGGCTGGTCACCGGCTTCGCCGGAGCCGGCGATGAGCGCACCGGCACGCAGGGCTGCGCGGTGGCGCTGTCCGGGCCGAACCCGGTGGGCGGGCCCGGCGAGATGATGGTCATCTCCGAGGGCCCGTGCGTCGGCCTCGGTGCCCGGTTCGCGGGCCTGGCCGGCCCCGACCCCGGCGCGCACTTCGCCGCCGGACCGCCCGACGCCACCGTCCGCTACGGCCATCACGAGCTGCCGTTGTGGCACGTCGAGGCGCCTGGCCGGGCCGCGTTCGCGGGCGAGGTCATGGGCACCTGGCTGTGGCTGGTGCTGTGGCCCGACACCGCCGGCGTCATGCTGGTCGAGCCGATGCAGGTCAGGGACCTGCGAGACCCCGGGCAGGACCTGGACCTGCCGTTCGGCGCGCCATCGCCGCAGCTGCCCGGCTAGGGTGTCGGCCCGTGGTGGAAAACACCGGGCCAAACCAGACCGCATCGCACGCCAGCCTGCGTGCCGACCTGCACAGTCACAGCACCGCCTCGGACGGGACGACCTCGCCGGCGGAGGTGATGGCCAGGGCCGCCGCGGCGGGCCTGGATGTCATCGCGCTGACCGACCACGACACTGTCGCCGGGCACGCCGAGGCCGCCGCGGCGCTGCCGCCCGGGCTCACTTTGCTGCCCGGCATGGAGCTGTCCTGCCGGCTGGCCGGGCACAGCGTGCACGTGCTGGCCTACCTGTTCGACCCGGCGGACGCCGAGCTGGCCGCCGAGATGGCGGCCATCCGGGACAGCCGGGTGGCCAGGGCCCGTGCGATGGTCAGCCGGCTGGCCGAGCTGGGTGCCCCGGTGACCTGGGATCAGGTGACGCAGATCGCCGGCGACGGAGTGGTCGGCCGCCCGCACATCGCCCGCGCGCTGGCCGCCGCCGGGGTGGTAGCCACCCCGGCTGACGCGTTCACGCCGGAGTGGATCGGCGCCGGCGGCCGGGCCCACGTGACCCGGTACGCGCTGGACCCGGTGCGCGCGGTGGCGCTGGTGCGCGCCGCGGGCGGGGTGACCGTGCTGGCGCACCCGCGCGGCGCGGCCCGCGGCTGGCAGATCCCCGATGAGGTACTCGCGGACCTGGCCGCGGCCGGGCTGGCCGGCGTGGAGGTCAACCACCCGCAGCAGGATGCCGGGCAGCGTGCCCGGCTGCAGGAGCTGGCCGCCTCGCTGGGCCTGGTGCCGTCGGGCGGCAGCGACGACCACGGCGCGCTGACCGGCTTCCGGATCGGCACCGAGATCGCGCCGCCGGGCAGCTACGCGGCGCTGGCCGGGCGGGCCACCGGAGCCCGGCCGGTGACCGGGTGAACCCGGTTTCCCGGCCGGGTTCTGCCCGGCGGGACTGAGCCTGCTGCGGCCGGCCATCGCGTTCGGCTCGTCATCGGCGCGGCCGGCACTATCGTGGCGCAGAGCTAAGTTGCAGTGAACCCGTTGTGACAGCTAGCCAGGAAAGGCAGCAGCTGGATGGAAGCCCGGATCGAGAGCGTGACCGGCAGGCCCGCCGACGAGGCCGCCACCGCGTGGATTGTCGGAGACGACGAGGAGGTCATCGTCGTCGACCCCGGCACCGATGCCGCTGCCGTGCTGGAGAAGGTCGGGGAGCGCGAGATCCTCGCCGTCATCTGCACGCACGGACATGCGGGCCACACGACCGCGGCGCTGGCAGTGGCCGGGCGGGACGAGGCGCCCGTCGCGCTGCACGCCCGCGACCTGGTGCTGTGGCGCGAGGTCCACGACGAGGACCCGGACATCGAGATGGAGGACGGCGGCGCCTTCGAGGTCGCCGGGGTCAAGCTGGAGGTGCTGCACGCGCCCGGCCACAGCCCCGGCTCGGTGTGCCTGTACTGCGAGGACCTCGACGTGGTGTTCGCCGGCGACGTGCTGTCGGCGGACGGCCCGGTCGCCCGCGCGGACGGCTACCCGGACTTCCCGCGCCAGCTCAGCTCGATCGGCGGTCAGGTGCTGACCCTGCCGCCGTCGACCCGGGTGCTGCCCGGCCACGGCGCGGAGACGACGGTGGCCGCCGCGGAGAAGAGCTTCGACTCCTGGGTGGCGGCCGGGCCGGCCGTCGCGGAGTAACGGCAGGTGGAGCAGCTCGGATTCGAGGGCATGCCGCGCCGGCTGTACGCGTGCACGCCCACCCGGCTCAGTACCTGGCTGGACTGCCCGCGCCGGTACCGGATGACCTACCTGGACCGGCCCGCGCCGCCCAAGGGCCCGCCCTGGGCGCACAACAGCCTGGGTGCCAGCGTGCACAACGCGCTGGCTGGCTGGTGGCGGCTGCCGCGCCGGGAGCGCACCGTGACCGCCGCCGGCGACCTGCTGGAGCGCGGCTGGCTGACCGAGGGCTTCGCCACCGATGCCCAGAGCTCGGCCTTCCGGCGGCGCTGGCGCGACATCGTCGAGCGCTACGTGGCCGGCCTGGACCCCGACCGCGAGCCGCTCGGCGTCGAGCGGACGGTGGCCACCCGGACCAGCCAGATCGCCGTCTCCGGCCGGATCGACCGGCTGGACGACCGGCCACGGCGATACGAAACGGGACCGGCCGGCGCTGCTGCTGATGACGGTGCCGCCGATGACCAGGCGGGACCGGCCGACCGGGGCGGGCTGGTCGTGGTCGACTACAAGACGGGCCGGCACGTGCTGACCGTCGATGACGCCCGCAGCTCGCTGCCGCTGGCCCTGTACGCACTCGCTGCCGAGCGGGTGATGCGCAGGCCCTGCCGCCGGGTCGAGCTGCATCACCTGCCCACCGGGCGGGTACTGGCCTGGGAGCACACCGAGGCGTCACTGGCCCGGCAGCTGGCGCGGGCGGAGGACATTGCCGCCGAGTGCGCCGAAGCCGATGAGCGGTACCGGGATGCGGCTGCTCCGGACCGCAGTGACCAGACGTTCCCGCCGCGGCCCGGAACCTGGTGCGGCTGGTGTGACTACCGGGCGCACTGCCCGGAGGGCAGCGCCGCCGCGGTCCCGCGCCGCCCCTGGGATGCCCTCGGCGACGAAGGGCCAGCCGA
>DASUBV010000159.1:0-18100 GCA_035763085.1 Streptosporangiaceae bacterium | reverse complement strand
GCCGGGGCCAGGAAGACGGTCGCCCCGGCCGCCCGCGCCCCCGCCATCTTCTGCTGGATGCCGCCGATCGGGTCGACCTTGCCGTTCACCTCGATCTCGCCGGTGCCGGCGATGAACTTCCCGGCGGTCAGGTTGTCGCGGGTGAGCTTGTCGATGATGCCCAGCGCGAACATCATCCCGGCGCTCGGGCCGCCGATGTTGCCGATGCTGATCTTGACCTTGAACGGGAAGGTGAAGCTCTCGGCCACCTTCACCCCGACCACGGCCTGGCCGCTGACACTGACGGTGCGCAGCCGGAACTGGTGCTCGGTCCCGTCGCGGCGGATGGTGAGCGTCACCGGGTCACCGGGCTGGTGCCGCCGGATCAGGGTAGCGGCGTCGTGCTTGCAGGTCACCGCGGTGCCGTCGACCCCGGTGATGACGTCCCCGCGGCGCAGCACCCCGGCGGCCGGCTTGCCCTTCTCGGTGCCCTGGATCGTGTCGGTCGTCTGGAACGAGATGTTCAGCTGGCACAGCGCCGCAGCGGTGGCGGTCTGCTGTGAGTCGGTCATCTCCTCGGTGTCCTGCTGCTGGACTTCCTGCTGCGTCTGGCCGGGAGTGAAGATCTCCTCTTCCGGGACCACGGCGTTATCCGGCGTCAGCCAGGATCGCAGCGCGGCGAAGACATTGAAGTCGCTCTGCGGTCCGCCGATGTAGGAGACGGTCACCATGTTGAGGTGGCCGTCGGTGGGGTAGGTAGGCCGCCCGCTGATCTGGATGAGCTGCTTGCCCGACAGCTGGCCCAGTGTGTTGAGCGTGGGCCCGGGGGTCAGCGCGACGTACGGCACGGACATGGTCGAGGCCACCACCAGCGCGATGACCACCCCGATGCCGGAGATCAGCAGCGTGGCGCCGCGCCGGGACAGCCGGGTGGGGCCCGGCCACAGGTTCCGCAGGGTCCTTCCGAGGCGGCCGCCCTCCGGCCCGGGGCTAGGCACTGTTCACCCACTCGCTCTCGCCGCTGGCGAACAGCTGGTTCTTCCAGACCGGCACGGTGGCCTTGACCTCCTCGATGAGCGCCCGGCAGGCGGCGAACGCCTCGTCGCGGTGGTCAGCGGCGGCCGCCGTCACGACCGCGAGATCGCCGATGTCCAGGTCTCCGCTCCGGTGCACGGCGGCCAGCGCCCGCACGCTGAAGCTCGCGGCCACCTTCTCGGCCACCTGGCGCAGCTGCTCGGTCCCGGACGGGTGGACGGTGTAGGACAGCGCAGCCACCGCGCGCCCGTGGTCGTGATCGCGCACCGTCCCGACAAACAGGGCGATGGCCCCGGCCGCCGGGTCAGCGACAGCGTTCCGCACCTCGTCCACCGACAGCGGGCTGTCGCGGAACTCGGCCAACCGGATGACAGTCACGCAGCCAAGTTACCGCCTCGTCGCGACGTTACGACCCGCGGCGCCGACGGCGGGCGTGGCGGACGATGGCCGCCGTGCCGATGACCGCCACCGTCGCGCCCGCCGCGGTGATCGTGGCGTCCTTGCGGTCCAGGCGGCGGCCCGCGACGGCGTGATGCCCGGCCCGCTGGTCGAGCAGGACCGCCACCGCGGCCGCGTTGTCATAGCTCGGCCGCCAGCCGGCCTTCCGCAGCGCCGCGCAGTCCACCACCCACGGATAAACCACGAAATGCAGGTCATTGACGGGAGACGGGGTCAGGCCGGCCCGGTGCAGGCGCTGCGCGGTGGCGAAGGTCAGCCCGGGCGGCAGCTCGATCCGCTTCAGGCCGGACAGCTCCTCCATCTGGTCGGGCTCCAGCCAGCCGTCGCAGCCGACCGCGAAGGCCCCGGTCACCTCGGCGCTGACGGCCAGCTCCAGGGCCGAGACCAGGTCGTCGATGTGGCAGAACTGCCAGCGCGGCGCGCAGCCCTTGACCGCCAGCAGCCGCGGCGCCTCGAAGTGCCGCGTGATCAGCGTGTCCACGCCCGCGCCGACTAGCGCCGCGGGCCGGACGACGGTCACGGCCATGCCGGGATGGGCCCGGGCCGAGCGCTCGGCCAGCTGCTCGACCTCCAGCAGGTCGCCCACCACGCTGCCGTCCTGGTCGGCACCGAGCGGCGCGTCCTCCGGCAGCGGCACCGGATTGTCCGGGCGGGCCCCGTACACCATCGCGCTGGTCACCAGGACCACCCGGCCCACCCCGCCGGCGGCCGCCGCGGTCAGCACGGTCTGCGCCCCGCGGACGTTGAAGGCGCGCCGGGTCTTGTACTCGGAGTCGGGCGCGAGGTCCAGGTCGGTGTGCACGACCACGTCCACGCCCGCCAGCCGGCCGGCCAGCGCCGGGTCGCGGATGTCCACGACCCGCCAGGTCACCCCGGTCGCCTCACCACGGTGATCGTCGATCGCGATGACCCGGCCGACCCGGTCCGCGGACGCAAGGCGGGCGGCCAGCGCGTGCCCGAGGCCGCGGGCCGCGCCGGTGATCGCCACCACCGGGCGGCCGGCTCCGCCGGCCCGGCCCCGCCGGGCGGGCTCGCGCTCGGCCGCGCCGGCGCCGGGAGCCAGGCCGTCTGCCGCGCTCGCCGCCGTGCTCCGGGGCTGGCCGGCGGCCTTGCCAGCGGTACCGCCCGAACTGCGCCCATGGCGAACCTTGGCATCTCGGTTGCTCACGACCCCTCGCTCCCGGGATAGCTTGGCCAACATGGACCCTTCCATCCTGCCTGAGAGGTCGAGCAGATGACTGACCCTCCCTTCGGCTTCGGGCTGCCGGGCAACCGGGACGAGGGCTCCGGCGGCTCCGGCGGCGCCGGCGGCGGCCAGGGTGGCGGCGCGGGTAACCCGTTCGGGCCACTCGGCGATCCGCAGCAGCTAGCGGACGCGCTGCGGCAGTTCGCGGACCTGATGTCCTGGCAGGGCGGCCCGGTCAACTGGGACCTGGCCAAGAACATGGCCCGCCAGGCGGTCTCGGCCAAGGGCGATCCCAGCGTGCTCGACAAGGAGCGCACCGAGGTCACCGAGGCGATCCGGCTGGCCGACCTGTGGCTCGGGGAGGCCACCGAGTTCCCGTCCGGGATCCGGACCATTCAGGCGTGGAGCCGGTCGGAGTGGGTCGAGGCCACCATGCCGGTGTGGGCCAAGCTGTGTGACCCGATTGCCAGCCGGGCCGTCGCGGCCATGGGCGGAATGATCAGCGACGATCCCACCGAGCTGGCCGCGGACCTGCCTCCGGAGATGCGCGCGGCCATGACCGCGATGACCGGCGGCCTGGGCGCGCTCGGCGGCCTGGGCGACATGATGCGCCGGATCGGCGGCATGATGGTCGGCGGCCAGACCGGGGCCGCCGTTGGCGCGCTCGCCGAGGAAGTCATCAGCTCCACCGACGTCGGCCTGCCGCTGGGCCCGGAGGGCACCGCGGCGCTGCTGCCGTCCGGCGTGACCGCCTTCGGCTCCGGGCTGGAGGTGAGCCTCGAGGAGGTCCGGCTATTCCTGGCGCTGCGCGAGGCCGCGCACCACCGGCTGTTCGCCCACGTGCCGTGGCTGCGGGCCCGCATGCTCGGCGCGGTCGAGGATTACGCACGGGGCATCAAGGTGGACGCCGCCGCGCTGCGTGAAGCGATGCCGCAGATCGACCCGACCAACCCCGAGGCGCTCAACGAGGCCCTGTCGGGCGCGGCGCTGTTCCAGCCCGAGGACACCCCGGAGCAGAAGGCCGCGCTGGCCCGGCTGGAGACGGTCCTGGCGCTGGTCGAGGGCTGGGTGGCGACCGTGGTCGAGGCGGCGGCGGGCAACCGGCTGCCGCAGGCCGGCGCGCTGGCCGAGGCCATCAGGCGGCGCCGCGCGGCCGGCGGTCCGGCCGAGCGAACCTTTGCCACGCTGGTCGGCCTGGAACTGCGGCCCCGGCGGCTCCGCGAGGCGGCGGCCATCTGGGCCGGGCTGACCCGCGAGCGCGGCATATCGGGCCGGGACGCGGTCTGGGCCCACCCCGACCTGCTGCCCACCGCTGACGACTTCGACGACCCCGACGCCTTCGTGCGCGGCCGCCCGGAGCTGGACATCTCCGACCTCGACAAGATGACCGCCGATGACTTCGCGGCCCCCGGCGAGCCGGGCGCAGGCGAGTCGGGCACAGGCGAGTCGGGCACGGGCGAGGGGACCACCGGCGAGGCCGGACCCGCTGGCCCCGGTACCGGCGAGGCTCGCGGGTCAGATGAGACAGGTGAGCCGGGCGACGAACGCCCCGGCGAGTCCTGAGCGACCGCCAGGCCGGCCAATAACGGACTGACCCGCCAGGCCCGGCGACAGGGGCGTGCGGGATTCGCTGGCTGGTGCATCCAGCCAGGGCGGGATGCACGGCTGAGTCCGGAATGTCGGTGCCGGGTGGCACCCTTCGAGACGTGAGGCCAGCGCTGAAGGCCGGGCTGCTGCCGGTGTGGCGGGACCGGGAGACCGTGCAGATCGGGATCGACCCGCGCCGGGCCGTGGCACTGACCGGCATGGGCAGCGCGGCGCCGGTACTGGCCCTGCTGGACGGCAGCCGGGACCGCGGCGAGGTCATCGCGGCCGCGTTAGAGCTGGGCGTCCCGGAGCTGGTCACCGACCGGATCCTCACTGTGCTCGCGGTCGCGGGCGCGCTCGATGACTTCCCCGTCGCGGCGATCCGGGCCCTGGCGCCCGGCCGCCGTCAGCAGCTGGGCGCCGAACTGGCGGCCGCGGCGCTGGCCCGCGGGCATTCCGACGCAGGAGCCACCGCGCTGGCGCGGCGCGACGCGGCCAGCGTGCGGGTATTCGGCCCCGGCCGGCTGGCCACCGCTATCGCGGACATCCTGACGACCTCGGGTGTGAGCCACGTCGCGATCTCCGACCTGGTCCGCCGGGCCGGCCCGCCCGCGCGGACCCCCGCCGCTGCCAGGGCGGCTGAGGACCGGACCAGCCAGCCCGGCGACACCCCGGCCGTGCCTGGCGGCAGGCGCAGCCGCGGGCGGGTTGCCGGCCGGGCCGCGCCTGGCGGCGAGTGCAGGAAAGACGAGGGCGAGGCCGCGCCGCCGGTGCCGGACCTGGCCATCGTGACCGGGCGACCGGGATCCGGACTGCGGGCCTGGCTGATGCGGGCCGGGGTTCCGCACCTGACGGCGGCCGCGGAGGAGGCCATCGGGGTGGTCGGCCCGCTGGTGCGGCCGGGGCGGACGGCGTGCCTGCGCTGTCTCGACATCACCCGGGCCAGCCTGGACCCGGCCTGGCCGCTCATCCTGGCCCAGGTGGCCGGCCGGACGGCCGAGCCGCCCGCCTGCGATGCCGCCCTGGCCGCCGCCGTGGCGGCGCAGGCCGCGGCCCAGGCACTGGGCTTCCTGGACCGGTCACCGCATGCGAGCCCGGCCGAGAACGGCACGCTGGAGCTCGTCCTGCCGGGCTGGCAGTGGCGCCGTCGCAGCTGGCCTCCGCTGGCTGCCTGCGGCTGCTGTCAGCTGCCCGCTGCGTGACGTTGGCGGCGCATCCTGGCGGCCCGGCCGGCCATGATCTGCCGGGAGCGGAACCGGCAGGCGGGAAGGAATCGGGGCGGCCAGCCCGGCCATCGCGGGCCAGGTATGCGGCTCGCGTAGCAGTGACACCATCCGGTAGCCGACAATAGAGATCATGAGCGATCTGCCCCGTCGTGCCGTCACGCGCACTGCCAAGCTGGCGACACTGCCGGTCGGCCTCGCCGGTCGCACCGCGCTAGGGCTGGGCAAGCGGCTGGGTGGCCGGCCAGCCGAGCTGGTCGCGCAGGAAATTCAGCAGCGCACCGCCGAGCAGATCTTCCGGGTCCTCGGCGAGCTCAAGGGCGGCGCGCTCAAGCTGGGCCAGGCCCTGTCCATCTTCGAGGCCGCGCTGCCACCGGAAATCGCCGGGCCGTACCGGGCGACGCTGACCCGCCTGCAGGAGTCCGCTCCCCCGCTGCCCGCCAGCGCGGTGCACAAGGTGCTGGCCGAGGACATGGGCCCCGGCTGGCGGGCCAGCTTCGCCGAGTTCGACGACCGCCCGGCCGCCGCGGCGTCCATCGGCCAGGTGCACCGGGCGGTGTGGAACGACGGCCGCGCGGTCGCGGTGAAGATCCAGTACCCCGGTGCCGGCCCGGCCCTCAACAACGACTTCACTCAGCTCAGCCGGATCGCCCGGCTGTTCGGTGTGCTCATGCCGGGCCTGGATACCAAGCCGCTGCTCGACGAACTGCGGTCGCGGGTGGCCGAGGAACTGGACTACCGGCTGGAGGCCGCGTCACAGCAGGCCTTCGCCGACGCTTTCGCCGGCGACCTGGACATCTACGTGCCGCCGGTGGTGGCGGCCACCGACCGCACGCTGGTGACCGAGTGGATGGACGGCACGCCGCTGGCCCGGATCATCGCCGAGGGCACGCAGGAGCAGCGGGACCGGGCCGGGATCCTGCTGGTCCGGTTCCTGTTCTCCGGCCCGTCGCGGGCCGGGCTGCTGCACGCCGACCCGCATCCGGGGAACTTCCGGCTGCTGGATGACGGGCGGCTGGGGGTGCTCGACTTCGGCGCCGTCGACCGGCTTCCGGACGGATTCCCGCCGTTCTTCGGCCGGCTGCTGTGGCTGATGCACACCGGCGGCAGCATCGAGCTGGTCGAGCGCGAACTGCGCGAGCACGGGTTCCTGCGCGACGGGGTCAGCGTGGACACCGATGCCCTGCACGCCTTCCTGGCTCCGCTGGCCGAGCCATCGCAGGTCGACTCGTTCAAGTTCAGCCGCGAGTGGCTGCGCGGCGAGGCCACCCGGGTCACCGACCTGCGGCCGTCCAATGTCGGCAGGCAGCTCAACCTGCCGCCGTCCTACGTGCTGATTCACCGGGTCTCGACGGCCGGCATCGGCGTGCTGTGCCAGCTCGGGTGCGAGGGCCCGTTCCGGGGTGAGGTACTGACATGGATGCCGGGCTACGGGCCCGGCGAGGACGCCGATGGCCGGGAGGCCACTGAGCCTCCCGGCCATCTCCTGGCGAGCTCGGGTGACAGCTGACCAGCCAGGACCGGGTCGGCTAGGGACTTAGCCCGGCTGCCGGGCTAGCGCCACGATCGGGCTAGTCGCGCTGTCCTCCTAGTGCCACGCGTCCGCGGCGAGCTGGGAAAGCTCGGTGCGCAGTCGCGCTGCCTCGGACCAGCTGCGCGAGAGCTGCCGCTCCGCGCGCTCGGCCCGCCGTGTCGCCCTGCTCAGCTGGCGCGCGCGGCGCGCGTGGCGCTGCTCCGCGGCCGCGTCGAGCAGGTATTTCTGTCGGTGGCGTGCGTTTTCCAGTTCCGCTGAGGAATACATCTGTGATCACCGTTTCTGGGCGTCCGTATCCTGCCGCGGTGGCGGCAGGACTGGGTCATCGGGTTCCAGGCCGGCGCTGGTCTATCGGGTGATGCCGCCCGTCCCCCGCGTGCCGGGTGCGGGGGACGGATCTGACGGCAGCATCGTGTCGGGGCCGCAGGCCAGGCAGCTGGTGGCGGGGCTGCCAGGCCGGCGGCATCCGGTCATGCGGCGACGGTCGCCTTCCGCGGGCGTCCCCTCGGCCGCTTGTACGGCACGACCTCACCGCGCAGGAACAGCTGCCCGCCCCAGACTCCCCAGGGCTCCCGCCGCTCCATAGCTCCTGCGAGGCAGGTAATCCTGGCCGCGCAGCCCATGCACAGCGACTTGGCGAACTCCACGTCGTCGGGCGACTCGGCGAAGAACAGCTCCGGGTCATCGGCGCACGGCAGGTCGAGCCCGCTGGGCACGTCGGCCAGGCTGGCCGTCGCGCCTGTCAGGACCTGCTCCAGCACGGACGTGCTCGGTGCCTGCTCCGCCGGCTCGCCTGCAAACGATGCCGTTCCCTCCAGCACAGCTGTGGTGCCGGGCCACTGCATTGGTGCCAACCCCTCTCGTTACTCATCGCAGCGTCTTTGCTGCTGGCTAACGGGCCTCAGAAATAGCTAAGGCCGCGGACCCTGTGTCGGGTCCGCGGCCTTGAGGGGGCTGGCCGGTCTTTCTAGACCGGTTCCCTCGCAGTATGCGGACCCACTGCACCACCGCCGCTAGCGCTGATGCGGGTCATGAACTCGGGCTGCTGCTTGCTGACGGGCTGCTTCTCGACGCCCAGGCCGGACCCGGCGAGGACGACATGCGCAGCCGACACGGCAGCATCGGTGCACGGTCGCGTCGAAGCGGCGACACGCGCAGTGGCGGACGGGGAGACCTCGAGGAGCGCGGAGGCGCCCAGGCCATACCGCGGACGCGGCTTGGCGGCAGCGAAGACCGCTGCGGCGGCATTCTCCGCAGACTCGCAAGACGAGATCATGTTCAGCACGACGGGCACCTCCTTACGGCTGGCTCGAGCCCCACTCGGACATGGGATAGACCTTACATCACCCGTCCGACAGGACGGCAACACTTTTTTGACCTGCGGTTTTGCGGTTCAGCGCTTCTGGCGAATGAGTCCCTCCTGTACCACTGAGACCACTAGTGACCCGTCCTCGGTATACATCTCGCCGCGAGCCAGCCCGCGGGCTCCGCTGGCACTGGGCGAGTCCTGCGCGTACAGCAGCCACCGGTCGGCCCGGAACGGCCGGTGGAACCACATCGCGTGGTCCAGGCTGGCGGCGGTCGTGCTGCCGTCGGCGAACGACAGGCCGCTGGCCAGCAGGACGGAGTCCAGCAGCGTCATGTCCGAGGCGTAGGTAGCCAGGCACACGTGCAGCAGCGGGTCGTCGGGCAACTCGCCGTCGGCCCGGATCCACACCAGGTTGCGGCTCGAGCGCAGCGCCGGGTCGCGCGCGGCCTCGATCGTCAGCGGCCCCACGTGCCGGATGTCGATCGGCCCGTCATGGAACACCTCCGCCGCCTTGGCCCCGAAGATCCGCCGGTAGCGCTCGGCGGTCGGCTCCACGTCCTCGGGCGACGGCACCTCGGGCATCTGCTCGGCATGCTCGACCCCCGGCTCGGCGTGATGAAAGGAGGCCGACAGCGTGAAGATGGTCTTGCCGTGCTGGACCGCCGCCACCCGGCGGGTGGTGAACGACCGGCCGTCGCGCACCCGCTCGACCAGGTAGATCAGCGGCACCGCCGGGTCGCCCGGCCGGATGAAGTAGGCGTGCAGGGAATGCACCGGCCGGTCAGCGGGCACCGTGCGGCCCGCGGCCACCAGCGCCTGGCCGGCGACCTGGCCGCCGAACACCCGCTGCCGCCACTCCCCTGCCGGGCTGCGACCGCGGAAGATGTCCAGCTCGATCTGCTCGAGGTCGAGCAGCTCGACCACCGTGTCCAGGGCCTTGCTCATGGCGCCTCCGCCGCGTCGGCTGCCGCCTGCGCCGCGGTCGCCGCCTGCGCGCACAGGGCGAGTACGGCCGCACCGTACCGGTCCAGCCGGACCGCTCCGACACCGGGGACGCCTGCCAGCTCGGCCCGGCTGGACGGGCGGCGGCTGGCGATCAGCAGCAAAGTCGCATCCGACAGCACGACGTATGCGGGCACGCTCTGCGCCGCCGCGGTCTCGGCCCGCCACCGGCGCAGCACTCCGACCAGCGGGTTGTCCTCCTCCGGCGGACGCGCCCTGGACTGCAGGCCGGCCAGGAACCGGGACGGCCTGCGGATCCGCCGCCCGCCCGGCGCCCTGGCCAGCGCCCAGGACAGGAACAGCTGCTGGCGAGCCCGGGTGATGCCTACGTACAGCAGCCGGCGCTCCTCGGCGACGGCCTCGTCGGTCTGGGCGTAGACGATGGGCACGATGCCGTCGGTCAGCCCGGCCAGGAACACCGCGTCCCACTCCAGGCCCTTGGCCGCGTGCAGCGAGGCGAGGGTGACCCCGTCCACCGCCGGCGCCTGGCCGGTCGCGCTGCGCAGCGCCAGCTCGGCGGCCAGGTCGCCGAGCGAGGCCTGCGGCGTGGCGGCGAAGAAGTCGTCGGCGAGCTGAGCCAGGGCCTCCAGCGACTCCCAGCGCTCCCGCGCGGTGCCGCGACCGGCCGGGGGCTTCGCGCTCAGGCCGATGCCCGCCAGTACCGGCCGGACCTGAGCCGCCGGGTCGTCGGCCGCCGACACCGACCGGGCCGCGCCGCGCAGCGTGGCCACTGCCTGCCGCACCTCGGACCGCTCGAAGAACCGCTCCGCGCCGCGCACCGCGAACGGCACCCCGGCATCGGCCAGCGCCTGCTCCAGCAGTTGTGTCTGCGCGTTGGTCCGGACCAGCACCGCGATCGCGCCCGCCCGGACGCCGTCCCGGATCAGCGCCGCGGCCTGCCGGGCCACTCCCGCGGCCTCCGCGCTCTCGTCGGGATACTCGGTGAACCGCGGCCGCGGCCCGGCCGGGCGCTGCGCCACCAGCGCCGCCCCGCCGCCCGGGCCGGTCAGCTCGGCCCGCTGGATCAGCCGGTTGGCCAGGTCCACCACCTGCGGGGTGGACCGGTAGTTGCGGGCCAGCCGGACGACCGTGGCGGCCGGGTACTCGGCGGGGAAGCCGGTCAGGTAGGCCGGCGTCGCCCCGGTGAAGGAGTAGATGGTCTGCCGCGGATCCCCGACCACGCAGATGTCGTCCCGGCCGCCCAGCCACGCCTCCAGCAGCAGCTTCTGCAGCGGGTTCACATCCTGGTACTCATCTACGACAAATGATTCATAACGGTCATGCACCGCGCCGGCCGCGCCCGCATGGTCGACCAGGATCGCGGCCGTGAGCTCCAGCACGGACTCGAAGTCCACCAGGTGCCGCTCCCGGCGCAGCTGCTCATAACCGGCGAACAGCCGGGACATCGTCTCCGGCTCGAACGGCCCGTCCCGCCCGGCCTTGGCCCCGGCCGCCGGGTAGTCCTCGGGCCGGACCTGGGTGACCTTGGCCCACTCGATCTCTGACGCCGCATCCCGCAGCTCGGGCAGCCCGGCCGGCAGCCGCAGCCGCCGGGCGGCCTCGGCGATCAGCCCGATCTTGGAGTCGACGACCTGCGGGGGCGGGCCGCCGACGGCCAGCGGCCAGAAATGGGTGAGCTGGCGCAGCGCGGCAGCGTGGAAGGTCTGCGCCTGCACCTTCTCCAGCCCGGCTCCGGGCGCCAGGGCACCGAGCTGGCGCAGCCGGGCCCGCAGCTCGCCCGCCGCCCGCGTGGTGAAGGTCACAGCCAGGACCCGGGCGGGGTTGGCCAGCCCGGCCGCCGCGGTGTAGGCGATCCGGTGCGCCACGGCGCGAGTCTTGCCCGTCCCGGCGCCCGCCAGCACGCACACCGGCCCGCGGGCGGCCAGGGCCACGTCGCGCTGCTCAGGATCGAGCGGGCTCAGCACGGCGTCCGGCCCGGCGCCGGCCCCGCGCACTCGGTCCGGTCCGTCCGGGATGTCCACTGGCTACCTCCGCATCCGGCGCCAATCCTCCCGCATGGCGCCGACGCTCGCGTCCCAAACACCGGGGGCAGGGGGCCGGCCCCCTGGCACTGGGGGGTTCCAGAGGATTGCGCCTGGGCTATCCGGGTCCAGGGGCGGCCCCCGGCGCTGGGTTCCAGGGGGTGGCCCCCGGGCTAAACGGGTCCAGGAGGCAGGCCCCTGGCACTGCGGGTTCCAGGAGGTTGCCCCCTGGGCGAACAGGCCTGCTGGCTCCACGGCCCACCCCCGGGCCCGGTGCAGCCTGGCGTTCGGCTTAATCTGGCTTGTCAGCGTGGTGGGCCGGCATATAGTCAGCGCCGATGTCAGCACGCCGGAGCGGCGCGGCGCCGCCTGGACTGGGAACTCGCGTCGAGGGAAGGTAGCGCGCCCAGCGCGCGGCCCGGCTCGCCGGACAGCACCGCCCGGGCGGGAAGGGTACAGCGCTCATATGCGTTAGTAATGTGCAGTTCGTAACGGCACGCGAAGGGGGAAGGACCCGATGGCACAGCCGCTGACCATGTACACGACGACGTGGTGCGCCTTCTGCAAGCGGCTCAAGGCCCAGCTGGCACGAGAGGGAATCGAGATGACCGAGGTCAACATCGAGGAGGACGCCTCCGCGGCTGACTTCGTGATGTCGGTCAACGGCGGGTTCCAGACCGTGCCGACCGTGGTGTTCCCCGACGGCAGCGCCATGACTAACCCCTCCGCCGCCCAGGTCAAGCAGCGACTATCCGAGCTCGAGTGCGTGAAATGACCACCGCCGATCATGGCCGCCCGGCCGCCGCGGCAGCGGCCGCCCGTCCCGGTTCGCAGCCCGCGGAGGCCTGCACGGGCGGCTGCGCGAGCGCGCCCGAGGACGCCGTTGTCCGGCGGACCAGGGACGGCTGGCGGGTGGGCGGCGACGAGCTGCCCGACCTGACCTCGGCGATGATCCTGGCGGACCTGCTGGCCGCCGAGCAGGACGGCCAGAACGGTCACGCGGCCCGCAAGCCGCCGGTCGAGCCGCAGGGCGGTGAGGCCGGCAAGCTGCGGACCACGGTCAGCCAGCTGGAGCACGCGCTGCTGGCCCGGGTGCGCGTCGAGCAGGCCATCGGCGTGCTGGCCGAGCGGCACCGGATCAAGCCCCGGCAGGCGTTTGAGCAGCTCCGCAGCGCGGCCCGCAACCGCGGCCGGAAGGTGATCGACATCGCCAGCGACGTGGTGGCCAGCGCGTCCAACCCGCTGCTGCAGCTGCCGGAGGAGCTGTCCCGGCCCCGGTCGGGGGCCCGGCGAACTGCCGCCCGCCAGCCCCACGGGGCTTAGCCTTCCCGCTCGCCTGCGGGGTCGCCTGAAGGCACTGTCTTCCCTCGTCGCAGGCTCCTCAGTCCAGACAGCGCCGGCGACCCCTCCGGCTCGCTCGCCCAGGGCCCGCTGACGCGGCCCGGGTTCCGGGGTCGGCGACCCCTCCGGCTCGCTCGCCTGGGTTTCGGCGCGGGCGACCCCTCCGGCTTGCTCCCTGAGGCCGCTGGCGCGGCCCGGGATCCGACGCCAGTAGCCAGCGGGATCGCCGGGTGTTCGGCAACCCCGGCGGTGACTCTTTGTAGTTGAAATGCGGCCTTGATTGACGCAGAGTTACGAAGGGTACCTAGGCGTCGAGGGGCCGGGGCCGGCCTCCGGGGCGAGGGCGGGGACGTGGACGACGGGGAATCGCCGGGCCGCCTGCTGATCATCGGCGGGGCCGAGGACCGGTGCTGCGGGGCCGGGCTGCTGGAGCGGTTCGCGGAGCTGTGCGGCGGCGAGCGGGCCTCGATCGTGCTGGTGACCACCGCCACCGGCGTTCCCGACGAGGTGCACGCCGAGTACGAGCAGGTCTTCACCAAGCTGGGCGTGCAGCGCATCAGCGAGCTGCGGCTGCGCGGCCGGTCCGACGCCGACAGCGATGCCGCCACGGCGGCGCTGGGCAGCGCCACCGGCGTGTTCCTGTCCGGCGGGGATCAGTCCCGGCTGCGCACCCTGGTCGGCTCGCGGACCAGCGAGGTGCTGCGCCAGCGGCTGGCGGCCGGCCTGGTGGTGGCCGGGACCAGCGCAGGCGCCACGGCCCTGGGCAAGACGATGATCCTGGGCGGCGGCGGAGCCGAGGTGTCGGCCGCGGCCGTGCGCACCGGGCCGGGCCTGGGGCTGGTCCCGCGGGCGCTGATCGACATGCACTTCGCAGAGCGCGGCCGGCTGCCGCGGCTGCTCAGCGCCGTGGCGCAGGACCCGGCCCAGCTGGGCATCGGGATCGATGAGAACACCGGGATCCTGGTGCAGGGATCGTGGTTCGAGGTGCTCGGCACGGGAGTCGCGACCGTGGTGGACGCCGAGCACGCCACCGTCGTGCACCCGGCCGGGGAGTACGACCCGATCACGCTGTTCGGCGTCCGGCTGCACCTGCTGCCCGCCGGCTGCCTGTTCGACTTCGCCAGCCGGGCCCCGGCCATCGGGCCCGGTCACGACCGGTACTAAGGCAAAGGACGCCGACGTTGCGGTTGATCGAAGCTCGCCATCTGAGCGGGCCCAACGTGTACACCGCCAGCCCGGTGAGCGTCGCCCGGCTGGAGCTGGACGAGCTCACCGGGCGGGAGAGCACGGATTACCCGGGCTTCTCCGGCCGGCTCACCAGCCTGCTGCCGGGACTGGCCGGCCATCACTGCGCGGCCGGGCGGCCGGGCGGGTTCTGCCAGGCCCTGGCCCGCGGCACCTATTTCGGGCACATCGCCGAGCACGTGGCGCTCGAGCTGTCCAGCCTGGCCGGCCGGGAGGCCTGCCTGGGCAAGACGCTGTGGGCGGGCGCGGACGGGCGCTACGACGTCGTCACGGAATGCCCGGCCGACGAGCCGGCCAGCTCTCGGGTGCCGGAGCTGCTGCTGCGCTCCGCGATCGGCATCACCGAGGGCCTCCTGGCCGGCCGCGAGCCCGACTTCGCCGGCGACCTGGCGGAGATTACCCGGCTGGCCGAGCGCGAGCGGCTGGGCGTCAGTACCGCCGCGATCGCGGCCGCGGCCCGCCGCCGCGGCATTCCGGTCCGCCGGACCGGCGCGCTCAGCATGCTGCGGCTCGGCTACGGATCAACCCGGCGACTGGTCTGCGCCGCGCTCACCGAGCAGACCTCGGCGGTCGACGTCGACATCGCCGCCGACAAGATGCTGGCCAAGCAAGTGCTGGGCAGCGCCGGGATCCCGGTGGCCGCGGGCGTCGTGGCAGCCACCGCGGATGAGGCGGCCGCGGCGCTGGAGCAGCTCGGCGCGCCGGTGGTGATCAAGCCGCTGGGCGGCAACCACGGCCGCAGCGTGACGGTCGGCATCGAGAGCGCCGAGGAGGCCGCCGCCGCCTTCAGCCGGGCCGCGACCGGCGGGTCGGCCGTTCTGGTGGAGCGGTTCGTGAGCGGCCGCGACTACCGCGTGCTGGTCATCGACGGGCAGGTGGCCGCCGCCGCGCAGCTGCGCCCGGCCGCCGTCACCGGCGACGGGACGTCGACGATCAGTGAGCTGGTCGCAGCGGTCAACGCCGACCCGCGCCGCGGCGACGGGCACGCGCGCGAGCTGACCCGGATCGTCCTGGACGCCGAGGTCCTGGCCCACCTGGCCGCGGCCGGGCTGGACGCCGGCTCGGTGCCGCCGTCCGGCCAGCTGGTGACACTGCGCCACAACGCGAACCTGTCCACCGGCGGGACCAGTGCGGATGTCACCGACCTGGTACACCCGGAGGTGGCGGCGATGTGCTGCCGGGCGGCCGCGGTGGCCGGCCTGGACATCTGCGGCGTGGACGTCCGGCTCGCCGACATCGCGGCGCCGCTGCACGGGCCCGGGCACGAGGAGCCGGGGGCGGCCGGCCCGGGCGGTGCGGCCGGGGCGGTGCTGGAGCTGAACGCCTGCCCGGGGCTGCGCATGCACCTGGCCCCGACCGACGGCCAGCCCCGGGACGTAGCCGCCGCCATCGTCGACATGCTCTACCCGCCCGGCGCGCCGGAGCGGATCCCGGTCATCGCGGTGACCGGGACCAACGGCAAGACCACCACCGTCCGCATGATCGGTCACGTGCTGCGGCAGGCCGGGCTGGCGGTGGGCATGACGACCACCGACGGGGTCTTCAGCGGCGGCCGGCTGATCTACGCCGCGGACGCGTCGGGACCGCGGTCGGCCGACATGGTGCTGGACGACCCGGCCGCCGAGGTCGCTGTGCTGGAGACGGCCCGGGGCGGGATCCTGCGCGGCGGCCTGGCCTACGACCGCGCCGATATCGCCGTGGTCACCAATATCACCGCCGATCACCTCGGCGACGGCTGCGTGGATGACATGGACGAGCTGATCCACGTCAAGGCGCTGGTCGCCGAGGAGGTCGCGACGGGCGGGACGGTGGTGCTGAACGCCGACGACCCGGCCGCGGCGGCGCTGGCCGGGCGGCCCGCGGTACGGGCGAGCTCGCCGGTGCTGCGGCTGTGCACCCAGCAGCCTACCAACTCGGCCGTGGAACAGCACCGGGCAGCGGGCGGCCTGGTGTACGAGGTCGCCGGCGGCGAGCTGGTGGAATGCGAGGGCGGCACCCGGCGGCCGATGATCAGCCTGGCCGAGCTGCCGGGCGCGTTCGGCGGCCGGGCGGCGCACCTGGTGGCCAACGCGCTCGCCGCGATCGCCGCCTGCCGGGCGGCCGGGATCAGCGCCAAGGACATCCGCCGCGGGCTGGCCACGTTCACCCCGGCGCAGGCCAACCCCGGCCGCGGCAACCTGTTCCGGGCGGGCGACAGCCCGGTCCTGGTCGACTACGGGCACAACGCCGCAGCCCTGACCGCCACCGGTGCCATGATCAGCGGGGTCTGGGGCGGGCCCGGCACGCCGGGCTGCCCGGCCGCCGCCGTGACGCTGCCGGGCGACCGCCGCGACGACCTGATCGAGCAGACGGCCGAGGCGATCGCCGCCTGGTGCCCGGCGGTCGCGATCTACGAGGACGCCGACAAGCGCGGCCGCGCGCCGGGCGAGATGCAGGACCTGATCACCGCGGCGCTGCGCCGGGCCCGGCCGGGCATCACGGTGACCCGCGCCGCCGGGCCGGAGCAGGCGCTGCGGGACGCGGTGCGGCTGGCCGGCGGCGGACCAGTGCTGTTCCTGTACGAGAAGCTCGCCGCCGCGCACGAGGCGCTGGCGGCGATCGGCGCGCAGCCGTGGCCTGATGGTGAGCCGGGTAGCGGGACGGCCGCGAGAGAGCCAGCCCGGACGGCTGGCCGGGCGAGCGGGGCCCGGCCGGTGCCGGGCGGGGCACGGCGGGCCGGACGCCGGCCGGGGCGGGCGGGGCGGCCCCGGTCAGCCGCTAGGGCTGCCGCGAGTGGGCGGCGTCCCAGGCGGCCAGGAACTTAACCGCGGCCTTGCTGCCGTTCTCGAATAGCTGGTCACGCTGCTGCTGGGTGATCCCGAAATCGGTCGCGTCCAGTCCCATGGTGTCCACGTACACGGTCCGGGCACCCACGCCCGCGTCCGCCAGCGGGTACCGGTTCCACTCACCCATCGCCGTGTGCGCGATGGCCAGCAGTTCCTTGATGTCGCCCGTCACCGGGACATCGGGGATGTTCAGCCGCGGCCGCGCCGACAGCTTGACCCCGAAGGTCGGCCAGCGGTTGGGCCTGCCGTCGGTGCGGTCGAACACGGTGACCGGGAAGTTCTGCAGCAGCCCGCCGTCGACCCAGGTGCAGCTGCCGCGCGGGGTCTTCTGGGTGAAGGGCTGGAAGAAGAACGGGATGGACATCGACGCGCGGACGGCGTCCACGACCGGGTAGGAGTCGATGGCCGCGATCTGCTCCTCCGGGCTGGCGGTTTCCGGGTGGGACAGCAGGTAGTACGGCAGGTCCCAGGGCAGCCGGACCAGCGAGCCGCGGCTGAGGTCGGAGGTGTGGGTGACCAGCCGGTAGCGCTGCCGCGGCGGCAGGCCGGTGCCGGCGTCGTCGGTGATCTTGAGGTCCGCGAACGTCCTGACGCCCAGCGGCTCGAGCTTGGCGGTCAGCCAGTGCTGCAGGTAGCCCGTGGCATAGACACCCTGGTGCTCCAGCAGGCCGGCCGCCTTGCCCACGATGCCCAGGTGCCGCTCGGCCCAGGTCTTCTCCATGAACTGCGTGTAATCCAGCTCGCGCATATCGCGCTCCAGCCGGCTCAGGTCCACGCCCCTGCTCTGATAGGCGGCAATGAGCGCGGCGACAATGGCGCCGGCCGATGTGCCGCCCGGCCGCGGGAAGACATATCCCGCCGCGCGGATAGTCATGACGGCGCCGACGAGGCCGATGCCCTTGACGCCCCCGCCTTCCAGGACCAGGTCCGCGCCCAGGTACTGCTGGGCCTGCTGTTCCAGCGTTGCCGCGCCGGACGCCCCGCGCGGCCGCTGGCTGGACCTGCGGCCGGACCCGCTGGCCGCGCTCGCCTGACGTGCGTCATCCCCCATGCCGGTCTCCCCTGAGCAGGCGCTGGCGTTCTTCCCCGCAGCGCTTGCCCTCAGTAGAAGCCCGGCCAATCTGCGTGTCCAGGGAATCGCGTTAATTACCTGCCGGCCGCGGCCATTTACCCTGGGGCCACCCCGGAACCCGGGGGCCGGGGTCCGCCCCCGGCCCCCGGCTCAGGGATCAGAGCGTCCCGCGGCCGCTGATCAGGGCGCGGGCGATCACCGTGCGCAGGATGTCGTTGGTGCCCTCGCCGATCACCATCAGCGGCGCGTCCCGGTACAGCCGCTCGACGGTGAACTCCTGCGAGTAGCCGTACCCGCCGTGCACCTGCATGGCGTCGACCG
>DASUBV010000158.1:0-5089 GCA_035763085.1 Streptosporangiaceae bacterium | reverse complement strand
CTCGATGTCCTCCTGCTGCTGCCGGGACAGGGCATACCAGCGGGCGTAGGTCTCCTGGACGGCATCCTCGGCCTCGGCCAGCGAGCCGAGCAGCCGGTAGGCGAGGTTGATCAGCTGCCGCCGCTCGCTCATGATCGCGTCCAGGCCGGGATCGGGCGGGCCGCCTCCTGGCCCGGATCGGGTGCTCATCGTGCCGTCAGCCTCCCTTCGCCGCAGCTGCCCTCACTGGTCCGACGAGAAGGTGCCACCGAATGTGAGGCCTGACATTCCGCCGGGGTCCCTCGTCGGACTGCTCAGAACACCACATCCAGCTGATACGACCAGTCCGGAGACATCATGACGACCTCGATTCCCGCAACGATATTCGCCGACCCCGCGCCCGCGGAGCGCCTGGACCGGGCGGCCGCGGCACTGACGGCACACGGGTTCGCCGCCGAGATCCTCGACGACGCCGCCGCGGCACGTACTCGCGTCCGGGACCTGATACCCGAGGGTGCCAGCGTATTCACCGGGGCCAGCGAGACCCTCCGCCTGTCGGGCATCGACGCCGACATCAACGCCAGCGGGCGGTATGCGGCGCTCAAGCCGCGCCTGCTGGCCATGGACCGCGTGACCGGCGCCGACCAGATCCGGCAGCTGCTCGCCAGCCCCGATGTCGTCGTGGGCAGCGTCGCCGCGCTCACCGAGACCGGCTCCCTGGTGGCCGCCTCGGCCAGCGGCAGCCAGCTCCCCGCCTATGCCGGCGGCGCCGCGCGCCGGATCTGGATCGTCGGGGCGCAGAAGGTGGTGCCGGACCTGAGCACCGCGCTGCGCCGCGTCCAGGAGCACTGCCTCCCGCTGGAAACGGCCCGCGCGCAGGCGGCCTACGGGCAGCCCAGCGCCGTCAACCGGCTGCTCGTCCTCAACGCCGAGCCGCACCCCGGGCACGGCACCGTCCTGCTGCTCCGCGAGGCCATCGGCTTCTGAGGGGCGCGCCGCGCGCCAGCGCCTGCCAGCCGGCCCGGGCCGGACCGCGAGGGGCCTGAGCCGGGACAGCGCCCGAGGTCGCGGCGGCCGGGGCCGACGGTGGCGCGGGCGGCTAGCTGCGGGCGGCGTCCACGGCGGGGCGGCGGGACGCCGCGCGGTAGCGGTCGATGACCAGCCCGGCCACCGCCGGGTGAGCACCCAGCGGCGCGGTGACCCAGCGGGCCCCGGCGTGCTGCAGCTGGTCATGGAAGTGGCCGGGAGCCAGCAGGTAGGCGGCCACCGCGACCGGGCACCCGGTCCGGGCCCGCAGGCTGGCCACCGCGTCGGTGACCCGCGGCTGCGCGGCGGAGGCGAACGCGGCCGTCACCGGCGCCTCCAGGCGCTCGGCCAGCAGGCTGGCCTGGCGCTGCGCGTCGGCTGCGGCCGACGGGCCGGCCGAGCCGGCCGCGGCCAGCACGACCGGGGTCCGGTCCGGCACTCCGGCCTCGGCCAGCCGCCCGGCCAGGGCGGTGACCAGCAGCGTGTCGGGCCCCAGCGGCTCGGCCACCTGGGCGCCGGCCTGCGCGGCCGCGCCGGCGATGTCGGTGGTCAGGTGATAGCCGCCGGACAGCAGCAGCGGCACGACGACGGTGCGGGGCCCGGCGGCGGCCAGCTCACCGGGCAGCGCCGGCTCGGCGTGCTGCACGAACGCGATCCGGACATCCAGCACCGGGGCCAGCCGGCGGACCTGGCGGGCGAGGGCGGCGATGGTCTGCCGGGCGGCCGGGTCCCGGCTGCCGTGCGCCACGGCCAGCAGCACCGGATTACTCATGACCGGCCTCCCGTCCGGGCAGGCGCGGCGCTCTTGCGCTGCCTCATGCCGCCCTCCTCGATCGGGTCGCTGCCGCGGGCTCGAGCAGGTCGCGCAGCCGGACCACCTCGCCGATCACCACCACGGCGGGCGGCTGGATCCCGGCCGCTGCCGCGTGCGCGGCGACCTGGCCGAGCGTGGAGGTCAGCACCTGCTGGCTGGCCAGCGTTCCGTCCCGGATCACCGCGGCCGGGGTGGCCGCGTCGCGGCCCCGCTTGATCAGCTCGGCCGAGACCTCGGCCAGGTGCGCGACGCCCATCAGCAGCACCAGCGTGCCAGGACCGGTGGCCAGCGACTCCCAGTCCACAGTGGCACCGGGCTGCGACGGGTCCAGGTGCGCCGACACCACGGCGAAGTCCTGGGTGACCCCGCGGTGGGTCACCGGGATGCCCGCCGACCCCGGCACGGCCACGGCGCTGGTGATGCCCGGCACCACCTGGACCGGCACGCCGGCGCGGACGCAGGCCAGTGCCTCCTCGCCGCCCCGGCCGAACACGAACGGGTCGCCGCCCTTGAGCCGCACGACGCGCTGCCCGGCCAGGGCCCGGCTCACGATCAGCTCGTTGATCTGGTCCTGGGTCAGGTTGTGCGCGTGCGGGGCCTTGCCGGCATCGATGATCTCGACGCCGGGGTCGAGCTCGGCCAGCAGCGAGCGCGGCGCGAGCTTGTCCGCGACCACGACATCCGCCTCGGCCAGCAGCCGGCGGCCGCGCACGGTGATCAGCTCGGCGTCGCCGGGCCCGCCGCCGACCAGGGCGACGCTCCCGGCGCCCGCCCGGCGACGGCGCAGCGGCAGCTCCCCGGCGGCCAGCGCGGTGGCGATGGCGGCGCGCAGGGCCTGGGACCGGCGCGGGTCGCCGCTGGCGGTCACGGCCACGGTGACCTCGCCGTGCCGGGTCACCGCGGGCGTCGTCGCGGCCGACGAGCGGGCGTCGTCGGCGCGGACGCACCAGACCCGCTCCCGCTCGGCCTCGGCGGCGACGGCGGCATTGACGGCGGGATCGCTGGTGGCTGCGTGAGCCAGCCACCTGCCGGCCAGGTCACCGTCCCGGTAGGGGCGCCGGATCAGCTGCAGGCGGCCCGCGGTGGCCGGGCCGGACTCGCGATCGCCAGCCCGTTGGGCCGCAAGCCCGGACAAGGCCGGCAGCAGGCGGGGGGCGATCACGGTGACCACCGCCCCGGCGTCCAGGAGCGCGCGGGTGCGGCGCAGGGCCACCGGCCCGCCGCCGATCACCACGACGCTGCGCCCGGTCAGGTCCAGGGCCAGCGGGTAGCCGGTCACGACGCGGCCCCGGTGATGGGATCTCGGGCGCCGGGCCGCAGCACGGCGACGAAGCGGAGCTGGAAGCCGCGGGCGCAGGCGGCGCACTCCCAGTCGCCGGTGTCGGGCCCGGCCGGGCGCAGCGTCTCCTCGCCGCAGTAGGGGCAGTAGAACGGCACCTGGCGCTCGCTCATGTGCTGGCCTCC
The DNA here is from genome assembly GCA_035763085.1 of Streptosporangiaceae bacterium. Classification (GTDB taxonomy): domain Bacteria; phylum Actinomycetota; class Actinomycetes; order Streptosporangiales; family Streptosporangiaceae; genus DASUBV01. The sequence continues at coordinate 1,806 of DASUBV010000158.1, read as the reverse complement.
GCTCGCCTCCGGGGCGCCGTGAGGCACCGCCTTCCCTCGTCGCTGCGCTCCTGGATCCAGGCGGCGCCGCGCCCCTCCGGCTCGCTCATGAGGATCCCTCCGTGAGCAGCTTCTCGTCGGCTCGGCGGACCCAGGTGGCGAACGCCTCCCCGTCGGCGCGATCGGCCTGGTAGTTGCGCAGCAGCCGCTCGACGTAATCGGGCAGCTGCCCGGTAGTGACCTTCAGGCCGCGCAGCTTGCGGCCGAACGAGGGGTCGGCACCGAGCGAGCCGCCCAGGTGGACCTGGAACCCCTCGGTGCCGTCCACGATCGAGCCCTTGAGCCCGATGTCGGCCAGCTGGAACCGGGCGCAGGAGTTGGGGCAGCCGTTGACGTTGATGCTGATGGCGGTGTCGAAGCCGGGCAGCCGCCGCTCCAGCTCGGTGTACAGGTCGCGGGCCAGGCCCTTGGTCTCGACGATGGCCAGCTTGCAGAACTCGATGCCAGTGCAGGCCATGGTGCCGCGCCGGAACGGCGAGGGCTGCGCCTGCAGGTCGAGGTCGGACAGGGCGCCGACGAGGGACTCCAGGCTCTCCTCGGGCACATCGAGGATGAGCAGCTTCTGCTCGGTGGTGGTGCGGATGGTGCCCGAGCCGTAGGCGTCGGCCAGCTCGGCGACCTGCCACAGCTGAGTGCCGGAGCTGCGGCCGGTGTGCGGGGCGACGCCGACGTAGTAGTTGCCGTCGCGCTGGCGGTGCACCCCGACGTGGTCGCGGCTGGCGCCCGCGGGCACCCCGGCCGCCGGGCCGTCGGGCAGCTGGTAGCCCAGGTACTCCTGCTCCAGCACCTCGCGGAACCGCTCGACGCCCCAGTCGGCGACCAGGAACTTCATCCGGGCCCTGGACCGCAGCCGCCGGTAGCCGTAGTCCCGGAAGATCTTGGTGACGCCCGCCCACACCTCGGGTGCCTGGTCGGGCCGGACGAACACGCCCAGCCGCTGGGCGAGCATCGGGTTGGTGGACAGCCCGCCGCCGACCCACAGGTCGAAGCCGGGGGTCCCGTCCGGGCCGCGGACGCCGACGAAGGAGATGTCGTTGATCTCGTGCGCGGTGCAGTGCGAGGCGCAGCCGGAGATGGCGGTCTTGTACTTGCGGGGCAGGTTGTCGAACTCGGGGTTCAGCGCGGCCATGGCCTCGACGGCGCGCAGGGTGGCGGTGGCGTCCAGGATCTCGTCGTCGGCGATCCCGGCCACCGGGCAGCCCAGGATGTTGCGCGGCACGTCACCGCAGGCCTGCACCGAGGACAGGCCGGCCTCCTCGAGCCGGGCCCAGATGGCGGGCACGTCCTCGATCCGGATCCAGTGGTACTGGACGTTCTGCCGGTCGGTGATGTCGGCCAGGTCGCGGCCGTACTCCTTGGCGATCTCGGCCACGGTACGCAGCTGGTCGGCGGTGAGCTGGCCGCCGGGGATGCGCACCCGCATCATGAAGAAGCTGTCCTCGATCTCGGCGTCCGCCAGGGCGCCGGTGCGGCCGCCCTCGATGCCGGGCCGCCGCTGGGTGTACAGGCCCCACCAGCGGAACCGGCCGCGCAGGTCGGCCGGGTCGATGGAGTCAAAGCCGAGGTAGGCATAGCGGCTGATGATCCGCTCGCGGACGTTCAGGCCGCTGTCGTCTTTCTTGAATCGTTCAGCGGCGTTCAGCGGCTCCTGGTGGCCGAGGGCCCACTGGCCCTGGCCGCGCCGTTTGGGCGCCCGAGGTAGCGACGGCATGCGTCATCCTTCTGCTGGCAGCGGGTATGGCGGATCGAGCCGGGTGCGACCCGGCC
>DASUBV010000157.1:0-8457 GCA_035763085.1 Streptosporangiaceae bacterium | reverse complement strand
CTCGGCAACGCTGTCGAGATGGCGGGCCGGCTGGCGCTTCTGGTCGAGGTCGTCCCCGAAGGCGGTTACGCGCTGGGCCGGACGGCCCTGAATGTCACGGTCGGGATGATGCAGGTAGCGGGGTATGCGGCAGGCGGCTCTCTGGTGGTGACGCTGGGCACGCGGGGAGCCTTTCTCGCGGCCGTGGCCATGAACCTCACCGGCGCGGCGAGCTGCCTCGGGCTGCGGCCGCGGCCAGCCCGGGCGCTGACTGCGGCAGCGCGCCCTGCCAGCCTCCGGGGCACGCGGGCGCTGCTCGCCAGTCCGGCCATCCGCGCGACGCTGCTCGGGCACTGGCTGCCGAACGGGCTCGCCGCGGGCGCTGAGACGCTCTACGTCCCTTACGCCGGCGACCGCGCAGGCGCGCTCTTCGTGTCCGCGGCGCTGGGCATGGCCGCAGGTGACCTGGCGGTCGGGCGCTTCGCCAGCCCGGCGCTGCGCGCACGGATCCCCGGCCCGATGTACGTGCTGCTGGCTGCGCCTTACCTCGCCTTCCCCGCGCACCCGCCCACCTGGGCAGCGGCGGCCCTGGTGGCAGTGGCATCAACCGGGTTCGGCGGCACTCTCGGCCTGAACGAGCGGCTCGTCCGCCTGCTCCCTGAGGCGATGCGCGGCCAGGGGCTGGGTCTCGCCGGGGCCGGCACGGTGTCCATGCAGGCGATCGCAGCCGCGGTGGCCGGGATGCTCGCTGACCTCACCCGGCCGGGGCTTGCCATGGCACTCATGGCGCTGGCCTCGGTGCTCACGACCGCGGTGCTGTGGAGATCACTGACCCGCGGGCCGACCGGATAGTGCAGCAACTCTGCATGACTACAGGACACGAACTCTGGAGGATTTCTGAATGAGCAGGCATGATCACCCGGCGAGGATCGGGCTGAAACTCTCTCTCGGTGCCCCGGTCAGCACCTTCCGCCGGGTGTGGCGCATCGCCGACGAAGCTGGCTTCGACCACTGCTGGGCCTTCGACCATCTCGCCATGACCGGGGCTGACGACGCCAGCATCGACCTGTTCGAGGGATGGACGCTGCTGGCCGCCATGGCGGAAGCCACCTCGCGAGTCCGGATCGGGCTGCTGGTGACCGGGATGACCTACCGTCACCCGGCACTGCTGGCCAAGCAGGCGGTCACCGTGGATCACCTGTCCGGCGGGCGGCTCGAGTTCGGGATCGGCGCGGGCTGGGCCGCGGTCGAGCAGCAGATGCTCGGCATCGGCAGTGCCGGGCACCAGGTGGGGCGCCTGTCCGAGGGCCTGCAGCTCATCGGCATGCTGTGGACGGGAGCGCGATCTGATTTCGACGGCCGCTACTTCCGGCTCAGCGACGCGGTAGCTGATCCCAAGCCCGTCCAGCGGCCCGGCCCGCCCATCTGGGTGGGCGCCGCCCGGCCGGCCATGCTCCGGCTCGCCGCACGCTATGCCGATGTCTGGAACTGGGCGGGTGACGGCCTGCCGGAGGCGGTCGCGGCCGGCCGCGAGCTGACGGCGGCCTGCCGCCAGATCGGCCGTGACCCGGCGGCGATTCGCTGGTCCGCCCAGTTCGCTCTCGATCCCGCCGATCCCGCGGCGACGATTAAGGAACTCCGGGAGTGGCATCAGGCGGGATTCACCGAGCTGGTCGTGTCCTGTTCCGGATCCAGCCCGGAACAGGCGGCAGAGGCTGCCGCAGAGCACATTCTCCCGGTGATCCGCACGCTGGGCTGAGCGACTGAGACCGGCGCGGACGCGCATACCCGAATCGGCCGGCAACGGTCTCGGCAAAATGGCCGTCCGGCCGGGCGGCAGTCCCTAAGATCGGGCCGGGCCGGGCGCGAAAGGCGGACATGATGCGCGGTATCGGATACCTGGTGGTGCTGGCGGGCGTCGCTGTCCTGGCCACGGGCTGTGGCACGAAGGTGGCGCCAGCCGATAACGTCGCGGCCACCGCAGCGGCCGATACCCAGGGCCAGAGTGCCCGCATCTCGGAAACGACGACGATGCGCATGCAGAGCATGACCGTCTCGTATACCCAGACCGGCGCTTTCGACTTCGCGCACTCCCGCGGCGTGCTCCGCATGAAGGGCCCCGGGCCGATGGCGGCGGAGGAGCGCTTCATCCCGCCGAAGGTCTACGTGAAAATGCCGGGTACCGGTCACAGCCCGCTGCCGCACGGCAAGTCCTGGATGGAGATCCAGGCGGGCGCTGCCCGCGGGCTCGGGGCCGCCCTGCTCGGCCCGTTCGGCGGCACCGACCCGGGCGATCTGCTGTCCTCGCTGAAGGCGAGCTCCAGCGCCGTGACCAAGCTGGGCAGCGCGACCGTGCGCGGCGTCCCGGCGACCGAGTACCGGCTGGCCATCGACCCGGCGAAGGCAGCGGCCCGGATCCCGGCCTGGCGGCGGCCCGGCTTCCGGGCGTTCACCAGGAGCCTGGGCGCTGCCACCGTCCCCGTTGATGTCTGGGTCGACGAGCAGAACCTGGTGCGGCAGTTCCGGATCTCCCTGCACCCGCCCAAGAGCACGGGCGCGCCCGCCGGCGCCCGCATCACCCAGACCGTCGACTTCTACGACTTCGGCGTGCCCGTGCGGGTGACTGCTCCGCCCGCTTCCGCGGTCGCCAGCTTCCCCGGCCTGGCCAGGGACGGCATGACCAAGGTCAGCGTCGGCAGCGGCGCGTCGTCCCGGCCACCGCGCGCGTCCGGCACGCTCTCGCCAGCCCAGGCCGCAGCCGCCGAGCAGGCGGTCCGCAGCTTCTGGTCAGCGCTGGGCAGCAAGAACGCGACGGCGGCCGCGCAGACGGTGCTGCCCGCTGAGCGTGCCTGCTTCCGGTCGGCGGTGGCGCACGGCCCCCGGTTCACCATCACGTCGCTGCGGATCGTGTCGGCGCAGCCCGCCGGGACCGCCGCCGCGACCGTGCGGTTCACGGTGAAGGCGCGGGCCAGCATCCGCGGCCATAGTTTCCCGGTGCTCCCCCAGGGCCCGCGTTACGTGCAGTGGCTCGAGACAGCCGAGGCAGGCGGGCACTGGTATGTCGACCTCGGCCGCAGCACCAGCATGCCGTTCGGCCTCGCCTGCAAGTAGACGTCCGCCGCAGCACGACGCCGTCGCCCTGACGCCCGCCGCGCCGCCGTCGGCCGCGGCGGGGAAACGGCGGGAAAAGGATTAGGAGTGCTGATGCCCGGTCTGGTAGCCTTCAGGCGATCGTGACACCACCGGAGGAGGTGAGACCCATGAACGATGTATCGATGTGGGTGCTCCCCCTCGTCGTCACGATCAAGCGACTGAGGTAGGTGTGTCGCCCGGAGCGCCCGTCCAAGAGGCACTCCCGAAAGGCAACACCCTTTGAATTCTCTGCACTTCACCGCCCAGACCTCCGCTAACGGCGTCATCGAGCGCGACTTCACCGTGGGCGACATCCCCGGCGTGCTCTGGTCGCCCGCACCCGGCACCGATCGCGCGCCCCTGGTGCTGATGGGCCACGGCGGCGGCATCCACAAGAAGGCACCGGCGATGGCGCTGCGCGCCGACCGCCTCGTGCATGACTGCGGTTTCCACGTCGCCGTCATCGACGCGCCGGGGCACGGCGACCGGCCCCGCACCGAGCACGACGAGCAGGAGATCGACGCGCTGTTCGCGGCCAGGGACGCGGGCGAGCCGGAAGGCCCGATCGTCACCCGCTACAACGCGCACCTGGCCGAGCGCGCCGTGCCCGAGTGGCAGGCCACCCTGGACGCCCTCCAGGAACTGCCGGAGATCGGCTCCGACGGGCCGGTCGGCTTCTTCGGCCTGAACATGGGCACCGCGATCGGCGTGCCGTTCACGGCGATCGAGCCCCGGATCACCGCCGCGGTCTTCGGCCTGCACTGGCCCGACCGCCTGGCCGACCTGGCCCGGCAGATCACCATCCCGGTCGAGTTCGTGATGCAGTGGGACGACGAGCACATCGCGCGTGAGTCCGCCCTGGCGCTGTTCGACGCCTTCGCCTCCAAGGAGAAGACGCTGCACGCCAACACCGGCAGGCACAAGGAACTGCCCCGGGTGGAGTTCGACAGCGCGGTCCGGTTCCTCGCCCGCCACCTCGGCCAGAAGGTCCCGGCCGCGGCCTGACCGGAGCGGTTCTGGCGCCCGGCCCGCCGCCGGGCGCCAGCACCGCCCGGCACCAGCACCGCCCGGCATCCCGGCCCGGCCCGCCAGGCGCCAGCCGGCCCGGCTGCTACACTCCGTCACCATATGACTGCGCAGTGACGGGCAGCGATCTGCACCCCGGGGGGAGGCCCGCAATGCCCTGGAGCCGGGTCCTGGCCGCCGGCGGCGCGGCCGGGCTGGCCGCCCTGGCGGGCCGGTATGCCGCCGGGCTGGCCCGCGCCGACCGGTCGTGGCCGGTCCAGCTGGAAGCGCGGCTGAGCGACCTCGGCGAGGTCGACGAGGTGTCAATCCTGCCGCTGGTCGAGCGGCTCACCTCCGACGACGGCGGCCTGGCCGGCGAGCCGGGGGTGTCCTACCTCATCCGCGCGGGCGGCATGCGGGTGCTGTTCGATTCCGGGCTGTCCGGCGGCAAGGCCACCTCGGCGCTGACGCGCAACGCGCTGCTGCTCGGCACGCCGCTGGCCGACCTCGACGCCGTGGTCATCTCCCACCTGCATCTCGACCACGTCGGCGGGCCGCGGGCGATGCGCCAGCGCACCTTCACCTTCGGCGCCGGGGTCCTGGAGCCCGCCGGGATGCCCGCCTACGTGCCCGCCGACATGCACCACCCGCGCGCCGACATCGCGATCACCACCCAGCCGCGGGTGATCGGGCCCGGCATGGCCGTGCTGCCGCCGCTGCCGCGGATGCTGTTCTGGCTGGGCTACGTCACCGAGCAGGCACTGGTGATCAACGTCCGCGGCTTCGGCCTGGTCCTGGTCACCGGCTGCGGCCACCCGCGGATCGAGCAGATCCTGGGCGTTGCCGAGCAGGCCCTCGACGTGCCGATCCGGGCCGTGGTCGGCGGGCTGCACCTGCCCGTGCACGCGGTCGGCACCCCGCTGATCCCGCAGGCGGTGCTCGGCAGCCCGCACCCGCCCTGGAAGCCGATCAGCGAGCGAGACGCCGAGCACGTGCTGGACGAGATCGACGCCCGCGGGCCGCACGTCATCGCCCTGTCCGGGCATGACAGCACCCCGTGGACTTACGGTGCGTTCAGCCGCCGCTTCGGCGACCGCTACCGCACCCTGCGCGTCGGCGAGGAACTGCGGATCGGAACCAACAGACCCTCGTAACTTCCGCAAAACGGGCCTCCGGCCCGGACTGCGGCCCGCAGCCCGGACGTGCCCGGCCGCACGGACAGCGCCCGGCGATGCTTACGGTGCCAGAGGACGGCCCCGCCGGCGCGGCTGCTCTTGGGGAGGGTGATGAGGGAAGGCCGGACGAACTGTGCTGCGACCGATGAGATCGGCGCCGCGGCCCGGTCGGACCCGACAACGGCACAGCCCGGCGGGAAGGGAACCGCGACCATGAAACTGACGACCATCACGCAGGTCTCCGTCGACGGGGTGATGCAGGCAAACGGCCCGTCCGAAGAGGAGCACCGGGCCGGATTCGAGCGCGACGGATGGGCCATGACGCACTTCGACCCTGAGGCCATGACGTGGGTGGACCAGGCCTGCCAGCGGGCCGACGCGTTCCTGTTCGGCCGGCGGACCTACGACGTCTTCGCCGGCTACTGGGGCGCGATGGGCCCGGGCAGCGGCCCCATCGCCGATGCCTTCAACACCCGGCCCAAGTACGTCGCCTCGAACACGCTCACCGAAGGGCGCTGGGCCGACACGACCGTCCTGTCCGGTGACGTCGCGGCGGCCATCGCCGAACTGAGGGCCCAGCCGGGGGGTGAGCTGCAGGTGCACGGCAGCGGCGTCCTGGCCCGGTGGCTGCTCCGCAACGACCTGGTCGACGAGATCAACCTGCTCATCGTCCCCGTGGTCGTCGGCCAGGGCACGCGGCTGTTCCCCGACGCCGGCCCGGACATGGCTCTGGACCTGACCGGATCGCGAACCTTCCCGAAGGGCATCACGCTCCAGGTCTACCGCCCCGCCGGCCGCCCGCAGTACGTATCCGCCGTCGGCTAGTGCGTGCCCCCGGCAGATCCTGAGCGGGGGGCCCGGGCCTGTCGGTCTGTACCGGGGAGGGTCCGGGGTAGTCCGAAGCGCGTCATGACGCTGGTGCTGAAGCAGGTGATGGCGGTGATGTGGTCGCCGGCGCAGGCGATGACCAGGAGGGCGTAGGCGCGGTAGACACTGGCGCGGGGGTCGGCCAGGTACAAGCCGAAGGCGGGCTGGCCGTTGGCGCGGGTGGGTACCACGAGGTAGGCGCGGCCGGGGCGGAAGGTGACGGCGGCGAAGATGCGCCGGGCTGACTCGATGCCGCGGTATTCCAGCATGGCCGGGGGCATGGCGAGTCTCACGTCGGTGACGAGCAGGTCGATCAGGGCGTCCAGGTCGGCGCGTTCCAGGGCGCCGGTGAGCCGGGCGACGAGCCGGTGCTCGGCGGCGGTGCCGGGCTGGCGGGCCGGCCCGCGGCTGCCGGTGCCGCTGCTACCGGTGCTGCCTGAGTCGGCGAGGTGGCTGTCGACGGTGGCGCGGGCGCGTTTGAGAGCGCTGGCCACGGCTTCCCGGGTGGTGTCGAGCATCTGGGCGACCTCGGCGGCGTGGTAGCCCAGGACGTCGCGCAGGACGAGCGCGGCGCGCTGGCGCGGCGGCAGCAGCTGCAGAGCGGTGATGAAGGCCAGGGAGATGGCCTCGGTGCTCTCGTAGCGGGCCTCCGGCCCGGGGCGCTGGTCGACGAGGTGGTCGAGCAGGACGTCGGGATAGGGCTCCAGCCAGGGCGGCGCGTCGCCGGCGCCGGCGGGTTCGGGCAGGGCGGCCCCGGGCAGCGGGGCGGCGATGCGGGGGCGCCGGCTGTCGGCACGCAGCATGCTCAGGCACCGGTTGGTCGCGATCTTGTAGAGCCAGGTCCGCAGCGAGGACCGCTGGCCGAACTCGCCGAGGTGACGCCACGCGGACACGAGGGTCTCCTGGACTGCGTCCTCGGCGTCCTGCAGGGATCCCAGGATGCGGTAGCAGTGCACCTGCAGCTCGCGGGAGTGTCCCTGGACCAGGTCGCGGAACGCATCGTGGTCACCGGCCCGGGCCCGGGCGATCAGGTCCGTCGTCTCCGTCTGCACCGGCATGCACCCTCGCCTTTCTTCTTCCGCAGTCCGCGGTCGGCTCGCTCAGCGATATAGACGCCCGCGGCCCGGCAAACTGGGCGGCGCCGCGCCGCCCGATCCGGGCGGGCGGCGGCATCTGCCCAGTTGGAAGGTCACGCTGGCGCTGCTGTGCCGGGGTGAGGTTCCCGGACGTCGCGGACGGCTCGACCGTGAACGTCGCGCTGCCGGGCATCCGCACGCATCCAGGCCAGTGACAGCCGGCAACATTGTCAGAGGAGCACGGAAATGGGAAAGATCGTCATCAGCTCAAACGTCACACTCGATGGAGTAGTCCAGGACCCGGACGGCGAGGAAGGCTTCGAACAGGGTGGCTGGTTCCACCAGTTCGCCGGAGCCAGGGACCTCGAGGACTGGTCGCCCGCGAGACGGCGGAAGCGCTGGGTGCCGAGGCGCTACTGCTGGGCAGGCGGAGCAGTGAGTGGTTCGCGTCCCGGATGCTAGCGCGCGATGGCGCGGATGTCCGCGTAAGCCGCGAGTGGGCGGACAGAGTGAAAAGCATCCCCAAGTACGTCGTGGCGTCGGCTCTCGAAGATCCTCAGTGGAGCAACGCCGCGGTCCTCAGCGGCGATGCGGTCAAGGAGATCTCGGAGCTGAAGCAGAAAGCGGACGGAGAAATCCTGGTCTACGGCAGCTATCAGCTCGTGCGCCTGCTGATAGAGCAGAACCTGGCCGATGAACTGCGGCTGGTGGTTTTCCCGGTCGTGCTGGGAACCGGCCTGCGTATCTTCGGCGAGACCAGCGACAAGAAGCCGCTGCACCTGGTCAGCACACGAAAGATCGGTGACGGCCTGGTGTTCTGCACCTACGAGTTCGTGCAGGGCTAACGGCGGCAGACGGCGGCGAGGCTGCGCACCTGCAGCACCCCCACCGGCGTGTCACCCGGGGGCGCCCCAGCCCAGCTCCGCCAGCCGCCCGGTCAGCGCCTGCAGCTCCGCCGCCGTCCGCGCGTACTCCCCCGGCGCGCCGCCCATCGGGTCCGCGATGTCGTCGGCCGGGCTGTCGCCCAGCAGCGCCATCCGGCTGCGCCCGGCGTGCGCCCGGCCCAGCCAGCCCGCCAGCGGCTCCCCCGGCCGCCGCGGCCCGGTCTCCCCGCCGCGCCGGACCAGCTCGCGCAGCGTGAACGCCCGCGGCCACGCCGCCGGATCCGTCACCGCCGCGTGCCGCAAGTGCTCGCGCGCCATCGCCACGATCAGGTCCGCCCG
>DASUBV010000156.1:0-6509 GCA_035763085.1 Streptosporangiaceae bacterium | reverse complement strand
CCGCGGCAACCGGACCAGCAGGCGCCGCCAGCCGCGAGGAGCCGGCCCGCTACGCGCCATGACCTAACCACCCGCCCCGGCCGCCGGGCAAGTCAGGTCACTACGGCAGAAGCGGCCAGCGGGTGCCCATTCCTACCGTCGGGCGAGTACCGGACGCCTCCGGCAGGAGGAACGCGATGGAAGTTTCCGGCTACTCGCTGGCCGACGCTCGGCGACTTGGGCGGGCTGAATCCCAGGCGATGAGGAGCCGAACCGGAAGGACTGGAGGATCATGTCAGCTTTTGCACGCTGGTGCTATCAGCACCGCTTCGTCGTCATCACTGCCTGGATCGGTCTGCTCATTGGCCTGGCGGTGGTGTCGCAGGCGGTGAAGACGTCGTATGACAACTCGTTCACGCTGCCCGGCACCGGCTCTGGCAATGCTCAGCAACTGCTGCTCAGGTCGGCGCCGGCGCAGGCGGGCGACTCCGACCAGATCGTCTGGCAGGTGAGCCATGGCAGCGTCACCGATCCCGCCATCGAGCAGCGGCTGTCGGCGATGCTCGCGCGGGTGTCGCATCTGCCCGAGGTGGCCTCGGTCGCCAGCCCCTACCTGGCGGGCGGCAAGGTCCAGGTAAGCCGGGACGGGCGCACCGCGTACGCCACGGTGAACTTCACTCAGGCGGCAGACAATCTGGATAATGCCGACATCAACCGGGTGATCGCGGTGGCGACTGCTGCCCGCGAGCCGGGCCTTGCGGTCGAGCTCGGCGGGAAGGCCATCTCGAACACCGAGCAGACGCCGCTGTCGAGCGCGTCGGCGATCGGGATCGGCGCGGCCGCCGTCATCTTGCTCATTGCGTTCGGGTCGCTGTTCGCGACGGCGCTGCCGATCGTGACCGCAGTGGCCGGGGTGGGCAGCGGCCTGATGCTCATGGCGCCGCTCAGCCACCTGATGTCGGTGAACGGCATCGCGCCAATCCTCGGCGCGCTCATCGGCCTTGGCGTCGGGGTCGATTACGCCCTGTTCATCGTGACCAGGTACCGCCGCGGCCTGCAGTCAGGGCTGGACCCGCAGCGGTCGGCCGTGCAGGCGCTCAGCACATCGGGCCGCGCGGTTCTGTTCGCCGGCGGCACGGTGTGCATCGCCCTGCTCGGCCTGCTCAGCATCGGCGTGGGTTTCATCGACGGGCTGGCCGTCCCGGCGGCGATTACCGTGGTGTGCACCGTGCTCGCGGCCGTCACGCTGCTGCCCGCGCTGTTCGGCGTACTCGGCCCCCGCGTGCTGAGCCGCAGGCAACGCCGCAGGCTGCAGGCCGGCGGGCCGGGCCACGTTCTGAGCGGGAGCGGCATGTGGGCGCGCTGGTCACGCACCGTGGCACGGTTCCCGGTCGTACTCGCCGCCGTGGCGGTCGCGGTGATGGTCGTGGTGTCCCTTCCCGTGCTGCACCTGCGGCTGGGGGCCTCTGACTTCTCCAACGACCCCGCGTCAAGCCACACGTACAAGGCTTACGAGATGGTCGCCGAGGGGTTCGGGCCGGGCGCCAACGGCTCGCTGCTAGTGGTCGCCCAGACCGGGTCAGCGGGCGACCGCGCCGCGCTTGACCGGCTCGACCGCGCGCTCACCCAGGTGCCGGGGGTGGCCGCCGTGGAGGCCGGGCCTGCGCAGGCCAGGCCGGGTGCCGGGTCGGCGGTCGAGGTGGCCCAGGTCATCCCCACCACAGCGCCCGAGGCCCAGGCCACCTCCACCCTGATCACCCAGTTGCGGAACACGGTCATACCGCGCTACACGCACGGGACCACGCTCCGGGTCTATGTAGGCGGCCTGACGGCCACCTTCAACGACCTCGCAGCGGTGACCAGCGCCAAGCTGCCCTGGCTCCTCGCCACGGTCGTGGGCTTCGGGTTCCTGCTGCTCGTGCTCGCCTTCCGCAGCCTGCTCATACCCGCGGCCACCGCGGTGCTGAACCTGCTGGCGGCTGCGGCCTCGTTCGGCGTACTCACCGCCTTCTTCGAGTGGGGCTGGGGAACCAGCGCGTTCGGCCTGGGCAGGGCGGGTCCGATCGAGGCCTACATGCCCGAGATGGTGCTGGCGGTCCTGTTCGGCCTGTCCATGGACTACCAGGTCTTCCTCGTCAGCAGGATGGCCGAGGAATGGTCGCGCACCCGTGACAACGCCCGGTCGGTGCTCGTGGGCCAGACGGAGACGGCGCGGGTGATCACCGCCGCGGCGACGATCATGATCGCCGTGTTCATCGCGTTCGTGTTCATGGGCCAGCGCAGCGTGGCCGAGTTCGGCATCGGCCTGGCCGCCGCCGTGGCGCTGGACGCCTTCGTCCTGCGGACGGTGCTCGTCCCGGCCGTGATGTACCTGTGCGGCCGGGCCAACTGGTGGCTGCCCCGCTGGCTGGACCGCCGCCTGCCGCACCTGGCCATCGAGCCGCCCGGGAATGAGCCGCCCGCGGGCGAGCCGCCCGCCCGCGTGCCCGACCCGGCCCGCGTCTAACTGCCCAGTCGCCGCGTCACGGCGGTGCGCCCGGGTCAGCCCCGCAAGCACCGCCGTGGCGCGACACACGGCGCCCCGCTCAGCACGAACTCAGCCCGCGGCAACCGGACCAGCATGCGTCACCAGCCGCGAGCTGGACCGAAATATTTCATCCGAATAGCTAACAAGACGGCCATCAGACATCCGGCGAGATGACAGGGGACAGCGCAATGGCAGAGCACATGTCCGGCGACCCGTACGCACACGACGGGTTCGTGCGGCTTGACGATCTTGACGGTGACATCCACGTCGTGCAGGACGGCACGCCGGGCGCCCGCGGCGTGCTGCTGATCCACGGCACCGGGGCCTCGACGGCCTGGTGGGACCCGGTTGTCGCGCCGCTGGCAGGCGCCTGCCGGGTCATCCGCGTCGACCTGGCCGGCCACGGCAAGTCTTCCAGCCCTGCCGGCGGGTACGACATCCCTGCCCAGGCCCGCCGGGTCGGCGCGGTGCTCGACTGCCTCAGCGCGGGCCCGGTGACAGTGATCGGCCATTCCACCGGCGGCATCGTGGCCACGGCCCTGGCCGAGCAGAGGCCCGGCAAGGTGACGGCAGTGGCGCTCATCGACATCGGCCCCAGCCTGGACGCCGTCGTCGGCCAGGGCCTGCTCGGCCGGCTCCTGCTGGCCCGGGTGCCGGGGCGGCTGCTGTGGGGCCTGCGGACCGAGGACACCATCCGCACCGCCATGCGCAGCGCCTTCACCCGCCCGGTCGAGGTCCCCGGCCCCCTCATTGAGGCCACCATGGGGATGACCCACCGCGCCCTGGCCGGGACAAGCCGCGCCGGAGATGACTACCTGCGGCAGCGCAGCCTCCCCGACCGGCTCGCCGGGCTGGGCCTGCCGGTGCTGGTCATCTTCGGCGCCGACGACCGGCGGTGGCACTCCTCCTCGGCGGCCGCCGCCTACCACGCCGTGCCCGGCGCCCGCGTCGAGTTGCTGCCAGGCGTCGGACACACCCCGATGATGGAGGACCCCCAGACCACCGGCAAGCTGCTTCTGGACTTCGTCGCTGCGGCGGCCGGGCATCCCTGAGAACCTGCGGTGCCCGGGAAAGGACGAGACCCAGCGCCAGGGCGGCCTGGCCTTACTCTGCCGGTCTCGCCGACCCGGCGGTGCCTGGCGGAGTCGCTGCCCTGCAGAACGTGCCGAGCCAGCTCGCGATGCCGGTCAGTCCGCCGGTCACCGGACCTTGCCCGGTCGCCTGGGCGGGGCGGGTAGGTCATGGCGCGTATCGGGCCAGCTCTTCGCGGGTCGTTACGCCGAGCTTGGGGAACGCCTTGTACAGGTGATAGCCCACGGTGCGCGGGGACAGGAACAGCTGGGCGCCGATCTGCTTGTTGGACCCCCCGGCGGCGGCCAGCCGGACGACCTGCAGCTCCTGCGGGGTGAGCCGGGCCAGCGGATCATCCGCCGTCACGGCCGTCGCCCCGCCGCCGGCGGCGCGCAGCTCGGCCTCGGCGCGGTCCTGCCAGGGCCGGGCGCCCATCTGCGCGAAGGCGGCCGCGGCGGCGAGCAGGTGCTCGCGGGCATCAGCGCGGCGCTGGCCGCGGCGCAGCCACTCGCCGTACAGCAGCCAGGTGCGCGCCTGCTCAAACGGGCGGCCGTCCCCTTCGTGGGCGGCGACCGCATTCCGGTAGAGAGGCTCGGCCTCGCTGTCGTCGGAGGTCAGCGCGGCGCACCGCGCGGCCACCGCGGCGGCCCACCGCTGGCCCGTCGCGCCAGCCCAGGCGGAGAACGTGGCCAGCGGGTCAGCCGCGAGATCCGGCCGGCCGACCCGGACCGCCGCCTCGACATGATCCGGATAGGCGTACAGAAGGAGGGGGGAGTGCCGGGTTGGCCCGGTCGTTGCCGCCCGCATCCGGTCCAGGGTGGCCTGGTACCTGGCGTACCCCAGGTCAAGCAGGGCGAGCGCGCAGTCTGCTCCCGCCAGCGCCGGGATCGGCGCACTGGCCGACAGGTCGCAGCACTGGGCCGCGCGGGCCCGGCACGCCTCCTCGTCACCGGTGACCGCCGCCAAAGATGCCGCCCTGGCGGCGAGCGCACCAGTCACCGCGACCTGCCCGGTGTCGGCGGCGATGCGCAGGCCTTCCTCGGCGGTCGCCATCGCGTCCAGGAACTCGCCGCGCAGGCCCTGCGCGTCGGCGAGATAGGACAGCGCGTACGCCAGCACGCCGGCGATCCCGGCGTCCCGGCACTCGGCGGCCATGTCGGCTGCGCGGCGCCCGACAGCCGGCACGTCCCCCCGGACGAAATCGAAGAACAGCTGGGGGAGCCCGGCGAAGAACGGAAGCGAGCGATGATCCAGTGTGGCCGGAACGGTGACGGGCGTGTGGATATCGCCATCTTGCAACCGCCGCACCGCCTGCAGGAACTCCACGAGCCTCGTTCCCACGGGCGGCGTCATGGCCGCAGCCCGGCGTTCAAGCTCCGGGTGCGCCGGCCCGGCGTTGAGCCACAGTGCATGAACGGCCCCGGCCACCACCGCCTGCGCGGTGCCCGGGTCCGCCGGGCCGAGCATCGCGGCCCAATCCAGCAGGATGCCTGCCGCGTCGGCGGGCCTGCCGGCCTCGAACTCCAGCTGTGCCCGTACCCTGGCCAGCGTGGCGGTGGCCGGCGGATCGTCCACCAGCTGCCCGGCCTGCCGGGCCAGGCCCGCGGCCCGGGGAAGCTGCCCGGCGTCGATCGCCGCATCGGCGGCCAGCGCCAGCCGGCGCCCCCTGGTCGGCGGGTCGGCCGACAGCGCGGCGGCCCGTTCGTAGGCAGCGGAGGCGGCGGCGCGGCTGCCTCGGCGGCCCGCCCGCTGGGCGGCGGCATCCAGCTCGGCGGCGACCCGCTCGTCCGGGCCGTCCGCCAGGGCGGCCAGGTGCCAGGCCCGCCGGTCACCGTCCAGCACCGCGGCCAGCGCCCGGTGCCCGGCCGCCCGCTCGGCGATATCGGAGCCGGCCAGCACCGCCGCCCGAGCCAGCGGGTGGGTGAAACTGACCCCGGCCGGGGTCAGCCGCACCAGCCCGGACCGCTCAGCTGCGGCTAGGTCGGTCAGCGACCCGCCCCCGGCGGCGACCGCCCGGCTGACCTCGGACAGGTCCTCCATCCCGCCTAGCGCCGCGACCAGCACGGCCCGCCGGCACTCCTGCGGCAGCCCGCCGATCCGGTCCGCGAACGCCTGCTGCACCCGCCCGGCCGGGGATGCGGTCGGCAGCGCCAGCGGCGTCACAGAGCCGGCCCGCTGCGGTCCGGACAGCCCGCGGGACAGCTCGATCAGCGCCAGCGGGTTCCCGCCTGCCTCGGCGATCAGCTGATCGCGGACCGCGGCCACCAGCCCCGCCCTGGCCAGCAGTTGCTCCGCCGCCGCCCGGTCCAGCCCGCCCACCCGCAGCTCCGGCAGGCCCGGCAGGCTGGCGCCCGGCTGCTCGTCCCGCGCCGCGACCAGGACCGCGGCCCGCTCCGCATGCAGCCGCCGGGCCGCGAACACCAGCGCATCCCCGGACGCCCGGTCCAGCCACTGCGCGTCATCGGCCAGCACCAGCACCGGCCGGTCCTCGGCCAGTTCTGCGATTAGGCTCAGCACCCCCAGGCCGACCATGAACCGGTCCGCGACCGCTTCCTCGGCCAGCCCGAACGCGCCGCGCAGCGCCTCAGCCTGCCGCCGGGGCAGCGCCCCGATCTCATCCAGCGCCGGGCGCAGCAGGAGGTGCAGCGCCGCGAACGGCAGTTCCGCCTCCGACTCCACCCCGGTCACCCGCAGCACCCTGGCCCCGGCCGACTTCTGCTCCGCGGCATCCAGCAGCGCAGTCTTGCCGATCCCCGCCTCCCCGCGCAGCATCAGCGCGCCGGCCCGGCCCGACCGCATTCCCTCCAGCAGCCGGTCAATCGCCGCCAGCTGCTGGCTCCGCCCGCACAGCATCGGCTCCCATCCCGTCAGCCCAGCCGGCCAAGAACCTCAAACCACCCGTCTACGCCCGGGCATTACCTAACCGCCGGAC
>DASUBV010000155.1:0-2334 GCA_035763085.1 Streptosporangiaceae bacterium | reverse complement strand
CCGGACCCAGCTCATCGGCGGCCTGCCCCGTGACCTGGCGGGCTATCAGTTCGTGCGGGCCGGCGGCGGCTGGGCGGTCACGCCCGGCCCGGCGGCCGGCCAGTGCGGCAGCTGCGCGGGCCTGCCGGGGCCGGTCTACTTCGTCGGCGACCAGGCTAGCGTGGCCCGGCTGGTCGGCCGGGCCAGCGTGGTCGCGCCCGCCGCGGCGCCGGGCGCCGTGTGGCTGACGAGCTACCTGCCGGGCGCCGATCCGGGCACCAGCTCGGCCACCGCCCGGCAGGTGACCAGCACGGGCGCGCAGGCCGGCCCCCGGCTGACGCTGCCGGCCGGGTACCTGATCGTCCGCGGCACCGTCCGCGGCCTGCTGCTGGCGCCGCTGCGGCCGCGGGCCAACCTGGCCGCCGACCGGCTGTGGAATCCCGGCGCGCCGCAGGCCGGCCGGGAGTTCCCCGGGGTCATCGCGGCCGGTCCGGGCGAGGTGGCCTGGGGCCAGCAGTGCACGCCGCGCTGCCGGCTCAAGGTGCTCAGCCTGGCCACCGGCGCAACGACCCGGGTGGCCCTGCCCGAGGGGAGCTCGGCGGCCGGCGGCGCCTTCAGCCCGGACGGGCGGCTGCTGGCGCTGCAGGTGAGCTCCGGCCCCGGCGGCAACGGCGGCGGCCTGGCCATGCAGCTGGCGGTGGCCGCCCCGGCCAGCGGCCGGCTCACCCTGGTGCGCGGCACCTGGGTCAGCAGCGACGCCCTGGCGGGGTTCGGCTGGCCGGCCGGTGACCGCCTGGTCGCCGAGCTCAGTTTCACGACCAAGCGGCAGCTGGCCGCCTGGTCGCCCGGTGCCTCCCGGCTTGCGGTGGCCACGGTCGCCCCCGGCCAGCGGCTCCGCTCGCTCGTCGTCGGGTAACCGGAAACGGGGCCGGTGCCTGGACTGGGGACCGGGCGGCGGGGAAGGCGGTGGCCCCGCAAGTCCCGCCGCGCTGACAGGCCGGTGTCCCGCGATTCATGTCTTGTTAGCAGCGCTAAGTGTATTGTTTAGCCGAGCTAATGTTGATCCGGATGGGGTGCTCGACATTTCGCTGGCCGGCCGCCTGCACTTCCAGCCGCGGCAGGTGACTTCCTCGCTGCGCCACCGTAACTACCGGCTGTACTTCTGCGGGCAGCTCATCTCGGTGGCTGGCACCTGGATGCAGACCGTGGCTCAGTCCTTCCTGGTCCTGGGCATGACGCACAGCGGAACCCAGCTGGGCCTGACCACGGCGGCCCGCTTCGCGCCGATGCTTGCCCTCGGCCCGGCGGGCGGCCTGATCGCCGACCGGATGGACAAGCAGCGAGTGCTGTATGTCACCCAGACCCTGTCCGGGCTGCTGGCGGCGGCTTTCGCGGTGCTGACCGCCACCCACTCCATCCAGCTGTGGTCGGTCTACCTGCTGGCCGTCGCGCTGGGCTTCGTGAACGTCTTCGACAACCCGGCCCGGCAGAGCTTCATCTCCGAGATGGTGCCGCCGGATGACCTGCCGAACGCGGTGACGCTCAACTCGGTCTCGATGAGCATGGCCCGCATCTTCGGCGCGGCGCTGGGCGGCGTGATCGCCGCCGCGATCGGGCTGGCGCTGTGCTTCGCCTGTAATGCCCTGTCGTTCGCCGCGGTGGTCATCTCGCTGGCGGCGATGCGCAGCGCGCAGCTGTACCCGGCCCGCAGGGTGCCGCGGCAGCGACGCCAGGTGCGGCAGGGGCTCGGCTATGTCCGGGCCACGCCCGAGCTGCTCATCCCGCTGCTGATGATCGCGGTGGTCGGCACGCTGGCCTGGGAGTTCCAGGTCTCGCTGCCGCTGATGGCGCGCTCGGCCTTCCACGGCGGGGCGCGCAGCTTCGGGCTGATGGCCTCGGTGATGGGCATCGGCGCGGTGGTCGGCGGGCTCATCTCGGCCGCCCGGCCCCGGCCGCGGGCCCGCTCGCTGTGCCTGGCCGCGCTGGGCTGGGGCGTGGCCATCCTGGCCGCGGCGGCCGCCCCGACGCTGCCTGCGGAGCTGGTCGCCCTGCTGTTCGTCGGGTACGGCAGCATCACCTTCAACTCGCTGGCCAAGACCACGCTGCAGCTGGCCGCGGTGCCGACCATGCGCGGGCGGGTCATGGCGCTGTGGGCGCTGGCCTGGGTGGGCTCGACACCGGTCGGCGGGCCCATCGTGGGCTGGGTGGGCCAGCAGGCCAGCGCCCGGTGGGCGCTGGCCCTGGGCGGCCTGGCGGCGGTGCTGTCCGGGGTGGCGGCCCTGCCGGCGCTGACCCGGATCGACCGGCGCGGGGCCCGGCCGCCGGACAGCGCCGTGCGTGACTCGCCGGCGGCCT
>DASUBV010000154.1:0-4136 GCA_035763085.1 Streptosporangiaceae bacterium | reverse complement strand
AGGAGGCGGCGTCGGGTCGGGCACCTGCTCGACGCCCGCGGCGCCGCCGAACTCCCGGTAGAGCACAGCACGCATCCTGCACCTCCCGCGTTTCCCGCCACCGTCGGCCCCAGTGTCGCCGACGCGCGTCCCGCTCCCCGGCGCCGGCCCGCCCGGCTGTGGCGGCGAGGCCGGCGCCGGGGTCTTCGGACGTCAGGCGGGGGTGGGCGCAAAGGGGCTGATGGCGCATTCCTGCGCGCCGGACTGTCAGTGTCCCCGCGAATAATACGAAGGTGACTTCACTGGAATGGGCCACGCTGGACACCCCGGTCGGGCCGGTTTCTGTCGGCTGCGGCGATGCCGGGGTGGCGCACGTCCGCTTCGGCCCGCCGCCCGCCGGCGACGCCCGGCACGCCGCGGCCGGCGGCCCGGCAGCCGCCCGCCGGGACCTGGCCGCTGCGGCGCGACGGCAGCTGATCGAGTACTTCTGCGGCCAGCGCAAGGCGTTCGACCTGCCGCTGGACTGGAGCGAGTTCGCGCCGGCGCAGCGCAAGGTGCTGGGCCGGCTCTACGACGACGTCGGCTGGGGCCAGACCGTCACCTACGGCAGCCTGGCCGGCCTGGCGGGCATCCCGGCCCGCGATGACGTGATCCCGGCGCGCGCGGTGGGACAGATCATGGGGTCCAACCCGATCCCGGTCATCGTGCCGTGCCACCGCGTGGTGGCCAGCGACGGCATCGGCGGCTACAGCGGCGGCGCGGGCCCGGAGGTCAAGCGGTGGCTGCTGATCCTGGAGGGGTCGGTGCCGCCGACCCTGGACTGGACGCCCGCCACCGCCCCCGCCGGCTGAGGCCGGGCAACAGGGACCAGGACAAAAGGAGCCGCGCGACAGGAACCAGGCGACGGCGAGCCAGGCGACAGGAACCATGTGACGGGGAGCCAGGCAACAGGGCCAGGCCGCGGAGATTGCCTCCCGGCCTCGGCCCGCCTCGCCGCTAGCCCGTGCCCGCCTCGTGCCGTTCGGTCGCGACCAGGACCTCGTCGGCGATGTGCAGGACGCAGAACGATGCCTTGCGCAGCGGCGGCCCGGACGGCGGGGTCGTGCTCAGCCGGGCGCACGCCGCCGCCAGCAGCAGCGGCAGGTTCTCCCGGTGGGCGCAGACCACGGCCGGGTGCCGGGCCGCCACCAGCGTGGCGGCCCGTACCGCGGCGACGTCGGCACCGGGCCGGCTGCCGACGGTGAACGCGGCCTCGATCTCGATGCTGCCGCCGGACCGGGCGGCCAGCGGCCGGACGGTGGCGACACAGCGCTCGGCGGCGGAGCTGACCACCCGCTCGGGCGCGAAGCAGCTCAGCAGGCCCGCCAGCCGGTCGGCGTCGGCAGCGCCGCGCGCGTCCAGGGGCCGGGCCAGGTCCGCGCCGGCCCACCCGGACCGGCTGCCGGCCGAGGCATGCCGCAGCAGGATCCACGGGAACGTGGCGACCGGGCTCCCCGCGAACTCGGCGAGGACCGCGACGTCCCGCTCGTAGCTGAGCCGGGCCGCTGCGGCCGCCGCCGGCAGCCAGGCCAGGTCATCGATCTCCCGGCCCGGCACGAACTCGACCTGCTCCTGACAGCGCGCGGCCCAGTAGTCGACCTGCTTGGGCCGGCCGTCGACCAGGTACCGCGCGGGGTTGAGCCGGCGCCCGAGCGTCACCCGGCAGCCGGTTTCCTCCGCAACCTCGCGCACGGCCGTGGCCAGCACGTGCTCGCCGGGCTCGGACTTGCCCTTGGGCAGCGTCCAGTCGTTGTACTTGGGCCGGTGCACGAGGGCGACCTCGGGCCCGCCGTCGGCCGACCGCCAGAC
The DNA here is from genome assembly GCA_035763085.1 of Streptosporangiaceae bacterium. Taxonomy (GTDB): domain Bacteria; phylum Actinomycetota; class Actinomycetes; order Streptosporangiales; family Streptosporangiaceae; genus DASUBV01. Next base: position 2,309 of record DASUBV010000154.1, on the reverse strand, counting down.
CACGGCGCCGGCCGCGCGGATCTCTCCGGCCGCCGGCCGGTCAGCCATCGGCTGACCGGCCCTGCCTGGACCGGATCAGCATGTCCTGCAGGTCGTCCAGCGGCCGCCCGTCGGCACCGGCGTGATGACGGGTCCAGGTGCCGTCACCGGCCAGCCACCAGGACGACGTTCCGGCGTCCATGGCCAGGTCGATCAGGCCGCGCAGCTCGGCCCGCTGCGCCGGCTCGGTCACCCGGATCAGCAGCTCCACCCGGCGGTCCAGATTGCGGTGCATGAGGTCGGCGCTGCCGATCCAGACGTCACCGGGCGCGCCCGGCTCGCCGGTGCCGAAGGCGTAGATCCGCGAGTGCTCCAGGAACCGGCCGACGACGCTGCGCACCCGGATGTTGTCCGACAGGTCCGCCACCCCCGGCCGCAGCGAGCAGATGCCGCGGACCCACAGGTCGATCGGCACGCCATCCTGCGAGGCCCGGTACAGCGAGTCGATCATCGCCTCGTCGATCAGCGCGTTGCACTTGAGCTGGATGCGGGACGGCTGGCCCGCGCGGGCCAGCGCGGACTGCTGCTCGATCATCTCGATCAGGCCCGCGCGCACCCCGGCCGGGGCGACCAGCAGCCGCCGGTAGTCCGGCGGGCGGCTGTACCCGGTCAGGTGGTTGAACAGGTCGGTGATGTCCTCGCCGACGGTCCGGTCGGCGGTCAGCAGCCCGAAGTCCTCATACAGCCGTGCGGTCTTGGGGTGGTAGTTGCCGGTGCCGATATGGCAGAACCGGCGCAGCGAGCCGTCGGATTCCTCGCGCACCACCAGCGCCATCTTGCAGTGCGTCTTCAGCCCGACGAACCCGTACACCACGTGGCAGCCGGCTTCCTCCAGCTTGCGCGCCCAGGCGATGTTGGCCCGCTCGTCGCCGCGGGCCTTGATCTCCACCACCACCACGACCTGCTTGCCGGCCTCGGCGGCGTCGATCAGCGCGTCGACGATCTCGGAGTCGCCGCTGGTGCGGTACAGGGTTTGCTTGATGGCCAGCACCCGCGGGTCAGCGGCGGCCGAGACGATGAAGCGCTGGACGCTGGCGGTGAACGAGTCGTAGGGGTGATGCACCAGCACGTCGTGGTCGGCCATCGTGGAGAACACGCTGCGGTCGTGCGGGACCGCGTTCTCGGCCGGGACGAACGTGGGGTACTTCAGGTCCCGCATGTCCAGGTCGGCGATCGCCGACAGGCCCGACAGGTCCAGCGGCCCCGGCAGCCGGTACACCGCGCGCTGGTCCACCCCCAGCTCGGTGACCAGCTTGTCGAGCACGTCGGCCGACATGGACTCCTCGACCTCCAGCCGGACCGGCGGCTCGAAGCTGCGCCGCATGAGCTCGCGCTCCAGGGACTGCAGCAGGTTCTCGGTGACGTCCTCGTCGATCTCCAGGTCGCGGATCCGGGTCACCCGGAAGGCGTGGTGCTCCAGCACGTCCATGCCGACGAACAGCTCGCCGAGGTGCGCGGCGATCACGTCCTCCAGCGGGACGAACCGGTTCGGCCCGACCGTCAGGAACCGGGGCAGCAGCGGCGGCACCTTGACCCGGGCGAACAGCGTGGCGCCGGTGGCCGGGTCGGCGATCATGACGGCCAGGCTGACCGACAGGTTGGAGATGTAGGGGAACGGGTGCGAGGGGTCGACGACCAGCGGGGTCAGCACCGGGTAGATCCGGTCCCGGAACAGGGCCTGCAGCTTGGCCTGCTCGCCCTCGGTCAGCTCCTTCCAGCGCAGGATCTCGATGCCGTTGTCGGCCAGCGCGGGCTGCAGCTTCTCGGCGTAGCACAGCGCGTGCCGCAGCGACAGCTCCCTGGCCGTCTCCAGGGTGATCCGCAGCACCTCGGCGGACGGCTTGCCGCTGGCGTTCTCCACCGGCAGGCCGGTGGCCATCCGGCGCATCCGGCCGGCCACCCGGACCATGAAGAACTCGTCCAGCCCGCCGGCGAAGATCGACTCGAAGCGGACCCGCTCCAGCAGCGGGATGTCGGTGTCCTCGGCCAGGTCCAGGACCCGCTGGCCGAACCGCAGCCAGCTCTCCTCCCGGTCGAGGTAGCGGCCGGGCGGCAGCGGGGGCCGCCCGGGCGGCACGGCCGCCTCCGCGGGCGGCGCGGCGGCCGGGACCCGCGCGGCCGTGCCCGCCGGGGCACGCTCGGCCGTGACCGCCGGGGGCCGCTCGGCCGTGCGGCGCTCCCGCTCGGCGGCCCGGCCCCGCGCCCGTGCCGCGGCCTGGGCATGCTGCCGGGCCCGCTCGCGGACGGCCTGCTCCTCCCGCTCGGCCGCG
>DASUBV010000153.1:0-3450 GCA_035763085.1 Streptosporangiaceae bacterium | reverse complement strand
GCTGCGCGCCTGGAACTAAGGCTGGGGAAGGCGTGCCTTGATCGCGTCGGCGAACGGCTGCGGCGCCTCCCGCGGCGTGAAGTGACCCGCGCCGTCCAGGTGCGTCAGTGTCACGTCGCTGAAGAACTCCTCCAGCCGGTCCGACCACTCCCGCGGGAACAGCGGGTCGTGCTCGGGCCACAGCACGTCCGTCGGCACGCCGATCCGCGCATCAGGTTCCGGCGCCTGCTCCGCCAGCGACGCCGCGACCGAGCCGGCCCCGCCCCGGTACCAGGCGATCGAGGCCGCGAACGCCCCCGGAGACCCGTACACCGAGACCAGGTGATCCTCATCCGCGGCCGGCAGCTCGAAGTCCGGGCCCGACCAGTGCGACCAGAAGTGCCGCAGGTACGCGCGCACCGCGCCGGGCTGCCCGTCCATCATCTCGGTGCACAGCTCCAGCTGGTGGAACGCCTGGTACCAGAACTCCCGCTGCGCGTCCGGCTGCAGGATCCGGTCCCCGATGCCCGGCAGCGGCGGGGCGACCACCAGCGCCGCGACCAGCTCCGGGTGGTCCCGCGCGATCGCCTGCGCGATCCGGCTGCCGATGTCGTAGCCCGCCAGCACCGGCCGGTCCAGCTCCAGCTCCCCGATCAGCGCGACGATGCTGCGCGCCTGCGCTGCCGCGGAGTACTGCCCGGCCGGGTCTGCCGGGTGCTTGTCGGACTCGCCGAACCCGCGCAGGTCCGGCACCACCACGTCCGCGCCGGGCGACAGCAGCGGCACCATGTCCCGGTAGTCGGCCCGGTCACCTGGCCAGCCGTGCAGCAGCAGCACCGCCGGGCCGCTGCCCGCGCGCTCATAGGCCAGCCGGAACCGGTCGGCCTCGCTCTCCTGCCGCAGTGTCTCCTGCCCCACGCGCCGCATTATCCGCGCGCGACCGGCTGAGCGCCAGCATAAGCAGTTACTGGATGATTACGGACGGGTGCCGAAGGACGGCCCCCCGGTCAGTTCCGGGAGGACCCGGTAGGCATCGCGAACCCAGGCGCACAGCAGCGGCCGGGAGTCCCGCGGGTCGATCAGGTCCTGGACGCCGAACTTCTCCGCCGTCCGGAATGGCGAGCCCAGCGCGGCGAGCTCGCGGCGGATCCGGGCCGCTTCAGCCGCCGGGTCGGCGGCCTGCTCCAGGTCGGCCCGGAACGCCGCCTCCACGCCGCCCTGCACCGGCAGCGATCCCCAGTCGCCGGACGGCCAGGCCCAGCTGCGCGAGGCCCGGTGCCGGTTCACGATCCCGGCGCCGCCCACCCCGTACACCCGGCGCAGGATCAGCTCGGCCTGGGGCACCCGGGCCTGGTAGATCGCGGCGATCGCGCGGGCACCGTACCGGATCGTGCCGCGCTGCTCGGCCACCCGGCCCACCGTCAGGCCGCCCTGGTCGGTCAGGCTGACGATCGGCAGGTGGAACGTCTCGCACAAGTCGGCCAGCCGGGTCATCGCCTGCGCGCCCTCGGCGGACATCGTGGTGCCCCGGTACGGGTCGGTGGCCAGCACCCCGACCGGGTGACCGTCCAGCCGGGCCAGCGCCGTGACCGTGCTCCCGCCGTACTCCGCGTAGGGGAACACCGATCCCGCGTCGAAGATCGCCGCCAGCACCGGGCCGATCCGGTACGGCCATCGCGGGTTGCGCGGGACGGCCGATGCCAGCGACTCATCCCGCCGCCCGGCCGGGTCCGCGCCGGACGTCACCGGCGGCAGCTCATGCACGCTGCCCGGCAGGTAGGACAGGAAATCGCGAATCAGAACGAAGGCCTCAGCCTCGGACCGGGCGAAGCGCTCGATCGTGCCGTTGCGCCGGTGCACCGCCGCACCGCCCAGTTCCTCCTTGCTCAGGTCCTCGCCGGTCCCGCCGCGGACCACCGGCGGCCCGGCGGTGAACAGCTGGCCAATGCCCTCGACCATCACGGCCAGGTGCGACATGACCAGCCGCGCCGCGCCCAGCCCCACGACCGGGCCCAGGCACGCCGCCACCACCGGCACCAGCGACAGGTTGTCCACCACCGCGTCCCACGCCGGGTTGACCGGCACGTACGTCGCTCCCGCGGCCATCGTCATCTTCACGCTCCCGCCGCCACTGGCCCCGTCCAGCAGCCGGATTACCGGCAGCCGCATCTCGCCCGCGTACTGCTCGGCGAAGACCTGCTTCGCGTGGATCGCCGCGTCACCCGACCCGCCGCGCACGGTGAAGTCATCGGCGCCCAGCAGCACCGGCCGCCCGCCGATCCGCGCCGTGCCCGCGACGAAGTTGGCTGGCAGCACCGAGGTCAGGGAACCGTCCGCGGCGTAGCTGCCGAACCCGGTCAGGGCACCGATCTCGGCGAAGCTGCCGGCGTCGGCCAGCGCCTCGATCCGCTCCCGGACCGTCAGCCGGCCGGTCGCCCGCTGCCGGGCTACCTTGTCCGGCCCGCCCATCGCCATCGCCAGTTCCCGGCGCCGCCTGATCTCCGCGACCTCCGCCGCCCACCCCGCGTCCTCCGGGACACCCCGCTCCGCTGTGTGCACCGCGTCCCGCGGAGCCTCCGGCCCCGCCGCCCACCCCGCGTCCCGCGGGACCTCCGGCCCCGCGGCCTGGCCCGCGTGCTGCGGACTTGGCTCCGCGGGCTCTGCTGCCTGCCCCGCATCGTCCGGGACTGCCGGCTCCGCCGACCACCCCGCGTCGTCCGGGGCTGCCAGCTCCGCTGGGTTCCCCGCGCGGTGCGGGGCTGCCGCCTCTGCCGCCTGGCCCGCGTCCTGCGGACTACCAGGCTCTGCGGGCTCCGCCGCCCGTCCCGCGTCGTCCGGGATCGCCGGCTGCCGAGGCTCCGCCGCTGCCGCTCCCGGCCACCCGGCCCGATCACGTGACTCGGTCATTTCGTCATTGTCGCTGCCGAACCCGTACAGTGCGCCCTCCCGCGGTCAGGCCAGCCAGGACAGCGCGGGATGGCGAAGGCGCGCCCCCGTCGGGCGACGTAGTGGCGAGACTGGCCGCCGCCGGGTCTGGGACGCTGGAGTCATGAGCGAACCGCCCGACGAACTGCCCATATACCGGGTCCTGACCGGCCCCGATGACGCCGCCTTCTGCCACCGGGTCAGCGAGGCGATCGCGCTCGGCTACCACCTGCACGGCGGGCCAGCCGTCACCTACGACGGCCAGCGCGTGATTGTGGCGCAGGCCCTGCTATGGCCGGGCGGCCTGCCGGGAAGCGTGTGACGGGCCCCTGCTGCCGGGACCGGCTGCTGCCGCCCAGCAGCCGGGCCAGGCTGGCACCCAGCCGCTCGAGCTCGTCGTCGGCGGCGCGGAACTCGGCGGCGCTGCGGCCGCGCTCGGCCTGGTACAGCCGGTAGGTGTCGATCGGCATCACGACGGCGCTCCCTTCGCGGCGGCCGCGCTGGCCGCTCACCTGACGACGAACGGGATCGCCGGGCATGGACACC
>DASUBV010000152.1:0-2300 GCA_035763085.1 Streptosporangiaceae bacterium | reverse complement strand
GAGCGCGGCCAGGATGGCGGGGGCGTGATCTCGGTTCCCGGCCTGGACCGCCTGTTCCATCGCCGCCCGGGCATCCTGTTCGCCGGTGTGCGGGGGGATGGTGACCAGGTCGGTTCGCTGGCCGCTGGCGGAGATGGCGGTAAGCAGGCCGGCGGGCATGGTGACGAACCAGCCGAGCCGTACGACGCGGCTGCCCGCCGGGCCGTCGACCCGCAGCCGGCGGGGCCTGCTGGCATCCCAGCCTGCCGTGCCCAGCAGGACCCGGGTGATGCGGCCGTGCCGTTCATCCAGGGCGAGGATGAGCCCGGGCAGTTCCGCGGCCGGGTCGGCCGACCTGGGCCACCAGCCGCCGTCGAGCAGCGCAGCGCCGGAGTGATCCGCTCCCAGGAGCAGCCGTGACCTGGCAGGCGGCACCGGGCTGATTGCCGCCTCGCGTTCGGTGGTACTCGGCATCGTCTACCACTCCTCGGGGGTGAGCCGAGGCGCCGGGACGGCGTTCCCCTGGCTGACGTGTACCCGGATGCGGGTGTCCTGTGCGTCCGCCGCCTTGGGGACCAGGATCTCCAGCACTCCGTCTCGCACTGAGGCTTCGGTCTCGTCCGCCGCCACATGGCTGCTGGGAAGCGCGAGCGACCGGCGGAAGACGCCGTAGCCGCGTTCGGACCGGTGCACTTTCTCCCCGGCCGCCGCGCGGGCGGCATGCCGCTCGCCCTGGATCGTCAGCAGGCCGTCCGCCATGGTGATCTCCACCTCGCCGGCCTTGATGCCGGGAATCTCGACCGTCACCCGGTATGCGTCCACGCCTTCGGATATGTCGACCGCCGGCCTCCAGGCCGTGCCCTCGCCCTGCTCGCCGGCCAGCCAGCCGCGCCCCCCGGCCACTCGCGAAACTTCGTCCCGCCCGGTGCGCGGGTTCCCGGGCAGTCCCCGGCTCGTCGTCGCGGTCATGTCGTTCTCCCTTGTATCTGGCCGGCCCATCGGCCCGGCGACCCGGAAGAACACCGCTCAGGTGAACACTATTCATTTCCGAGCTACGCTGTTCACACTATAGTGAACACCGTTCACGGTCAACGGCGGGCCCGGCATGGGGCGGGCATGGCAGGTCAGCGGCCAGCAGGCGCGGACGCGGACGCGCTGTGGTTCAACCCGCCCGGCGACTGGGAAAGCGGCCGCCGCGCGCTCACCCGGGAGCGTGTCGTCGCGGAGGCCCTGGCGATTGTCGCCGCCGACGGCGCGCAGTCCCTGAGCATGCGCGCCCTCGCCGCCCGCCTCGGCGTGGTACCCGGCGCGCTGTACCGCCACGTCCGCGGCAAGGAACAGCTGTACGACCTCATCCTCGACGCGGTGCTCGGCGAGGTTGACTGCCGGGCTGACCCCGCCGCGCCCTGGGCCGCGCAGGTCGCCGTCCTCGCGCGCCGGCTGCGGGCGGTCCTGGAGAACCATCCCGGCACCGCCGCCCTGCTCAAGACCCGCGACCCCCTCAGTCCCACGTCACTGGACCTGGCCGAGGCATTCCTCGCGCCGCTGCACGCGGCCGGGCTGCCCGGCCGCGAAGCCGCCCTGGCCTTCCGCCTCATCTACGACTACGCCCTCGGCTTCGCCCTCGCCGATCCCACGTCGCCCGCCGAACAGCGCCTGCGCGACACCGCGACCAGGCAGCAGCTGCGCGCGTTCTTCCGCTCCCTGCCCGCCAGCCGCTTCCCGACCCTGGCCGCCCACGGCGTCCACGCCTGGGACGGCAACCGCGACCAGCGCTTCACCGCCGGCCTCGACACCCTCCTGCGCGGCCTGCAACTGGACAAGCGCCCGCCCGGGGCCAGCGGTGAATCCTGACCAGTTCGCTCCCAGCACAGCGCGCAATCCCCTGCCCTTCCTGCTGAGAGGACTTCCGTCGCGCCGAGGCCGCAGGGCGTGCCCCCATACTGACCTGTATGGGAGACTCGCTGCGCCGTCACGTCAGTGCGCATCTTGACATCGAGGTGCACGAGCCACTCGAGGTGGTTCTCCAGCTGGCGGTGGCGGACACGCCGGGCGCCAGGTGGCGGGAGAGCCTGACGGTAACCCGCGACGGAGAAGTCCTGACGCCCGCGGAGGTCGCCGTCCCGGGAGAGGGGCGCGCGCACGTGCTGACGGTGCGGCCCGGCCGGGTACTCGTCGAGTACCGGGCGAGCGTTGAGGGCCGGGCCGTGCCGCTGGAGGTGACCGCGGCTGAGCGCCTGACTTACGTCCGGCCGAGCCGGTACGCCGAGTCGGACCAGCTGGTCGCGGTGGCTCATGCCGAGTTCGCCGGCATCAGCGGA
>DASUBV010000151.1:0-7047 GCA_035763085.1 Streptosporangiaceae bacterium | reverse complement strand
CCCACCCGCACCATCCGTCAGGTCCTGCCCTGCGCCGCAGGCGCATCCCAGTTGCGTCCCTGCCCCGGCGTCCTGGACGCCCTGCGCGAGCAACTGGCCAGCCTTGACCGCCGAGCGGATGATCTTGCCAGGGCACGCGCGATTCTGACGCAGACCATCGACCGCACCGCCCGGCAACCGGATCCGATACCAGCCGGCCAGCCCAGCCGCCAGCCGAGGACATAACCAGCGACCCCGCTTCAGCCGGCCCCCTCGGCTCAGAGCTCCCCCTTTTCAGCTCACATCCGGACGCGATCCGATGTCGCACACCAAGGGGTAAGTGCCAGGCCGGCCCCAGCTCACCCGCTCCGGGTAGACGTGGGCCGCGCGCCGCCGAAGGCGTCGCCCTACCCGTCAGGCGGGGCCTCGTCGGCGTCCCAGCGCCGCATGGCCTCCAGGTAGCTTCGGGCGAAGTACAGGTCCCAGCGCTCCAGCCACCGCGCGTCCAGGAGATAGACCGGCTGCTTGTCGCATCCGGGCCCCCGCTAGGTGCCGCCAGCCAGGTGCTGCTTGCTAAATCTCGGGCTGGGTGAGCTGGCGGGGGTTGAGGCCAAGGCCGCGAACATGCGCGGCGACCTCGCCGAGCGTTGCTATCCACAGGTCGCCGTAGGCCACTGCCTGGGCCATCACCTGGCCCAGCGCCGCCGCGCGGGATGGCCGGCCAGACAGGAACGGGTGCCCGGTGAGCACGAAGCAGCCGCCTTCCTCGCGCAGCGCGGCCAGTTCCAGCGACCACAGCTCGGCCGCCTTGGCCGGGCTCTCGATCAGCCCGCTGCCGAAGATGTCCGGCACGTAGCAGTACTGCTCCCAGTCATCAAGGGCCCACTGCACCGGAATCTCGACCAGCTGGCTCGCCCCCGCGCGCAGCTCGTAGGGCCAGTCGCTGTCCATGAGGCTGGAGTCGTACAGGAAGCCATGGTCGGCCAGCAGGCCGGGCGACCGGAAGTTGAGCTCCCACAGCGGTGCCCGGTACCCGGCCGGCCGCTGGCCGGTGACCTCGGCCAGTGCCTCGAGGCCGCGTGTCAGGTACCCGGTCTCGGTGGCCTCGTCGGCCCCGGTCAGCGGCTCGTGCAGATAGCCGTGGTGAGCGATCTCGTGACCGGCGGCGGCAATGGAGCGGACCGTGCCGGGGTAGCGGCGCGCCGTGTAGCCGGGGACGAAGAAGGTCGCGCGGATGCCACGGGCCTCCAGCAGCCGCAGCAGCCGGGGAACGCCGGTGACCGGGCCGTAGGACTGATGGCTCATCACGCTCATCCGGCTTGCCGAGCCCGGCTCGGCCGACAGCACGGCCGACTCCGCGTCCACGTCGAACGCGAAGCACGCGGCGGCCCGCATGCCGCCCGGCCAGGTGGTGCAGAACTGCGGCCCCGGCTGCGCCGCCCCGCCGGCGCCCGCCGGCTCGCGGGGGCTGGCTGGCCCGCCGGTCACGACCGGGCCGCCCGGCAGCGCGCGAACAGCGACACGAACTCATACGCCAGGTTGGCCGCCGCTATGCCGGTGACCTCGGCGTGGTCATAGGACGGGGCCACCTCCACGATGTCCACGCCCACCAGCCGCAGTCCGGCAAAGCCGCGGACGAAGCGCATCAGCTCCCGGCTGGACAGGCCCGCCGCCTCGGGCGTCCCGGTGGCCGGGGCAAATGCCGGGTCCAGCACGTCCACGTCGACCGACACGTACAGCGGCCGGTCCCCGACCTGCTCGCGGAGCCGGTCGATGGTGGCGGGCACCCCGGCATCGTCGATGTCGGTGCAGCTGTAGACCTGGAAGCCCATCCGGGCATCATCGCGCAGGTCGCCCGCGTCGTAGAGCGAGCCCCGGATGCCGACGTGGGCGCTGTGGCCGGGCAGGAACAGGCCCTCCTCGGCGGCCCGGCGGAACGGCGAGCCGTGGGTGTACTCCTCGCCGAAGTACGCGGGCCAGGTATCCAGGTGCGCGTCGAAGTGCACGAGCGCCACCGGCCCGTGCACCCGGTTCACCGCCCGCAGCAGCGGCAGCGCGATGGTGTGGTCGCCGCCGAGGGTGACCAGGGGCTGTCCCTCCGGGGCCAGCGCGGCGGCGCCCTGCTCGATCTGCCCGATCGCTGCGCGGATGTCGAAGGGATTGCAGGGGATGTCACCCGCGTCCACGACCTGCTGATCGCGGAACGGGTACACCTGCTGCGTCTGGTTGTAGGGCCGCAGCAGCCGGGAGGACTGCCGGATATGCGCCGGGCCGAACCGGGCCCCCGGCCGGTAGGTGACCCCGGAGTCGAACGGGACGCCCACGACGGCGATGTCATGCCGGCCGGCATCCTCCAGCCGGGGCAGCCGGGCGAAGGTGGTCAGCCCGGCATAGCGCGGGACGACCAGCCCGTCGGCCTGGCTCACGATCTGCTCGCCGTCTCCGGCTATGCCCGGCATCGGATCTCGCCTCCGTTCACCTGGAGTACCTGACCGGTCATGGCGCCGACCGCCGGGTCAGCCAGGAAGGCCACCGCGGCGGCGATCTCCGCTGGCTGGCCGATCCGGCCGAGCGGCACGCCGCGGGCGTAGCGCTTCTGGACCTCGGCCACGCTCACCCCCGCGCTGGCCGCGTCCACCTCCAGCTGCGGCGTGGCGGTCACGCCCGGCGCTATGCCGTTGACGATCACGTCCGGAGCCAGCTCCCGGCCGAGTGTCTTGACCAGTGCGATCAGGCCGGCCTTGGACGCGGCGTAGGCGGTGGCATCCGGCCACCCGGTGACGCCCCAGTAGGAGGTCACCACGATCACCCGGCCGCCGCCGCGGCTGCGCATGCCGGGCAGGGCCGCCTGGATCAGGTGGAACGTGCCCGTCAGATTGGTGTCGACCACCTTCCACCAGTCCGCCTCGGGATGCTCCAGCAGCGGGCTCATCGTCATGTACGCGGCGTTGCAGACCAGCGTGCTGAGGGGGCCGGCGGCCTGCTCGATGGCGGCCAGCATGGCCAGCACCTGGCCGCGGTCCGACACGTCGGCCGGAGCGGTGATGCCGCCCAGTTCCGCGGCCAGCTCGTCCAACTCGGGCCGCGGCGCGATGTCGTTCAGGGCGACCAGGGCGCCACGGGCGGCCAGCCGCCGGGCGATGGCCGCGCCGATGCCCTGCGCCGCCCCGGTGACCAGCGCCACCTCCCGGCGCTCTGGCAGACCGGACGTCATCAGATCACCGCCCCGCTGTTGACCGACACGACCTCGCCGACCAGGAACGAGCCCTCCTCGAGAACGAACCGGACGGCTGCCGCGATCTCAGCCGGCCAGGCCAGCCGCCGCACCGGGAGCGTGGCGAGGTACTCCGGGGCCCGCCACGGCGAGTCAGGGTCCAGCAGCGGGGTGTCGGTCGGGCCGGGAGCGACGGAGTTGACCAGCACCCCGCTTCCGGCCACCTCGGCGGCCAGGCTCCGCACCAGCCCGATGATGGCGCCCTTGGCCGCGGCGTAGTGGGCGTCGCCGTCGCCGCCCCCGATCGCCAGCTCCGACGAGACGGCCACGATCCGGCCGGCACCGAGCTCCAGCATGCCGGGCAGCACAGCGCGTACCGCGGTGACCAGCCCGCCCAGGTGGACCCGCAGCATCCGCTGCCACCCCTCGGGGGTGAGCTGCTCGAACGGGATCATCTCGTAGTAGCCGGCCGCGGTCACCAGGGCCCCGACCGGGCCCAGCTCAGCGGTGACCCGGGCCACGGCGGCGGTCACCGCCGCGGAGTCAGTGACGTCACCGGTCAGCGGCAGGTCGCAGGCGCTGGGCCGCAGGTCGAAGCCGGCCACGCGCCAGCCTGGCGATCGCAGTTCCTGTGCCACCGCCGCACCGATGCCGCTGGCCGCCCCGGTGACCAGCGCGACGCCGCGCGGCGAGGGCATCCCGCCGGGAAGCTCAGGCGGCTGGCCGGGAAGCTGGGCCGTCACGCGCCCGCCGCCTGGAGGTCATCGGTGATGACCAGCTCGCCCTGGCGGGTGTGCGCACCGCCATCGCGGAAGACCCACAGGTTCAGCAGCGCGCCGGCCAGGCCGAGGATGGCCATCATCAGCAGCACGCTCCAGCGCAGCACGCCCGTCCCGTACAGCGCCGCACGGGGCCAGGCGATGTTGACGATCTCGGCGATGAGCCAGATGGCCGCTATGTAGGTGATCAGGTTCCCGACCCTGCCCAGGGACCAGGGCCCGGCCTGCCACTGGCCGCGCAGCCGGATGTAGGCCGCGCCCAGCACGGGGAGCGCGAAGGCGGTGTAGAACCCGGCGTTGGTGAAGTTGATCAGCACGGTGTACAGCTTGGTCGCGCTGATGAACTGCAGGACCGCGGCGATGACGGCGGTGACGGCGATGGCGTTGTACGGCAGCCGCTCCTTGCTGGTCAGCCGGACGAGCAGCCGGTGGCCGGGCAGCACGCGGTCGCGGGCGTTGGCCCAGATGCACCGGGAGACTGCTGACTGCACGGCGGTGAAGCTGGCCAGGAAGCCGAGCAGGAACAGGATCTCGAAGCCGCGTGCCGCTCCGCTGCCCAGGTGGGCAGCCAGGGTGGCGCCGATCGGGTCGGGGACGGTGCCCGCCAGCACCGCCCCGATGTTCGGCACGGCCAGGTCCAGGGCCAGCCCCGAGTACAGCACGACTGCGCCCACCGCCAGCAGCGCCAGGAAGATGGCCTTGGGCACATTGCGAGCCGGGTCCCGGACTTCCTCGGCGATGGAGCCGGCCGACTCGAAGCCGAGGAACGACCAGCCGACGACCGCGATGGCCGCGATGAACGGGCCGGCCAGCCAGGACCCGCCGTGCGCCGCGGCGGTGCCGTGCACCAGCGCGCTGATCGGATTGACCTGATAGCGCACCAGCAGCAGGGTGCCCAGCCCGACCGATCCGATGACCTCGGCCGCGATGGACAGGCCCAGGAAGATCTTCAGGAAGATCCGGCCCGCGGTGTTCAGCCCCGAGGCGAAGATCACCAGCGCGACGGCCACCAGCGACGTGGTCAGGTGCGTGGGCGCGCCGGCGCCGACCGCGGCGAGCAGGAACCCGGCGGCGCCGTAGGCCAGGGCGGCCAGGGCGATGGACAGGCCCCAGATATAGGCCCAGGCGGTGAACCAGCCGTAGCGCGGGCCGACCAGGTAGCGCGCCCACTGGTACACCGAGCCGGCCAGCGGCCAGCGGGACGACACGTCGCCGAAGACGGCGGCGACGAGCAGCTGGCCGCCCAGCACGATCGGGAACGCCCACCAGAAGCCGAGCCCGGCGAGCGCGACGATGATGGAGAACACCGTGTACAGCGCGACGATCGGGGACACGTCGGCGAAGGCCAGGGAGAACGCCGAGCGGAAGGTGAACCCGCGCTTCAGCGTCAGCGAGCTGTCAGCGTCGGCCGGGATGCCCCGGGCCGCGGCGCCGTTGTCCGTCATGGGCGACCACCCGTCTGTGCCGGTCAGGTGGGCAGGAATGTAGTCACTGCGCATCCGGCCCGAACAGTAGGCGATCAGCACAATTGCACAAGATCCCCTTATACGATCGTACAGATGATGATGGACGGAACCGGGTGAGCATCACCGTGCGCGACCTGGCCGGCCAGCCACACCTGCGGATTGAGGTACTGGCCGGGGCCGCCGGCCTGGACCGGGACATCACCTGGGCGCATTCGTCCGACCTGCCGGAGCCGTGGGACTGGCTGTCGGGCGGCGAGCTGCTGATGAAGAACGGCCGGACCCTGCCGCGGTCGGCGGCCGGCCAAGTCGCACTGGTGGACGGCCTGGCCAGGGCGGGTGCCACCGCGCTGGTCATCGGCACCGACCCCGATACCCCGGCGGTCACCACGCGGGTCACTGCCCTGGCCGACCAGCTCGGGCTGCCGGTCCTGCGCGTCCCGTACTCGGTCAGTTTCATCGTCCTCAGCCGGACAGTGGCCGATGCGTCCGCGCACGAGGAGTCACGGCGGCTGGCCCGCGCCGGCCGGATCTACGCGACCATCCGGGACGCGGTGCCCGGCGCCGACTCGGCCGCCTTCTTCGCGCGGCTGGAAGCCGAGCTGGGCGACCAGCTGTACGTGGTCGACTCCCAGACCTGCGAGAGCGTCCTGGCCGGAACCCGGGTTCCCGGACCTGAGCTGACCGCGGGACTGCAGTCGGCACTGGCCCGGCATGGTGGCGCGGTGCCCGGACTGCTGCGGGTCGCGGCGGACGGGGGCCAGCAGGCCGTCGCGGTCGAGATCCCCTACGAGGAGCCAACGCTGCTGGTAGCGCAGCACCTGGCCGGGACGCATGTCGATCTGGCGCTGCTGCAGCATGCGGCGACAGCGGCGGCCGTCGAGGTCGCGCACGCGTCGCTGCGAGGTGATCATGTGCGACAGCTCGGCACCGAGCTGCTGGCCCAGCTGCTCGACTCGCGGCTGGACGCCGCGACCGCGGGACGGCAGCTCGCGGCGCACGCGCTGGACCCGGCCCGGGCCCGGCTGGTGGCCGCTCGCGGCTCCTCGTCCGACGAGCAGCGCCGCCTGCACATCGGCCTGCACCGCCGTGGCCTGGACCACCTGCTGATCCGCCGGGGCGGCGTGGTCCTGGTCCTGCTGGGTGACGCCGGGCCGGATCAGGCTGCCGTCGCCGCAGTACGACAGCGGCTCGGCCCGGCCGCCGTCGTGGGAGTCAGCGGGCCGCTCGGCACGCCCGTCCGGGTGCCGGAGGCGCGGCGGGAGGCCATGTGGGCGATGGCCGTCGCCGCTGACCGGCCCGACGGCCTGGCCTATTACGGCGCGGCGGCGCCGCTGCCTGCGCTGCGCGACCCGGCCGAGGCCAGGGCGCTGGTCGACCGGACCCTGGGCGCGCTGATCAACTACGACCAGGGGAGCGGCGCCGACCTGCTGCGGTCACTCGCCACCTTCCTGGCCTGCCGCCGGTCCTGGCAGCGGACCGCCCGGCAGCTGAATGTGCACCGGCAGACGGTGGTCTACCGGATGGAACGGGTCCAGCAGCTCACCGGCCGGACCCTGACCGAGACCGGCGACATCGCCGAGTTCTGGCTGGCCCTGTCGGCGTATGAGAT